>JBKDUK010000236.1:0-8908 GCA_046339535.1 Planctomycetaceae bacterium | reverse complement strand
CGCAGACTCTCGACCAGCTTGCGGCCCACGCGGGCGTACAGCGGGGTGACCAGTCCCAGCCAGAGGCTCGAGAGATACGGCGTGAGCAGCGGGACGGGAATCATCCACCGCTTCAGGCCCCGCTGGCGGGCATACTCCTGCATGATCTCACCATACGAGAGCTGGTCGGGTCCGCCGATTTCGAAGACCAGCGACAGCCCCTGAGGCAGGTCGAGTGCCGCCAGGAGGTATTCGAGCAGATCCTCAATGGCGATGGGCTGGGCCTTCACCTGGACCCAGCGGGGGCAGATCATGATGGGAAGCCGCTCGACGAGAGCCCGGATCATCTCGAACGACAGACTGCCCGAGCCAATCACAATCGACGCGCGGAACTCGATGACCTGCGGATGGCTGGCGCGCAGCACGTCTCCCGTCTCCTGCCGGCTGCGGAGGTGCTTCGACAGACGCTCGTCGGGGTTCCCCAGGCCGCCGAGGTAAATCAGCCGTTTGACCCCGGCTGCGGCGGCCGCCTCGGCGAAGTTCTGCGCCGCGAGCCGGTCCTGGGCCTCGAAGTCTTTCTGGTCTCCCATCGAGTGGACGAAGTAGTACGCGGTGTCGATGCCCGTCATCGGGGTCACCAGCGAGGCCGCGTCGAGCACATCCCCCGCCACCACCTCGGTGGTGGGACCGACCTTGCCCGTCAGAGCGGCGGGACGGCGAGCAAGACAGCGAACGGGGACTCCCCGCTCCTCCAGCAGCCGCAGCAGCCGGCCCCCCACATATCCGGTCGCGCCGGTCAACAGCACGCGTCCGCGCGGCGTCTGGCCGCTGGGTTCGCTCATCATCATGGTCCTTTCCTCACCGCAGCCCGTGCTCCCGAACCGCCATGCAACTGTTCGAGAAACCGTTCCGCGGTGTCGATGTGATCCCGCAGTTTCGTCCCCATCAAGGCCGCCTGCCGCACCGGCAGGCTCATGCGGGGGTTCTTGATGAACCGGTGTTCGTTTTGGGCGATGAACCGCCAGTACAGGGCATCCCAGACGGGACACCACGGCCCCCGCTTGAAGTTGCTCATCTTGAGCACATAGGCCGATCCGCTGATGTACGGCTTGGTGGTGATCCAGCCCTGGTCGGCGTACTGGCTCATGCCATACACGTTGGGAACCATGACCCAGTCGTAAGCGTCGATAAAGAGCTCCATGAACCACTGGTAGATGGCGGTGGGATGGATGCCGCACAGCAGGAAGAAATTCCCCAGAATCATCAGGCGTTCGATGTGATGGCAGTACGCATGGTCGCGCACCCGACGGATCACCGTGTCGACCGGTTCGATACCGGTGGTGCCGTCGTAGCACGAGTGCGGCATCGGGAGCGTGTGCTGGAAGAAATTCTCACAGCGCTGCCTTCGGCCCAGGCAGAGGTAGACCCCCCGCACATACTCGCGCCAGCCGATGATCTGACGGATGAAACCCTCCAGCGAGTTGAGGGGGATGTCGTCTTGCCGTTCGAGCGCCTTGTCGATCACCTCGCGCGGCGAGAGCAGCCCGGTGTTGAGGGCGGGGGTGAGGACCGAATGAAACAGGAAGGTCTCGGTCGAGGAGATGGCGTCTTCGTAATCGCCGAACGACAGCAGGTGCTGGTCGAGGAAGTGTTCGAGACCTTGTCGGGCCTGCGCGGGTGTCGTCGGATAGGCGAACTCCCCGGGATCACCCGGGGCGTGGGGAAAGTCGCGGGCGACCGACAAGCGGGCGGCCTTCACCTCGGCGGTCGCTTTGGGGACTGCCCGTGCGGGAATCTCCAGTCCCTTGGGAAGTTTCTGGCGATTGTCGACGTCGAAGCTCCACTTGTCTCCCACCGGGTGGCCATTCTTCTCAACGAGAATGTTCAGCCGGCGGCGCTGCTGGATATAGAAGTCGGTGAAATGCCACACCCGCTTCCGGTCGCCAAACTCGTGATAGACCTCGACGGGGGTGAAGAAGTTCGGATCGGGCAGCAATTCACAGGGAAGGCCGGCCTGCTCGAGGGCGGTGGTCAGACGGCGTTGCAGCCAGTCATCACACGGGTCGACCAGCCGCACCCGTGTCACTCCCTGTTGCTTCAGCCAGGGGACGATGTCGGCCGTGTGTTGCAGATCAGCACTCGCCACCGTTTCAACCCGCCGGCCCTGTTTCGCCTGGGTCTGGGCCCAGTGCGCCATCGCGGCGCGGTGCAGCACCAGCTTCTGCGCGTGGAAGGGGTACTGCCGGAAGAACAACGGGTCTTCAACGAGCACGCAGAGATCGGCCCCCTCGACGGCGGGATGCCGGGGAAACAACTGGTGCGGATAAACGAGCGCGGCCTGCATGGCGGGAGGGTCGGGAGGTGGGGTCAGGCCCGCTTCCGCGGAAGCACATGCCCCAGACCGCCATCGACTCCGATGACCTGGCCGGTGATCCAGTCGTTCTCGGACTGCAGCAGCCAGTCAACCAGTGAGGCGACCTGGCCCGGTTCCCCCAGCCGGCCCAGAGCGTGCATCTGCGTCGAGGCGGCGGCATTGGCGGGAATCTCCCAGAGCCGGCGGGTCATCTCGGTTTTGACCAACCCCGGGCTGACCACATTCACCCGGATGTTGTTGTTGGCATACGTCGCGGCCGCCGACCGCCCAAGGGAGATCACCCCTCCCTTGGCGGCGGCGATCGCTTCGTGGTTGAACATGCCAATCTCGGCGGCGGCTGAGGCGAACAGCACGATCGACCCGCCATGTTCCCGCAGCAGTTTCCCGGCCACATGCACCGTGGCGAAGGCGGTCATCAGATTGGTTTGCACCACCTGGAAGAATTCGTCATCGCTGGTGGAGTGGGCCGGCTTCAGCAGGACCGATCCAATGCAGTTCACGAGGGCCGAGAGTCCCCCCAGCGACTCAGCCACGGGGCGCAAGCCCTCTTCGAGTTTCGCCGCACTGTGCGCCTCGACCACCAGCGAGGGCTGGTTCAACTCGGCAGCCAGCGGCGCCAGCTTCTCGGCATTCCGACCAAGCAGGATCAGTTCCGTCCCCTTGGCGGCCAACCGCCGTGCCAAAGTGGACCCAATGGTTCCCGTCGCCCCCAAAATCGCTACTCGACCCACGATCGGTTCTCCTGCCGGTGTCAGATGCCGAATTGTAGCGGGGGGCCAAATCGCCCCTCGCCAGCCCAGACCGCGATGGTGTCCAGGCGACCACACATCCGACTGGCAGCGTCGGGGCCGAACTGAAGTTCGAGTGCGGGACGGTGGAAGGGGGAAGCCTCCCAGCCTCACGCTCCGGAACGCCCCATTCCTCCTGCGGGCCCCAGACTGCCGAACGGTTCGCTCGACCACCGGGCCCCGGTTCATCCTGATCTGCGGCGGAACGAGTCGTCACGTTGAGGCAATCCTGCGGCCAGCCGGGCGGCTGTTGGGTCGGGATGATCTGGCGGGTTTCGCGGGGTCTCTGGTAGAACCACGTCCCAAGTCGACAGGAGGTCGATTCTGGAGTTTGCCCCACGCGGCCGGAGGGCTGGTTTCGCGGGTGGGTGAGCTGCTGTCCCCGCGTGTCCGTCAGCCCCGCGAATCCTCAGGCATGGTCCACTTCGGAGCAATGACCGCCTTGCGTCGGGCGCTGCGTCTCCGGCGTGTCCCGCGGGGGCTCTGCCCGGCGCTCGTCTGCCTGGCGCTGGTCGCCGGCTGCCAGTGGCGTACGGGACGCGAGACGACCCATCAGGAAGCGGGCAAGCTGGTCGACCAGGCGCAGTCGGCCGCCTCGGAAGGGGATATCGAGCGGGCCCAGCAACTGCTGCTGGCCGCCCTGGCGGCCAATCCGGAGGATTCGGAAACCCGCCTGCAACTCTCGGAGCTGCTGCAGGATCAGGGGAGCGTCCCCGCCGCCATCGAACACCTGCAACAGGCGATCGAGCAGAATCCCGATGACCCCCGGGCGCATGTGCTGCTGGCCCAGATCTACTTCGAACAGAACGAGGACGACGCGGCCCGGCGCCACGCCGATCTCGCGCTGCAGCAGGATCCTCACCTGCTGCAGGCCCTGCTGTTGCAGGGACAGCTGGCCGATCGCCGGGGTGACGCGAATCTCGCTCTGCACTACTTCTTCGAGGCGATCTCGTTCGATTCCCACGATCCTCAGGCACAATTCCTGACGGCTCGCCAGCTGTATCGCACAGGAGCGGGTGACCAGGCGGCCCCGATGCTGCGCCGGCTGACCGAGAACGCTCCCGCCTGTGGCGAAAACACCGGCGAGGCGTGGTGGTTGCTGGGCCGGTGCTACCGCCAGCAACAGCGTTGGAAAGAGGCAGCCGAGGCGATGGCCTCGGGAATCGAACTGCGGGCGGCCCAGGCGACCGACTGGAAGGAACTGGCCGAAGTGCAGTTCCGTGCCGGCGATCTGACCGCGGCCCGCAGCTCGCTGCAGATGGCGGCGCGGCTCGGTCCGGGCGACCCCGACATTGAATCGCTCCGGCAAAAACTCGAGGCCGCCACCGCGACCCCCATTCGGCTTACCCGCGGAGTCGACCCGCCCGCCAGCGAACCAGCCGAACACCGCTGACCTTCGTTCCGGGTCCCCTGTTCTGCCTTTGGGAAACCGCCGTCTGGCAGCGACCATCGCGGCGGTTTATCCCCGGGGATGACACTCGCTGTGAATCGCCTTGAGCCGCGAATGCTCGACGTGGGTGTAGAGTTGGGTGGTGGCGATGCTGGCGTGCCCCAGCAGTTCCTGCAGGGCCCGCAGTTCGGCCCCCCCCGCCAGCAGGTGCGTGGCAAAACTGTGCCTCAGCGTGTGGGGACTAACCTGATCACTCGCACCGCAGCGCCGGGCGTATTTCTTGACCAGCCGCCAGATTTCGATGCGGGTCAGCGGGGCCCCCGTCCGGCTCACAAACACCGCCTCGGGCTGCCGCACGCCCACGAGACGGGGCCGTTCGTGCTGCAGGTAGGCCTCGAGGGCAAGCCGAGCCAGCGGGTTCAGCCGCACAATCCTCTCTTTGCTCCCCTTGCCCAGGCAGCGGCAATACCCCTGGTCGAGATGCAGTCCCCGCAGGGAGAGCCCGCTCACTTCCGAGGCCCGGCAGCCGGTGGCGTACAGGACCGCCAGCAAAGCGCGATCACGCAGCCGGTAACGGTCTCCCTCCTGGGGAGCCGCCAGCAGTCGATCGACCATGTCGGGACTCATCACGTGCGGCAGATGCTGCCACAGCTTGGGGGAGTTCAGCAGGTCGGCCACACTCTCGGGGATGACCGCTTCCAGCACCAGATAGCGGAAGAACATCTTCACCGCGACGAGGTGCCGCGAGACGGTGGCGGCCGACAAACCCCGTTCGTGCATCGAGTTCAACCAGTCGGCCAGCACCTGGAGATTCACTTCCCCCAGCCCGACTATCTGCCTCGATTCCAGCCAGCCAAAGAACTGTTGCAGATCGGAGGCGTAGGCCGTGAGGGTGTTCCCCGCCATCCCTGCTTCGGCCTGGAGGTACTTCAGAAACTGGTCGAGATAACCGGCCGGTCGATCGAGGCGGATGGGCTGGACACCGGCGACGGCGACAGGGCGTTTGCGAGGAGGCATACTCCGGCCATCGGAGACACGCCCCAGCGACTTGAACTCGCGACCGATCCTGAGGATTGTGCCGACTCGATCACCGTTACCGCGTCAGCCGGATTCCGGAACCAGACCCGCAACAGGCTCTCCCTCACGCACGATCCGCCCTCCGTCGGGACCGGCTCCCGGACCGACTTCGATCTGCCAGTCGGCCGCCCGGATCAGTTCCTGATGGTGGGTCGTGACCAGCACGGTGTGCCCGGCCGCGGTCGCCAGATCGAGCCCTCTCAGGTACCGGACCAGATCGACGGTATGCAGTCCCCGGGTTGGCTCATCCAGCAGCAACAGCACTCCCCCTGTGGACAGCGGCCGGGAGAGAAACTCGGCCAGCCTGAGCCGAGCGACTTCCGCCGGCGACAGACGCTGCGCAGGAGCTCCCAACCCGAGTGTCTCCAGCCCCACATCGAGCAACGTCTTGAGTCGGCGCTGGATGCGGATCTGTCCGCGGAAGAAGGTCAACGCCTCGCGGATCGGCATTGCCAGGACTTCGGCAATCGACGAACCCCGGTAGTGAATCGACAACACCTCGGGGCGAAACCTCCGTCCATGGCAGCCCGCACAAACGGTCTGCAGGTTGGGGAGGAACTGCAGATCAATCTGCACAGTCCCCAGCCCCTGGCACTCTTCACACAACCCGGGTGCCCCGGCATGCAGGCTGAAGTGTCCCGCGGTGAGGTTCTGGCCCCGCGCCTCGGGACTGTCGGCGAACAGTTGGCGGATCGCGGGGGCGATCTTCAGAAACGACGCGGCGGTCAATCGCGGCGTACGGGCGATGGGGGTGTTGGGGAGTTCCACCACGCCCGTGGGAAGCGCCGGTGTCGCCGCCGACGGTGTCTGGGAATCGGGCAGAACAGTGGCGGGGAGCTGCCCCGTGGGAGACTGTGGGGAAGAAAGCTGCCGGGCCACTGCCTGCAGCAGGCTGGTCTTGCCACTGCCCGAGATCCCCGTGATCACGGTCAGGGATCCGAGGGGAACACGCACAGTCGCATCGGCCACGGTCTGGCAATTCAGACCAGCGATCTCCAGCCATCCCACCGGGCGTCGTGCCGGGCGTGGACGGAGCATCGCTGTCCCCGTCTGCCAGGCGCGCAGCACCTTGCCCGTGGCCGACTCGGTCTGATGGACCAGATCACCCGGAGGTCCCGAGTACATCACCCGTCCCCCATCGGCTCCTCCGCCGGGGCCCAAGTCGATGAGGTGATCGCAGGCGCTCCAGACGGCGGGATCGTGTTCGGTCAACACCACGCTGTGACCCGCATCGCGGCATTGCCGGAGTTCCTGCAGCAGCGCGTCCCGCTGGCCGGGGGCCAGTCCAGCCGTTGGTTCTTCGAGCACGTAGAGCAGATTGACCAGCTCGATCGTCAGCGCGGCGGCCAGCCGCACCCGTTGAGCTTCCCCTGTCGCAAGGGTTCTGAGCGGGCGCCCCAGTGTCAGATAGCCGAGGCCCAGCCGGACCAGCAACTGCAATCGCCGCTCCACCAGTTCGGCCTGCTTCCGGCGGGGCGGATCCCACTGGTCGAATTCCGGCCGCAGTCCGTCCCAGAGCCGCACCACATCAGCGATGGACAGCTCCAGCCACTCGGCCAGATTGCGCCGCTGCCAGCGCCAGGCGAGAGTCTCGGCACGAAACCGCCGACCCTGGCACTCGGGGCATTCAGCCGGGTCGGCGGGGCCCGCATCGGGGGACTGCCGGGACTTGCGGTGCGGACCCGACTGGTGTCCCGTCCCATGGCAGGCCGGACAAGCCCCCCGCTGCTGGTTGAAGCAAAACAGCGCCGGTTCGGCGGGAGAATGAACCTCGCGGCACTGCTCGCAGATTCGATGGAGCGACCAGAACTGGCGAATCCAGGTCCGACCGTCGACCAGCATATGCCCGCCGGGGGGCACGTCACCGGGAGGCACGTCAGCCGAGGGGTCTTGATCGGACAGTGCCAGGGTCAGGCATTGGCCCTCTCCGAACCGGTAGGCGAGCTCGAGGCTTTCCAGCCAACGGCTCATTTCGGAGCCGGCCGTCAACCGGTCGATGACGATCAGCGGAGGAACGGCTGACGGGATTGCGCCATCCCATTCGGTCAGCGGCCGGAGTTGCCCCTCGAGGAGGATTCGCGAGAAGCCCCGGGCCAGCCACTCAGCGGCTGTGGCAACCGCGGAAGGCTGTTGGATGGAAACCGCGGGACAGGCGGGAACGGCGATCAACAGGCGTGTGGAGGCCGGCAGCTGACGGAGTTGAGAGGCGATCTCGCTGACCTGGTACACCCTCAGAGGGATCTGGCAGCGGGGACACTCCAGTTGCGATTCCCGGCTGAAGAGACCGCGGAACACCGGCAGCACCTCGGAGACTGTGCCGACGGTGGGACGCCACGAGACTTCGGGAAACCTCTGGCGAACCGCGATCGTGGGAGGCAGGTCCCCCAGGAAGTCGACATCGGGCCGATCGAGGGAATCGAGCGCCTGCCGGGTGGCGGTGGAGAGCGCCTCGACATACCGGCGGCGTCCTTCGACAAACAGCGTGTCAAAGGCGAGGCTCGATTTGCCCGCACCACAGACTCCGGCGAGGCCCACCAGCGACTGCAACGGCACGGTCAGGTGCACATCGTGGAGATTGTGCAGGCGGAGTCCGCGGATGGGTACGCTGCTGCTGTTCACAAGGATCCCCCCCAAGCGCCCGTCTGGAAATCACCGGAGCGATTTGGCAGAGAATCGGCTGTTTTCGCAGGGCGATCAGCCTTTCCCCCAGGAATTCTTGCGGAGATAATGGAGTCAGAGATTCGCGCCTGCGAAGTCTGGCCCCCATCCCGTCGAGCGTGCGACATGCCCGTTGCTGAATCCGCCACGTCGACAACCCCCGCGACACCCGCGAACGGACGATCTGCGAAATCGTCTTCGAAGTCGGGGGTGCTGATTTCCCTCGCGGTACACTGCGTGACGTTGGTCACCTTGGCTCTGGCGACCTTCGCCACCGAGGTGCCCGACGTCTCACTGGGAATTGAATCGCTGTTCGCCGATCCGGATCGGGGGGCCGAAGAAGTGACCCAGCAACTGAATACCGACACCCCGATTGCCGAGACCATCAACTTTGTGGCAGGGGGGGCGACGGCCGCCGGAGCGGCGGCGGGGGGGGCGGCGGGAGGCGGAGTGCAGGTCTCGGAACAGAAGATCGACCGGTCGGAGAGCCTGACCGACGTCGCGGTGGTTCCCAATCTGGGGGCCTCGGGATTGCCGGGCCTCGATCGCCTGGGGGATGACCTGGGGAGCGAGCAGGTCCTGGGGGAAGCCGGTGCGCTCGTGGAGGGGTATGGCCCCGCATTGGACCGCCTGACGCAGGAA
>JBKDUK010000235.1:0-3503 GCA_046339535.1 Planctomycetaceae bacterium | reverse complement strand
AACCAGCGGGACTGGAACTTCGCCTACTGCCAGTCGCGGCTGTATGCGGAGTACCTGCAGGAACGGTTTGGTGCCGACGCGACCAGCCGGCTGTTGGAGGGCTACCGTCAGGGGCTCTCCACCACGCAGGCGCTGCGGCAACTGTTCCAGGTCGAGCAGGCCGGGTTCGAACAGGGATATCGCGAGTATCTGAACCGGGTGGTGGACCAGTTGAAGGGGGAGATTCCCGAAGAGCCCGAGACCCACCTTCCGACCGCCGAGAAGGCGTACCGTTCCCAACCCGACGACCCGGCGGTGGCCGCCCGGTACGCGTTGGCCCTCAGCAACGTCAACAAACGCAAGGAAGCCCGCAAGATCGCCCTGGGAGTCCTGGAAAAGCAGCCGCGGCATCCCGAGGCGTCGCTCGTGATGGCCCGGCTCTCGCTGCGGGCCGAAGACACGACCGAGGCGGCCCGGTGGCTCGACGAGGCACTCGACCGCTCCCGCCCCGACCCCCGCATTCTGGAGGCCCGCGCCCGGCTGCACCTCGACGAAAAAGAGTACCAGGCCGCCGCCGAGTTGTATGAGCTGGGGCTGCAGCAGGCTCCATCCCACGTCGCCTGGCAGAAGGGACTGGCGACAGCTCTGTTGCGGAGCAAGCAACTCGCCCGCCTCAAGCCAGTGCTGGAGCAATTGGCAGTCAGTGATGGGGACGATCCGCTGGTGCGCCGGAAAAGGGCGGAGCTGGCTTTGAACGAGCAGGATTTCGCGACGGCCCGCCGCTACGCCGAACTGGCGCTCGAGATTGACGTGATGAACCCCGAAACCCACGAGATTCTCGCCCAGGCCCTGGGAGAACAGCGAGAGTTCGACCGCGCCGCCATGGAGTGGGGAATCGCCGCCGAGTGCCAGCCCAAGGAACCCCGGTACCGGGTCGAACAGGCCCGGACCCTGGGGAAGGCTGGCCGTGCGGGTGACGGGGTGAAAATTCTCCAGGAACTGCTCAAGACCACGCCGGGGCACAACCCGGCCCAGCAACTGCTCGAGGAACTTTCCAAGTGATCAAGCCCCAGAAGCCCGATGCTCCTGCGATGACCCTGGCCGACCTGCAGCAGCTGATCCGCACGATGTATTCGTCGAAGGATGAAGCCCGCGGGGTCGATGGGACCTTCATGTGGCTGATGGAGGAGGTGGGGGAACTTGCCGCTGCCCTGCGCGAAGGAACCCGCGAGGAACAGGCTCTGGAGTTCGCCGATGTGCTTGCCTGGCTGGCGACCATCGCCAACGTGGCCGGGATCGACCTCCAGCAGGCGGTGCACGACAAGTACGGGCGGGGCTGTCCGGGGTGCGGACAGTTCGTCTGCCAGTGTGCGGCGTCGGAAAAACCCTGATTCCTCTCTCCAACTCGCCCCGTGATGAGCCCTCGGCCGAGGGCTCATCCGGTGCCAGGCTGCCTGTGGACTTTGCACGATGCCTGCTGAATCGCGTTCGCTCAACCGCCGCCACGCCGTCTACGCCGGCAGTTTCGATCCGCTGTCGCTGGGGCATCTCGATGTGATTCGACGGGGGGTGTCGCTGTTCGACAGAGTCACCGTGGCGATCGGGATCAATCCCGCCAAGTCACCGCTGTTCTCCCATCAAGAGCGGCTGTCCATCATCCGGGAGGTGGTTGCCCCCTTGCCGCGGGTGGAAGTCGCCTGTTTCGAGGGCCTGGCGGTGAATTTCCTCCGTTCCATCGGGGCGGGGGTCATGCTGCGCGGGCTGCGGACACTGACCGACATCGAGTCGGAATTCACCATGACCCTCGCGAACCACGCCCTCGACTCTGAAATTGAGACGGTGTTTTTGATGGCCAGCGAAGGCTACTCGCACATCTCGAGTTCGCTGATCAAGCAGGTGGCGCTGCTGGGCCAGGAGGGTCAGGAGGAGTCTTTGGCCAAATTCGTTCCCCCTGCGGTGATTGTCGCGCTGCGCAACAAACTGCGGTCACGCCCCAGCGTTCCAGCTTCTCCCGCCTGAGGATTGGTCCCCTCCCACCCGACCGCTAAACTCATTCGATTTGATTCCGGGAGTGGTTGCGGTTTCTCCCTCAGACTCCGCGGTCTCACGGTCTGTCAAAGTTTCTTCCACTTTTTTGTTTGCAGGTCCTTCCATGGCGCTGACGCCCTCCACCATGCTCCCCCTCGGTACCGCGGCCCCCGATTTCCAGCTTCCCGATGTGTCCGGGAAGACAGTCGGGCTGGCTGATTTTCGGGGAGCTCCGGCCCTGGTGGTGATGTTCATCTGCAACCACTGCCCCTACGTGAAGCACCTGCGGACCGCGCTGGCCCAGTTCGGGAAGGCGTGCCAGGCTCGCGGCGTGGCCGTCGTGGCGATCAGCAGCAATGACCCCGCGGCCTATCCCGACGACTCGCTCGAAAAGATGGTCACCGAAGCACGGGACGCCGGTTACACCTTTCCGTACCTGTTTGACGAGTCGCAGGGGGTCGCCAAGGCCTATCAGGCCGCCTGTACTCCCGATTTCTATGTGTTCGACCGTGACCAGAAGCTGGTTTACCGGGGTCAGTACGACGACAGTCGGCCCGGCAACGGTGCCGCGATCACCGGGGCCGACCTGCAAGGGGCAGTGGACGCAGTTCTGGCGGGCCGTCCCGTCCCGACCACCCAAAAGCCCAGTATCGGCTGCAACATCAAGTGGAAACCGGGCAATGCGCCCGCGTACTTCGGTTGACAATCGGCCACCCGGTCCCAACCCGGTTCTGCGGTGGTTTGGTAGCGCCGGCCGGGGTGCGGAGGGGGTTAAACCGGGGCCGGTCGGGACGGTTTTCACCGGAGAGTTGCTGACTGGCCTCTTTTTCCTTGGTCCTCTGAGACCTACCCCCTACGATTTGTACAGTGCGACCTCAATCCGCCTCCTGGTGGAGCGTTCTTCGGTTCGATCACAAGATTTCCTGGTGATTTCTCATGTCCACCCTGACCCACTTTGATGAGACCGGCGCGAGCCGGATGGTGGATGTCGGCGACAAAGGGATCACCACGCGGATCGCTCGGGCCGAAGGCTGGGTCGAGATGGAACCTGAGACATTGCGTACCATTCTCGACCGCCGGGTGGCCAAGGGGGATGTGCTGGAGATCGCCCGGATTGCGGGCATTATGGCGGCCAAAGAGACTTCCCGGCTGATTCCGCTCTGCCACCCCCTGGCGTTGTCTTCGGTACGGATCGACCTGACTCCGGCTGATTCCCGCCGCTTGCGGATTGAATCCTGTGTGCGGGTCGATGGGCAGACTGGGGTCGAGATGGAGGCGTTGACCGCGGTCTCCGTCACCGCCCTGACCGTTTACGACATGTGCAAGGCGATTGACCGCGGCATGACTCTTGGACCTTTTTGCCTGCTGGAAAAGTCGGGAGGGAAGAGTGGTCATTTTCTCCGCGAACAGTCCGCAGATACCGCGGCCGAGACTTCTTCGAAGCCTGCCAATCACGGCTGAGCTGACCGACACTTCTGGATCTACCTGTCATGAAG
>JBKDUK010000234.1:0-11827 GCA_046339535.1 Planctomycetaceae bacterium | reverse complement strand
AACCTTGCGCGGTCCAGACGGGTCTGAGGCAAGATGCCGCCTCTCCCCGGGCGAGCCGTGCTCCCCGAGAGTCTCCCCCTTCCCTTCCCCAACCCACCGTCGTCGCCCGAACCTCGATGACGCCCCTGTGGTTTCAGTTCCCTGGTTCTTGCCTGGGTTGCAACCGACCTCTCCGTCGGTCGGATGGGCTGTATGTCGTCGCTGGATGAAGTTCACAATCTGATTGCCCAGGCCATGCGGGGGGACCAATTCCGGTTCCGCCGGCAACTCCGCACCCTGCGCGAGACGGCGAAGCAGAATCGCCCCCACGACCGCAACCTGTCCCGCCTCGCGGCCGAAGTCCAGGAGTCGGTCGATCGCCGGGCCAAACGGGCCGCCTCGATTCCCACCATCCCCTTCGACGACGAACTGCCCGTCAGCCAACGCCGCGACGAACTGCGGAACGCCCTGCTCGAACACCAGGTCCTCGTGGTCTGCGGCGAAACCGGCTCGGGCAAATCGACCCAGCTGCCGAAAATCTGCCTCGCGGCCGGCCGCGGGATCGACGGACTGATCGGGCATACCCAGCCCCGCCGCATCGCCGCCCGCTCGATCGCCACCCGCATCGCCCAGGAACTCCCCGGCAGCGCCGGGCTGGTCGGCTCCAAGGTCCGCTTCAACGACGAAACCGGCCCCCAGACCCTCATCAAGCTGATGACCGACGGGATCCTGCTGGCCGAGACGCAGCGCGACCGCTTCCTCAACCAGTACGACACCCTCATCATCGACGAGGCGCACGAACGCTCCCTCAACATCGACTTCCTGCTCGGCTACCTCAAGCAGCTCCTGCCGCGACGCCCCGATCTCAAGGTGATCATCACCTCGGCCACCATAGATGCCGAACGGTTCGCCGAACACTTCGCCACCACCCGCGGCCCCGCCCCCATCCTCACCGTCTCGGGCCGGACCTACCCGGTCGAAGTCCGCTACCGCCCCCCGGCCACAGATATCGATGACGAACCCGACTGGGACCGCGTCATCGCCCAGGCGATCGACGAAGTGGCGGCGATCGACACCGGCGACGTCCTGGTCTTCCTCCCCACCGAACGGGACATCCACGATCTGGCCAAGGTGCTGCGCGGGCGCGACTTTCCCGGCGACCGTCCCGGACGCAAGACCGAGATCCTCCCCCTCTACGCCCGCCTGCCGACGTCCGAACAGAACCGCGTCTTCGCTCCGCATCCCCACCGCCGCATTGTGCTCGCGACCAACGTGGCCGAGTCGTCCCTCACCGTGCCGGGGATCCGCTACGTCATCGACCCGGGAACCGCCCGCATCAGCCGGTACTCGGCCCGGTCCAAATTCCAGCGGCTCCCCATCGAGCCCATCGCGCAGTCCTCAGCTGACCAGCGCAAGGGGCGCTGCGGCCGCGTCGGCCCGGGCATCTGCCTTCGGCTCTACAGCGAGCAAGACTATCTCTCCCGCGAACGCTTCACCCCCCCCGAGGTGCAGCGCACCAGCCTCGCCAGCGTCATCCTCCAGCTCAAGACCCTCAACTTCGGCGAGATCGAAGAGTTTCCGTTCATGGATCCCCCCCGCCCCGAGGCGATCCGCGACGGCATCAAAACACTGTTCGAACTCGGTGCCCTCGATGAGGCGAATCAACTGACCCCCCTGGGCAAACGGCTGGGCAGGCTTCCCGTCGACCCCCGCGTGGGACGCATCATTCTCGCCGGCGATGACGAGGGCTGCCTGAGTGACATCCTCATCATCGCGGCAGTGCTCGAACTGCAGGACCCCCGCGAACGCCCGCTCGACAAACAGCAGGCGGCCGATGCCTGTCACGAACAGTTCGCCGTGGAAGATTCCGACTTCCTCGGCTTTCTCAAGCTCTGGGAGTTCTTCGACGAACTCCGGCACAAGCTCTCCCGCAGCGCGCTCCGCAAGGCGTGCCACCAGAACTTCCTGTCGTACAACCGCATCCAGGAATGGCACGATGTGCATCGCCAACTGCTGGAGCTGTGTGCCGAACTGGGCCTGAAACCCCAACAACGCCGCAACGACAGCCAGGCCATTCACCGCGCCCTGCTGACTGGCCTGCTGTCGAATGTCGCCCTGAAGGGGGAAGGACCAGAGTACCAGGTGGGAGGCGGGGCCAAGGTGGTGCTTTGGCCCGGGTCGGCCCTCCGCCCCCGGCCCCCCAAGTGGGTCGTCGCCGCCGAACAGATTGAAACCACCCGCCGCTATTTGCGGGTCGCGGGAAAGATCGACCCCGGCTGGATCGAACGCCTCGCCGCCCATCTCATCAAGCGGTCGTATGGCGAACCGACCTGGAACGCCCAGCGCGCCTGCGTCACCGCTCCCGAAAAGGTCTCGCTGTGGGGCCTGGCGATCATGCAGCGGGCCAACGTGAACTACGGCCCCATCGATCCTGTCCAGTCCCGCACGCTGTTCATTCGCCATGCCCTCGTCCGCGGCGAGTACCAGACGCCGGGGAAATTCAAACAGCGCAATCAGAAGCTGCTCGACGATCTGAAGCAGCTCGAAAAGAAAATCCGGCACGCCCACTTCACCGTCGACGAACAAGTGCTGGAGGCGTTCTTCGAGACGCGCATTCCCCCGCATGTCTTCGATGGGGCCCGCTTCGAGAAATGGCGGCAGGTGGCCGAGCGCGACCAGCCCGATCTGCTCTGCTTCCAGCAGGCGGATCTGCTGGGGGATGACTCGCCGCAGGTGACGGCGGCCAACTACCCCGACCAGCTCAGCCTGCAGGGGAGCCCGCTGCCGCTCGATTACCGGTTTGATCCGGGGCATGCCGCCGACGGCGTGACCCTCACCGTTCCCATGCACCTGCTGAACCAGATCGACCGCCGCCGGGTCGACTGGTTGATTCCCGGATTGCTCGAAGAACGGGTGCTGGGACTGATCAAAGGACTCCCCAAAGAACTCCGCCGGCTGCTGGTCCCCGCGAACGACACCGCGAAGCTGGTGGCTCAGTCGCTGCCGTTCGGGACCGGCGATCTCTGCGCCGTCCTGGCCCGCGATCTCGAACAGATCGCCGGTCAGCCGGTCGATCCCACACTGCTGAAGATCGACAATCTCCCCGAACACCTCCGGCTCAACATCCGGGTGATCGACAGTGAGGGGAAGACCATCTCCGAGGGGCGCGACCTCATTCACCTCCAGCAGAAACTGGGGGTGCAGGTCGCCCGCAGTTTCCAGCAAGTCTCACAGGCCGACCCCCGCTGGAACCGCACCGGCATCACCAAGTGGGATTTTGGCGAACTCCCCCTCGAGACCGCCGTGCTGCAGGGGGGCCTGCAGGTGCGCGGCTTTCCCGCCGTGGTGGTCGAGGGAGAGGGAGTGGCGTTGCGGCTGCTCGATTCGGCCGAACGGGCGGCGACGGCCAGCCGGCAGGGACTGCGCCGGCTGTTTGTGCTGGCCAATCAGCGCGAACTGAAAAACCAGGTCAGCCATCTGCCGGTCCTGGAACAAAAGCTGCCGCTGGGAACCACCATTCAGCAGGCGGGGCGGCTCAAGGGGGAACTCATCGAGCTGCTGGCCGACCGGGCCCTGTACCGCGACGAACCCCCCGGCCGGTTCCAGCGTCCCACCCATGAGGCACAGTGGCGCGACTTCTCGGCCGGCGGGACCCGGCGGATCGGGCTCGCCACCCAGGATCTCTGCGAGCTGATCGGTCCCCTGCTGGCGACCCGCGCCCAGGCCAAACAGGCCATCGACCGGCTGGGAGTCATGCCCACCGTGCAATATGCGGTGCGTGACGCCAGGGACCAACTGGCGGACCTCACCCCCGACGGCTATCTCGTCTCCACCCCCTGGACGTGGCTGCAGCAGTATCCCCGCTACCTGCAGTCGCTGACGATTCGCCTGCAGAAACTGCAGCAGGGGGGTCTCGCCCGCGACCAGAAGGGGTACGAGCGGGTGCAGCCTTTCGTGCTGGCCTACGAACAGCGGGTCGCCGCCCTCGCCGCCCGGGGAATCTCCGATCCGCAGTTGGAACTCTTCCGCTGGATGCTCGAAGAGTTCCGCGTCTCGGTCTTCACCCAGGAACTGCGCACCGCCCTCACCGTTTCCGAAAAACGGCTGGAAGAACAGTTCGCCAAGGTCACGCGGTAGCGCGACATCACGGCCCTTCAGCCCACGATGCCTCCGGACGCCAGCGTCTGAACTCCTCCGGCATCGGCCTCGATCAGCCGATTTTGGCGAGCACCCGGCGGGCGGCGGCGATCGTCGCGTCGATGTCGGCGGGGGTGTGCGCCGCCGAGACGAAGTTCGCCTCGAACTGGCTGCACGGCAGGTAGACCCCTTCGTCGATCATCCCCCAGAAATAGCGCGAGAAGCGGGCGGTGTCGCTCTTCGAAGCGGTGGGATAATCGCGCACCGGCTGCTCGGCGAAGAACAGGGTGAACATGCTCCCCACCCCGGCGATCTGGTGCGGCAGCCCGGCCGCGCGGGCCGCCTCGGCCAGACCATCGCACAGCCGCTTCGTCTCCGACGCCAGCTTCGGATACGGGTTGGAACGCTTCAGCTCCTGCAGCGTCGCCAACCCACTCGCCATCGCCAGGGGATTCCCCGAGAGGGTCCCCGCCTGATAGACCGGCCCCAGCGGAGAAACCACGCTCATCACGTCGGCCCGGCCACCATACGCCCCCACCGGCAATCCGCCGCCAATGATCTTCCCCAGCGTCGTCAGGTCGGGCTTGATCCCGAACAGCTCCTGGGCACCCCCGAAGGCCAGGCGGAACCCGGTCATCACTTCGTCGAAAATCAGCAGTGCCCCGTGCTGCTTGCAAAGATCCTGCAGCGCCTGGCGGAACGCCGGTTCGGGAATCACCACCCCCATGTTGCCGACCACCGGCTCGAGAATGATCCCCGCGATCTCACTCCCCCGGCGGTGGAAGGCCTCTTCCAGCCCGGCGACGTCGTTGTAGTCGAGCACCAGCGTGTCGGCCGTACAGCCGGGGGGAATGCCCGGACTACTGGGGACACCCAGCGTGGTCGCAGCACTCCCCGCCTTGACCAACAGGGCGTCGACATGCCCGTGGTAACACCCGGCGAACTTGATGATCACATTCCGTCCGGTGAACCCGCGGGCGACCCGGATGGCGCTCATCGTCGCCTCGGTCCCCGAGTTTACCATGCGGACCATTTCCATCGACGGCACGGCATCGATGACGGCGGCGGCCAACGAGGTCTCGGCCTTCGTCGGAGCCCCAAAGCTGGTCCCCTTGTCGAGCGCCCGTCGAATCGCCTCTTTCACCGCGGGATGCTGGTGCCCCAGAATGTGCGGCCCCCACGAGCCGATGTAGTCGATCAGCTTGTTCCCATCGATGTCGTAGAGGTACGGCCCCTCCCCCCGATCCATGATCAGCGGTTCCCCCCCCACCCCTCCAAAAGCCCGGGCGGGACTGTTGACCCCACCGGGAATCAGACGGCTGGCGTGGAGGAATTCGGCGTGACTCTGGGGGCGCTGGATCGACACGGGAGGACTTGCTTTTCGGGGGGGAACTTCTGAGGATGCAAGAGGAACAGGGCAGTCCGAGTCTGCACTCGTTCACATCGTAGTTCACCCGTGTCGACCCTGCCAATCTGCCCCCCCGAACACCGGGGAATCAGACGCACCGCGACCTCTCCATCCACCCGCCGACCGCCGGTTTCATGGCTGACACTCCCCCCGTCATCATCCGTCCTGCCCGGGGAACCGACATCGAGTCGCTGCTGGTGCTGATCGAGCCGTTCGTGCTGCAGCGGAAAATCCTCCCCCGCACGATCGATGAGTTGACGCTGCTGTTGTCGAGCTATTTCGTGGCCGAGTGCGGCAGCCGCATCGTCGGCTGCGTGGCCCTCGAAATCTACTCGACCAAGCTGGCCGAGTTGCGCAGCCTCGTCGTCGACCCCGACTACCAGGGCCATGGGATCGGCAAGAAACTTGTGGCCGCGGCGGTTGAACGGGCCCGCGAAGAAAAAATTCTCGAAGTCATGGCCATCACCTCCGCCGAGAATTTCTTCCAAACCTGCGGGTTCGACTTCACCCTCCCCGGCGAAAAGAAAGCCCTCTTCCTCCAAACCCGCGAGCGCTAGCCGTCCGTAGGTTAGGTTTTCAACCTGACCGGACCATGGCGCGGCCAGCAGCGCAGAAATCTCGCCGACAACACTCCGCTCAATCGCAACGAGCCCCCCGGAGGGTTTCGTTACCAAGTGGGGCCAGACGCCAAACGCGACCCCATTCAGTGACGGCGTGAAAGGAACCCAGCGGTGACGAGGTCAGCACCCGTCAAACACACCTGAGTCTGAGGTTGCCCGCCAAAACAATTGAAATGTTTTTTAGGACATTGACCGCATTTGTGTATCGGATCAAGAAAACGATCAATCCATTGATTCCGTAGCGAGTTCGCCCCAGCAACCACCTCGCCCATCCAGAAACTTCCCCGAAGGGGATACTTCCCTCAGCCTGGGGTTGTCGCGCAGGCGACTACCCCAGGTGGCCATTCCCGCCAAGACCCCTATCCTGAAGGGATTGCTTTCCATACCCGGTCTGATGATTGCGGATCGATCATTGTGCGAGCCCACGACGAAAGGAACCACTGACAGGGTTCAGCTCTTGTTGGGAATTGCGTTCCCCGGGTAGCCGCTGAGGCGGCAACCCGGGGCTGAGAGAAGCAACCTCTGCGAGGTAGGCAATGGGTTGGCGAGAGATTTGTCGTGAAGGTCGAGGGCCGTCGTCCCAGTGGTCCCGGCCAAATCACCATGGCCCCCAAGTCGGCTGGGAACGCTTGCCAGTATGATTCACATGATGTTCAGGACGTTGAGCGAGATTTTTCATCGGATCACCGAAACGATCGAACAAGTGATTCAGACGCGAATGCTGATACGGTTTTGTATTTAGACAGGTTTGTCTTGATACGAAGTTGTGTTCTGTTGTGGGCACAGTCCCCGGGGGCATCATGTCGGGCCTCCCAGTTCCCAAATTGAGCTTCGGCAATTGGCCGCACCCCGATCCAAACCGACCGCGTTCCGGATCTCGACCACGAACTGCCGTTCCCCATCTGTTCGTGCGGCAGGCCGTACAGAAAATGGACATGGGCCACACATTTTGTGTTTGTGTCGACACCAGAGTGCATAACCATCCTTTTGGTTGATCGATCATAAACTATTTTCCCGTAACCACTTAACGAAATCATTCAGCCGTGGCACACCGCCTGCTTAGCCACAACTCCGTTCCCGAGTTGAGTTCACCCTGTGAAACGGAGAGGTGTGCGATGAGCCAGTTGTTTTCGCGTCGAGGGTTGGCCCGGTGGTTGGTGTTGGCCTGTCTGGCCGTGGGGGCGGCGGTTTCCCCTCACGTCGCCCAGGCGGCGGGGCTGCTGATTGCCGACGGCGGTCTGGGCGGGGTCCTCGAGATCCGCCAGCATGAGGTGTCGGTGGTCATCAACAA
This sequence comes from Planctomycetaceae bacterium, assembly GCA_046339535.1. GTDB lineage: Bacteria > Planctomycetota > Planctomycetia > Planctomycetales > Planctomycetaceae > UBA10511. Next base: position 4,392 of record JBKDUK010000234.1, on the reverse strand, counting down.
TGGCATCGCCGTCACCGAGGTCCGCCAGGTGTTCCACAACACCGAACAGCGGGCGGTCGAGGCGCTGTACACGTTTCCCGTCCCGGCGGGAGCCAGCGTCAGCAACTTCAGCATGATCATCAACGGCCAGGAAATGGTCGGCGAGGTGGTCGAGAAGCAGCGGGCCCGCCAGATCTACGACAGCTACAAGCAGGTCCGCCGTGATCCCGGCCTGTTGGAACAGGTCGACTACAAAACCTTCGAACTGCGGGTCTTCCCCATTCCCGCCAATGCCGACCAACACATCAAGGTCACCTACTGCCAGCAGCTCGATTTCGATCACGACAATGCCACCTACGTCTATCCCCTGGCCACCGTCACCCGCAAAGGAATCGACCAGAAGGCCCGCGGCAAGTTCGCCCTCACCCTCGATGTGAAGAGCGAGATCCCCATCACCAAACTCGCCAGCCCGTCGCATCCCGACGACTTCGTGGTCAGCTCCCCCAACCCGAACTACGCCCGCGCCAGCTACGAAGTGCAGGAAGGCAGCCTCGCCCGCGACCTGGTCATCGCGTTCGACACCTCCCGCCCCCGCACCGGCATCGACCTCATCACCTCCCGCCAATCGGGTGAAGAGGGCTTCTTCCTGCTGACCATGACCGCCGGCCAGGAACTCGAAGAGTACGGAGCCGGCATGGACTACGTCTTCCTCGTCGACATCTCGGGCAGCATGCAGCACGAGGGAAAGCTGATCCAGTCGAAGAACACCGTCGCCTCGTTCGTGCAGGCCCTGGGACAGGACGATCGCTTCGAGATCATCACGTTCAACGATGTCCCCAAACCGCACTTCGGCCAACTCACCGTCGCCTCGGTCGAGTCCCGCGAACAGGGACGGGCGTTTCTCGATTCCGAAAAGGCCCGCGGCGGCACCGTCTTGCGGCCCGCGCTCAACACCGCCTACCGCTTCAAAGACAAAGACCGTCCCCTGAACGTCGTGCTGCTCTCCGACGGCATGACCGACCAGCGCGAGCAGACAGAACTGCTGCAGTTGATGAAGGCCGCCCCGGTGGGGACCCGCGTCTTCTGCATCGGCATCGGCAACGAGGTGAACCGTCCGCTGCTGAAGCAGTTGGCCGAGGGGGCTGGCGGATTGGCCGCGTTCGTCTCGCAGGAGGATGACTTCTCCCGGCAGGCGGGCGCGTTCCGCCGCAAGCTGATGCGGCCCGTCGCCACCAACGTGCGGATCAGCATCGACGGCGGCGCGATTCATGATATGACCCCCGAGAAGCTCCCCGACCTGTTCTATGGTGCCCCCCTGCGGGTCTATGGCCGGTATGGACAGCCCGGGCTCGCCAAGATCACCCTGCAGGCCGAGGTGATGGGGCAGCCAATCACGCAGACCACCCAGGTCGAACTCCCCGCCAATGACGACCGCAATCCCGAGATCGAACGGATGTGGGCCTACCAGCAGGTCGAACGGGAAATGGCCGCGTTGCGGGAAGGAGGCCCCTCTGACGCCCGCGTCCAGAAGATCGTGCAGCTCTGCGAAGGCTTTTCGATCGCCGGCGAATACGCCTCGTTCATCGTGCTGGAAAATGATGCCGAGTACAAACGCTGGTCGATCGAACGCCGGAATGTCACCCGGGTGAAACGGGACGACGCCACCCGGGCCCGCTTGCGGGACGAACTGCAACGGCAGCGGGATGAATCGCTGGCCAAGCTGGGCCCCACCCCCCCCACGCAACTGGCCTCGAACACCCCGGCCAATCCCGCCGCGAACGTGCCCAATAATCCTCAGGGCATTCCCCCAGCCAATCCCCAGCCCAGCTCGCCCACGGTCATGCCGCAGGCCAACCCGGTTTTCAATCCCGCGCCGTCGATGTCCAACGGCTCCCCCAGCAGGTCGTCGGGTGGGTCGAACTTCTCGGGGGGAGGGGCCCTCGATCCACTGACCGCCACGGTGGCCCTCGGCCTGGCCGCCGCCGCCGGCCTGACCCGTCGCAAGACGCTCAAGCCCGCTGTGAAGAGTGAATGAACCCGGTCGGACCCGCGCACAGGGGGGGGCCCGGTCTCACTCCGAGACCGGGTCCCCCGCGTCCGCGCCCCGCATCAGATCCCAGTCCAGTCCCGCGACAGCTGTCCCGGCCTCGTCGGGCAGCGAAGCGCTCGGGCGACAATTTCACCCAGCCCCCGAACCCCTCACCCGGAAGCCGCCATGCGTCTCGCGTCGATTTCCGTTACCGCATTCCTGAGTCTGGGCGTGTTGCTGCTGTTTGGAGCCGAAGGTTGGCTGACGGGCTGGCAGTTGGATGTCCCTGTTCACAACGGCCTGTCGCTGCCGCGACTGCTGACCTGTCATGCCCTGCATTGGTCCGCCAGCCACCTCGTTTGGGATCTGGCGGTGTTCAGCGTGCTGGGGGCGCTGTGTGAGACTCGTCACCGGGGGCGCTTCGTGGCCACCCTGGTGACGAGTGCCGTGCTGATTCCCCTGGGAATTGCCCTGCTGCATCCCGAGATCACCCGGTACCGGGGACTCAGCGGGATCGACTCGGCCCTGTTTGGCCTGCTGGCGGCCGACCTCGGCCGGCAACGCCATCGCGAGGGAGACCGGACGGGAGCGCTGGTGATGGGGCTGTTCCTGCTGGGGCTGGCCGGCAAGATCGGACTCGAGTGTCTGCGGGGAGACAACCTGTTTGTCTCCGACAGCTCCTTCGTACCACTCCCCTGGGCCCACGCGCTGGGGGGGCTGGTGGGGGTCGCGCTGGCCTTGGGGGACAGTCTTTGGCCGGCGGGCTCCCTCGCGCCGGTCGCGCTCACCCCGCGCGACGGACGGGCCCTCTCCCCCGGCTCGATGGGCTGAACCCGCTCAAGAACCTCAATGGGCTCAACGACCACAACGGGCTCAACCGGCTCAACGGGGCGCACCCCCCGGAGCGGCCGGAAAGCCACCCGGGCGATTGGGGTCTTCCTTGAGATTGGGGCCGACCGGTCCGGTGCTGGGCTGGGGCGTGCCGGGCGGGGTTGTGCCCGGCCGGGGGATTTCGCGACGCGGAAACGGAGGCGGCGGCATGGTGGGCAGCGGCGGCATCACGGGGGGAGTGAAATCGGGCGGGGTGAAGTCGGGACGGGGGATGTCGATGGAAGGAAATGTCGGATTCGGCGGTCCACCGGGCATCGGGTTGTTGCCGGGAATTCCCACCGGAAAGCCCCCCGGGCCCGGAGCGGTATTGGACTGCCGGCGCATGATCCCGAACATCACCCCCACCCCCAGGGCGGCCACGCTGGCGAGAATCGACAGCCCGACCACCACCCACACCATGGGCGACCGGCGCGACTTGCCTCGCAACGACCGGCGAACCACCGGTCGGTCGTCCTCCTCCTCCTCGTCCCGATCGGCGACACTCTCCCGCCGTCCCGCTCCCGACCGGCTGGGCCCGGAACGCCCCCGTCCCGACGAGCCCAGTCCCGCCGAACCCAGCCCCGACGAACCCGATCCCGCCCGACTGCCCGACTTCCCCCGCGACGACCCGCCGGTGCCAAACGCCTTGGCCCACTCATCCTGGGCCCCGGCAGCCGAGTCGTCCCCGCGCACGGCAGGCGACTTGACCGACAACGGCGCCGCGGCGGGCACGGTCATCGCCTCGCCGCACGACTTGCAATGGATGGTGCGGTTCGCGAATTCCTCCCGCACCTGGTAGCTGCGGGAGCACGCGGGACAGTCAACGGGAATGGGCATGCAACGCACCCGGGACAGGAGATTCGTTCAAGCAATCAGCGTCCCCAATCTTCCCCCAGCACGCCCCGAAGTTCAACCGGCCCAAGGCCTCCGCACCAATCTGCCCCCCCATCAAACCCCCCCGGCTCGCGCGCCGGCTCACGTCGGATCCGTCTCCCCACCAGGGGGAGACGGTGACCGCAGGGAGGATGAGAGGGCCACCCGCCGCTCCGCGCACCACTTTCCTTCCCGGATTCGCCATCCCGGGAGGGCGACGCTCCGTCCGAGCCGCCACTGGACTTTAATCAACCCAACACCGTCTGGCGGAACCACATACCCCACCGGAATAGAGCCCTCCCGCCGTCGAACCCTGCTGCTGGCACAACGCAATTCAGCCGATCGCAGGCTCTCGCACACGAAACAATCCAGGCGTCGCTTGGTCTCTCCTGCTTGTTGTCTCAGATTCCTCTCGACCGACTCGGTTCCATCGCTCTGCTGTTGCGCTACAAAAAGTCGCGACGGCGATTCCTGGCGATGAGCAACTGGTTTCCTTCCCGTGGCCAGTGCACGCTCGACGAATCGAACCGTCGGCAATCACCATCAGGGAAACCCATCGCGTTTGCTGGATGATCGATCGCTCTCGTATCGTGCCCTTTGCTGTTCGATTTCCCGACGCCGAGACGACCGATCCTTGGCAA
>JBKDUK010000233.1:0-2255 GCA_046339535.1 Planctomycetaceae bacterium | reverse complement strand
TGCCAGTGATGCGGGCAATGAACATGCGGCAGACTCCCTTCCCAAATCAGCGTGAACCGGCGGCGGCCAGAGCCTCCACCGACTGCCGGGCCACCACGATTTCCTCATTGGTGGGGATCACCCACACCTGCACCCGGCTCGAGGGAGCCGAGAGACACGCCTCTCCCTTTGCCGACTCATTGAGCGCCGAGTCGAGCACCAAACCCGCCCACTCCATGTTCTGGCAGACTTCGCGGCGGATCAGCCGGCTGTTCTCGCCAATCCCGCCGCTGAAGACGACCGCATCGGCCCCTCCCAGCACGGCGAAATAAGCCCCCAGATACTGCCGGATCGAAGTCACGAACGCGTCGAGCGCGAGCCGCGCCCGGGCATGTCCCTTCGCGGCCGCTTCCTCCAGGTCACGCACATCCTGGCTGAGGCCGCTCAACCCCAGCAGACCCCCCTGGCTGGAAAGTTCCTGCAGCAGCGTTTCCAGCGGCTTGCCGGTCTTTCGCAACAGGGTCGGCAGGGCGAATGGGTCGAAGTCTCCCACCCGGTTGTTGTGCGGCAGTCCGGTCTGGGGACTCATGCCGAGGCTGTTCGCCTGCGACTTTCCCCCGTTTACGGCACACAGCGAGTTGCTTCCCCCGAGGTGACAGGTCACCACCCGCAAATCATCCCGCTGCAGCAGTTGGCCGATGCGGGTCGACAGGAAGCGGTGACTGGCCCCGTGGAAACCCCACCGGCAGACCTCGTACTGGTCTTTCCATTCGTAGGGAATGGCGTAGACCCGGTTGGCCTCGGGGATGGTGTCGTGGAAGGCGGTCTCAAGGGCCGCCACCAGCGGAATCTGCGGAAACGCGCTCCGCAACTGCCGCATCGCCTTGGCGTACATCGGATTGTGAGCCGGGGCGATGTCGGCCAGTTCCTCCATCTTCGCCAGGAGCGCGTCGTCGACAATCCGCACGCCGCTCAGCTTCCCCGCGAAGACCGCCTTGAAGCCGATGGCCGAGACTTCCGCGGCCGACTTCAGGCATCCCGTTTTCGGATGCGTGAGCGCGTCGAGACAGATCTTCACGGCCGCCGCATGATCGGGTACCGGCTGGGTCGACTCCTCGCGCACCGTCCCGATCTCGACGAAACAGGCGCTGGCCGATTGACCAATGCGGTCAATACCGCCACGGGCGAGCTGCGTCTCGGAAGGGAGGTCGAACAGCCGGTATTTGAAGCTGGTCGAACCGAGATTGGCGACGAGGATTTTCATGTCGAGGGCCGGATCAGGCGGGAGAACGGGACGGGCTTACTTCTTGATGAAGTGCTCGAGCACGCTCTTCTCGGGACGGGCGATGACGTGGGCGGCAACCAGTTCACCGACCTGCTTGGCAACCTGGGCACCGGCATCGACCGCGGCCCGGACCGAGCCGACGTCGCCGCGGACGATCGTGGTGATGAACGCACCACCGATCTGCACCTGGCCGACCAGCTGCACGTTGGCCGCCTTCAGCATCGCGTCGGCCGCCTCGATTTGGGCCACAAGACCCTTGGTTTCAATCAAGCCAATGGCTTCATTCATGTTCCACACACCTGGAGAGACTGGAGTTTCCTGGGGAATCTGCGCCGCCGGGGCCGCGGGGGCCTTTGCCGGTGGGGCAGGTCGACGTGCCGAGGGCCGGGTGGCAACCACGACTCAGCCCGCCGCGCCCGACGCCTTGCCCGGCTTGGGCAACACCGCCGCAAGCTCTTCGTGGGGGCGGGGAATGACCTGCACGCTCATCACCTCGCCCACCTTGCTGGCGGCCGAGGCCCCGGCATCGACAGCCGCCTTCACGGCCGCCACGTCACCCACCACGAACACGGTGACCATCCCGCTGCCGACCTTTTCCCAGCCGACAATCGTCACATTCGCGCTCTTCAACATCGCATCCGAGGCCTCAATCAGGGCAATCAGCCCCTTGGTCTCGATCATGCCCAGGGCTTCCAACGACTTCGCCATCGTTCTGTCTCTCTTGGTTAGAAATTCGAAAGGGGGTCAGAAAATCGGGGGGAGGGAAACCAGCTCTGACTCAAGAGCCGGGGTCTGGCACTGGTCGGGTTGGGGGCCCCCGCCAAAGGCCTACTTGTGCTTGCAGCCGCAAGGCTCGGCCTTCAGCAGCTCCACCTTGGTCGCCTGCTCGAGATTCACCGCGTTCCCTTCATCGGTGTCGAGATGCACTTCGAGCTTGATGTCTTTGCCATACCGCACCCTCAGGTCCTCCAAGACCGTGGTGCAGCCGGGC
>JBKDUK010000232.1:0-9452 GCA_046339535.1 Planctomycetaceae bacterium | reverse complement strand
ACCACGCTGATCACCGAGTCGGTCTTCGCCCGCTGTCTCTCGGCCCAGCAGCCCGCCCGCGTCCGCGCCTCGAAAGTCTTCCCCCCTCCCACCGCCAAGTACACGGGAGACAAGGCCCAGTTCATTGAAGCGATCCGGCAGGCGCTTTACGCCTCGAAGATCTGCAGCTATGCCCAGGGCTTCGTGCAGCTGGAAGCGGCCGCGAAGGAATTCCAGTGGAACCTCAACTACGGCAACATCTCGCTGCTGTGGCGCGGGGGCTGCATCATCCGGGCGCGGTTCCTCGAAGACATCAAGAAGGCCTTCGACAAGAACCCCAAGCTCGAAAACCTGCTGCTGGATGACTTCTTCGCCAACGCCATCCGCCAGGCCGAACCCGGCTGGCGGCATGTGGTGGCCACCGCCGTCCAGTTGGGGCTGCCTGTGCCCGGTTTCACCGCCGCCCTGTCGTACTTCGACGGCTACCGCCGCGACCGGCTCCCCGCCAACCTGCTGCAGGCCCAGCGCGATTACTTCGGCGCCCACACTTACAAGCGGCTCGACAAAGAGGGCGACTTCCACACCGACTGGATCCGCGCCCGCAAGCTGACCTGAGAGCCGTGGTCCCTGTCCCCCACCGGCCCCTCCGCCGGCGGGGGACTGACCATCGCTCGGCGGGCATCGATCCCTGGCCTGGCTCGAACGCTGGAGTGTGCCGGTGGTCGTCGCTGTTTGTGGGCTACAGTCGCTGTTGGAACTGGCGGGAGGAATGACAGCATGACCCCGGCAATTCCCCCGCTGCTCTGTCCCACCTGCCGCAAGCCTCTGCCCGAGTTGGGAAAAGACCTGGCGGCGTGTGCCGCATGCGGGGGCAGCGTGCCGGTCGTGCATGGCCTGCCCCGGTTCGTCGCGTCGCAGCATCTCGAAAGCTTCGGCCGGCAGTGGAACCGCTACGAAGTCGCCCATGATGACGAAGACCGGGCCACATTCCAGGCGAAAACCGGCGTGTCGCTCGCGGAACTCGCCGGGTTCGACGTGCTCGACGCCGGTTGCGGCGGTGGACGCTACAGCAAAGTCGCCGGCGAGGCGGGAGCCCGTGTCTGGGGGGCCGACCATTCGCATGCCGTCGACAAGGCGGCCCAACTCTGCGCCCACCTTCCCACCGTCCGATTCGTTCAGGCCGACCTCAAGCAGCTCCCCTTCCCCGGGCAGTCGTTCGACTTCGTCTTCTCGATCGGGGTCATGCACCACGATGTCGACACCCGGGCGGTGTTCGACGCCGTGGCCCGCCTGGTGAAGCCCGGCGGGCGGTATGCCGTCTGGCTCTATCGCCGCAACCAGGGGTGGCAAGAGTCGCTCAACAGCTGGCTCCGCCGCCGCACCATCCAGATGCCCCACGACCGGCTCGAAGCGTGGTGCCGGTGGGGGGCCACGCTGGGGGGCATTCCGGTCGTCAACAAAACCCTCAACAAGCTCGTGAATTTCAGCGCCCACCCGGTCTACGAAAACCGCTTGTGCGACACGTTCGACTGGTACGCCCCGCAATATCAGCACCACCATACTGTCGACGAACTCCTGGGCTGGTACCGCGACGCGGGATTTGTCGACCTGCGGGTGCTCCCCCCGGAGAAGACCGGCCGGCTCTACCGCTGGGTGTATGACCGGTCGCTGCTGATTGGTTCGGGAGTGAATGTGGTGGGACGGCGGTCGCCAGCCTGACTAGAATCGAGAGTCTCGTTTTTCCGGGGGATTGGTGGCCACAGCAGCGGCGGACAACAGCGGTCGGCTGGGGCGGCTCTGGCGCCTGACTCTCAAGGAACTGCGCGAGATTCTGCGGGATCGCCGCACGATCCTCACGCTGGTCCTCATGCCCCTGCTGCTGTATCCGCTGCTCTCGATCGCATTCCAGCAGTTCTTCCTCTCGCAGTTGAACGCCGTCGACCAGCCGGTGTTCAACCTCGCCTTCCGGAATCCGATGGAAGGGGACTACCTGGTGCACATGCTGCGGCAGGGGGGGCTGACGTTCGACGAACCGGGCCCAACAATCCGCTCCGAGGGGCGGGGGGCAGTTTTTACCGGGCACGTCGACCTCGATCCCGATGAGGCGCTGCAGGTAGGGCGGGCCGATCTGGTCATCCGCCCGCTGGGGGTTCCCCGGGGCAATCTCGACCCCCGCCAGGATCTCGAACTCGACCTCGAACTGCTCTACCGCGACGACTCGGCTGCCAGCCGCGAGGCGGCCGACCTGGTCACCGAAGGCCTGCGCAAAGCGGGGGAGAAGTTTCTCGACGAACGTTTGAAGGTGCTGCAGGTCTCCCAACGCGCGCCCCCCATTCTGGCGCAGCGCCGCTCGGTCTCTTCGATCGCCCCACCCCGCGCTCGCATTTCGCTGGCGGCGGTGATCCCCCTCATCCTCACCCTCATGACGGTCACCGGTGCGGTCTATCCCGCCATCGACCTGACCGCCGGGGAACGGGAACGGGGGACTTTGGAAGTGCTGATGGCGGCTCCCATCCCCCGCGTCAGTCTGCTGTTCGGCAAGTATGTCGCCGTGCTGGTGGTGGCCCTGCTGACCGCGGCCGCCAACCTGTTGATGATGACAGTCACCCTGCAGGCCAGCGGGCTGGGGAAGGCGGTCTTCGGGGCGGCGGGGTTCAATGCGGCCACGTTGGGTTCGATTTTCGCCCTGTTGCTGCTGTTCGCCGCGTTCTACGCGGCACTGTTGCTGGTCGTGACCTGCACTGCCCGCAGTTTCAAAGAGGCCCAGGCGTATCTCATTCCGCTGATGCTGCTCTCACTCGCCCCGGGAACGCTGGGACTGATGCCGGGGCTGGCTCTCGAGGGACTGCTGCTGGTGATGCCCCTGGCCAACATCGTGCTGCTCGGACGGGACCTGCTGACCGACCAGGTGACCCCTGGGGCCGCGGTGGCGGTGGTCGGTTCGACCGCCCTGTACGCCGCCGCGGCGATTGGGCTGGCCTCGCGCATCTTCGGGGCCGAGTCGGTGCTGTACAGCTCTTCCAGCGGCTGGCATGACCTGTGGCGGCGGTCGAGCGGCCGGCAGTCGGCCCCCAGCGTGATTGCCGCCGTGGTCACCGTGGCAGTCATCTTCCCCCTGTTCTTCCTGCTGCAGGGAATTGGCCAGATCCTCCCGGGATTGCTCCCCCGGCTGCAGTTGGGAAGTGTCATCACCATGCTGGCGTTTGGGGCCATTCCCGCGCTGGTCTGCTGGTTTGCCCGGGTCGATGCCCGCCGCTGGTATGCCCTCACCGATCACGCCCGCTCGCCCCTTGTCTGGCTGGGGGCCGCCGCCCTGGGGCTCAGCCTGTGGGTTCCCGATCACGAGTTGATTGTGGCGGTGGCCCGCTTCCGGGGGGTCGACTTCGCGAGTCTGCTGGAACGCCTCACCAGTTATGCGGGAGATCTGCGGCAGATTCCCGTCGGCTGGATTGTCGCGCTGATTGCCGTCGTCCCGGCGGTCTTCGAGGAATACTTCTTCCGGGGCTTTCTCTGGTCGGCCATCGAACATCGGGATCGGGTGGCGGGAGCCCGGGAGGGGGCAGAGACGACCGCGTCCCGCACCAGGACCGCCTGGTGGATCACCTCGCTGGTCTTCGGGGCCTTCCACCTCATCATGCCCAATCCGCTCGCCCTCGAACGGCTCGTGGCAACCACCGCCATGGGGTTTGCCCTGGGTTGGGTCCGGCGACGGACCGGCAGTGTGCTTCCCGGGACCCTGCTGCACGCCCTCCACAACGCCTCGGCCACCCTCATCTCGTACTACTCGACCCGGCTCGCTGGGGCGGGCCTCGGCCAGGACCCCACCACCCATCTCCCCACCACCTGGCTGATCGCCTCCGCCATCCTGCTGACCTGTGGACTGCTGGCCGTGTGGAAGGGATCGTCTCAGCCGTCCAGGATCGAAGGGGTGTCGACCTCCTCGCAGGATCTTGAGGACGCCCCCACCGATCCCGTCTGAGCAACGCGGCATCGGTGGCGTTGGCCAGCCGCGAGAACTGCCAGCCATGCTCGCTGGCAATCGGCTCAGTGCACGGGAATTGCGGTATAGCCATCGGCCTGGCGGTTGAGCAGCAGCGTGAGAGCCGAGACGGCGATGGTGACTCCCTCCGTCACCTCGTCATCCGAAAATCCCTTGTTCCCCAGCGCCTGACCGCAGACAAACACCTCGACCCCCGCCTTGTTCAGTTCGGCAATCAACGGCAGATTGGGATTGCTCTCGACGTCAAATCGCCCGTGGTAAGCCTCGGCCCCCAGAATGCTGCGGGTGGCGTCGCCATGCACCACGACGACGATCTGCACATCGTCGGCCTTCAAGCCGGCTGCACCATACAGGTTGATCAGCCGGGCAGCCCGTTCGAGTCCCTTGTTCAACTGATCGGCTTCCGCCGCGGTGGTCACATCCAACACCACCCTGGCTCCCTTCCGGGGGGCTTCGGCGGCCTTCTCCCGCACCACGACCCCGCCGAATTTTTTGATGAGCGGAAAAGCCAACTGGGGCTTGGCGCCGGTCGGGTGGACAGCCTGCTTTCCGGACTCTCCCCCGTGCTTCACATGCTCGTGGTGTGCGCCGTGTTCGTGGTGATCGGCTTCCTTGTCGGCCGCTTTCCCCTCGGCGGTCTGTTCTCCGGGGACTTCGTGTGATTCATGCGCTTCGTCGAATCCCCGCTGGACGAAGCCACTCACCACCCGCGCATGCGCCTGGATCAGCGGGACAACCTGCGGATTTTTCGAGGTCTCGGTCACTTTGACCCCCTTCTCGGTCCGCTCGACTTTCATCGAGATCTCGGCCGACTTCTGGAACAACGCCCGGAACAACGGGTCCCAGAACCGCAAACCACGGCCTTCCTCCAGCCGCTTCTGCATCGCGACCACATGCTCCTGGATCTTCGCCGCGATCTCGGGGTTGTCCGACTCGGTCACGGTCTCCACTCCCGTTTCGGTGTTCTTCACCGTACGGCGGATGTCGTCGTAGTGTTCCAGCAAGTGGTGGAAGACCTGCATGTCGTTGCGCATCTCCCCCTGTGGACCTCCGCCCCCCATCATGCCGCGCCCCATACCCCGGCCCGGACCGCGCCGCGGCCCCCCTCCCGGTTGGGCCAGCACACAGGAGGAAATCAACAACACCAGACCAAGCGAACCAGGCAAAGAGCGTGTCATGGAAGCACCGGAAAAATATCGAGGGTGGGAGTCGTCGTTGTGCGGAAGGAGACAAGGAGCGGGAAGGAGTGGTCTGGGGAGAGTTGATCAGAGCCGCCCATTCAGCATCCCGTGCCAGTAGAGAACCGGCAACAGGTAACGCTTCAGCAGCCACATGCTCCAACGCTCCCGCGACTGGTCCACAGGAAAGGTCTCCTGCGGCTGTTTCCGATAGTCAAACTCGGCCAGCACCAGCTTGCCGATCCCGGTGACCACTGGACACGACGTGTAGCCGTCGTATTGGTCCGGCAATGGCGTGTTCTCCATGGCAGCCCGCAGATTCGCCACCACCACCGGCGCCTGCTTCCGGATGGCCGCCCCGGTCTTGCTGGTCGGCAGATTGGCACAGTCTCCCAGGCCAAACACATTCGCAAACCGGGTGTGCCGCAGCGTCTTGGCATCGACATCCAGCCAGCCGTGCCCATCGGCCAGTGGGCTTTTGGCGATGAAATCGGGCGGCCCCATGGGGGGCGTCACGTGCAGCAGGTCGTATTGGATGATCGTCTGTTCCTGGTTGTCGGGAGTCCGGAAGATCGCCTCCCGCGTGGCGGGGCGAATCTCGACCAATTCCTGCCGAAACCGGCACGCAATTTCCCGCCGTGCCGCCACCCGCTCCAGCGTCGGACGATACCGATCGACCGCGCACAGGTTGGGCAGAGCCGAGGCGAAGATCACCTGCGTCCGGTCGCGGACACCATTTTTTCGGAAGTGATCGTCAGCCAGGTACATGATCTTCTGGGGAGCCCCGCCGCACTTCACCGCTCCGGAGGGATTGGTGAACAGGGCCGTCCCTCCGCGAAACTCGCGGATCGCCTTCCATGTCAGATCGACGGTCTCGAACGAATAGTTGCTGCCGACCCCGGGAGTCTGCAGGGCCTCCCGCAGCCCCACAATCCTGTCCCAATTCACCTGCAGACCTCCCGCCACCACCAGCCAGTCGTAGGTGATGGTGCGTCCGTCACGGGTCTGCAGCCGGTTGTGAGCCGGATCGAAACTCGCGACCGCATCCTGGATCCAGGTCACCCCCCGGGGAATCACCTGGGCTTCCGGCCGGCGGTTCGAGTCTTTCGACGCCAGGCCACCCCCCACCAGGGTCCACAAGGGCTGGTAGTCGTGGGTGGACGAGGGTTCGATCAAGGCGACATCCGGCTTGTGAAACCACGTACGGACCAGGCGGGCCGCGACGGTGATTCCCGCAGTGCCGCCCCCCACAATGACAATCTGATGATGCACGGTTGGGGACATCCGAGGAATTCTCCGAAACAAGAGGTGTGCCGCTGCGCAGGGCAGGGGACTTGGTTCAGGCCGAAAGATTCTGGCCAATCACAAACGTGGCCACCGCCAGAATCGCCACAACAAACGTTTTTTGCAGGACGGGGCCGGGCAACCGGCGGCCAATCTGCTGTCCCAGAAACAGCCCCCCAATTCCCCCCACCACAAACTGCAGCGTGAGGCCGGGGGGAATCTCCCGCCCGGAGTACCACTGCGACATCAGCCCCGAGACGCTGACCAGGGCAATCACCATCAGCGACGTCCCCACCGCCCGATGGATCGGCATGCTGCTGAACAGCACCAGGGCCGGGACGATTACAAATCCTCCCCCCACACCAAACAAACCCGACAACACCCCCGTTCCCAACCCCACCGCCAGCAACAGCAGGGCGCAGCGCGAGGTCAGTCGCAGTCGTCCTTCGGCATCCCGTTGGCAGGTGGGACCGGTCGGCGTCTCGGCCGCGCAGCGCGGGTCGGGCAGCGGACAGGTCAGGGCGGGGGATGTCGACCGCGACGCCTGCTGCCACAGGCGGTGGGCCACAATCAGCATCAACCCGCCGAACATCAGCAGTAACAGCGGCTCGGGCAGGTGATTGGCCAACTGCGAGCCGACGGGAGCTCCCAGCATCCCCGCGACGGCAACCAGCAACCCGGTCCGCAATTCGACCTGCCCCAGCTTCCATCGCGCCAGAAACCCCACCAGCGAGGTCCCCCCCACCGCCGCCAGGGAGATCGCCACCGCCTCCTTCAAGGGGACGCCCAATCCATAGACCAGCAGAGGGACGGCGAAGATCGCGCCGCCCCCCCCGGTCAATCCCAGGGACAACCCCACCAGCGAACCAAACAGCAGGCCCAGAGCAGACATGGCGGGTCACCACGATCAGAGGTCTCCGCACCCCCGGGGTGCGGCGGAATTCAGAGAAGCAGCTTCCAGAGGTGGTGGAGCCGCATCGACTTGGCCTACGTGCGGCAGGTTGTACCGCACGCCTGCGGCTCTCCCGCCGGGACCTCCACCGGCAGTTGCGACGCCTGCCACGCCTTGATGCCCCCCACGAGATCGAGCAGTTCGGCCACTCCCGCCTGGGCCAACAGGCTCGCGGCGATCGCCGACCGATACCCTCCCTCGCAGTGCACGACCACGATCCGATCCGCGGGGAGTTCGCCCAGCCGCTCCCGCAGATGCGTCAGCGGAATGTTGTGACTGCCGGCGATGTGTCCCCGCTTCCATTCCGCCTCGCTGCGGACATCCAGGACGAACGGAGGAGTATCGCCGGCCAGCGTGCCGGCCAGAGCCGGGGCGGTGATCCGCGCGATCTGCCGAACCAGCTCGGGTTGGTTCTCCAGCGCGCCCATTCCCCCCTGCAGGGTGCCCGCCACGTTGTCGAATCCGATTCGTCCCAGGCGGGTCACCGCTTCTTCTTCACTCCCGGTCTCGGCAATCACCACGATCGGTTGTTCGTGCGAGAGGATCGAGCCGCACCAGGTGGCGTATTTTCCCTTCAGACCAATGTTGATGGCCCCGGCCAGGTGGGCCCCCTCGAAGTCAATCGCTTCCCGCACATCGACCACCTGGGCCCCCGCGTTTTGCAGCCGGACTACGTCGGCCACAGACAGCGCGGTCAACGACCGGCTGAGCGTGGCCTCCAGGTCGGGACGCTCCTGACGATTCTTGATGGCGTCATAAACAAAGTACTCCGGAGCCTCGGGCTGGTCGGCGGTGACCAGCCGGCGGAATTCGTCAAACGCCATCGGCTGCAGGGCGTAGTTGAACTTCTTCTGTTCGCCGATGGTTGAGACGGTCTCTTTCGACAGGCTCTTGCCGCACATCGAGCCCGCCCCGTGGGCCGGGTACACCAGCGTCTCATCGGGCAGCTTCCGCAACTTGTCGAGGGAGTGATACAGCATCTCGGCCAGTTCGTCGGCCGTGACTCCAATCGAGGCCAGCAGATCGGGGCGGCCGACATCGCCGATGAAGAGCGTGTCGCCGGTCAGCACGGCCTGCGGCACCGTCTCGCTGCGGGTGCGGTCGTAGACCAGAATCGAGAGCCCCTCGGGGGTGTGTCCCGGGGTTTCGAGCATGGTCAGGCGGACCGAGCCAAGATCGAGCTGGTCCCCTTCCCGCACCTTCCGCACCTCGAACTCCGCCGCAGCCCGCGCCCCCATCACAATGGTGGCTCCTGCCTGGTTGCGCAGCTCGATGTGTCCCGCCAGAAAGTCGGCGTGGAAGTGGGTGAGGATCACATACTGGATCTTGTAGCCCCCCGCCCGGGCATCGGCCAGGTACTGACCGATGTCGCGCTGGGGATCGACCACCGCCGCGAGACGCGATTGCTCATCGGCAATCAGATACGAGGCGTGCGACAGGCAACCGAGATAGTACTGCTTGAGAATCATGGCTGTGCTCTTGGAATCAGGGGATACTCTGGCGATGGACGTAGCGGGAGCCTGGCGGGGCGAGCCCAAGGCAAGTCCCCGGGCCCCCGTGAAAAATCGGATTGCCCCCCGCCCAGTCTCAGGAACAACACTTGGCGGCGTCGCTTTGGCAACTGGCCGCGTCGGCGGGAGCCGCCGGGGTGGCGGGGGCGGCGACGGGGACCTGGTTCCAGGGCATCTTGGCGAGCATCATCGCCATGCCGCAGGTGTCGGTGATCCCGGCAAAGGCCAGCCCCGCTCCAATAAAACCGGGGAGGATCAGCCACCAGGGATTGGTGATGGCCAGCAGCGACCCGATAAAGACCAGCGACCCGGCCACAATCCGGACCTGCCGTTCGAGGGAGATGGCCTTCTTGCCCCGGACGACCGGCAGCCCGGCCTGATCCCAGGCGAGGGTCCCCCCTTCGACGTTGACGACGTTGGTCACCCCGGCGGAGATCAGTTTTTCGCACGCCTGCCGTCCCCGGCTGCCCGACCGGCAGATGACGTACAGCGGTTGGGTTGACCCGTTGTGTTGGGCCTTGACCTGACCTGGCTCGAGCTGATCGAGC
>JBKDUK010000231.1:0-11231 GCA_046339535.1 Planctomycetaceae bacterium | reverse complement strand
CTTGATGTTGAATTGTATCCGACCGTGCGAATTCGGGCGAATGCGTCGGCGGGAGAGCGGCGGCGGTCGCGGCCAGTGCAGCTCTTTCAAACCCCGCGGGTGCTGTCGACTGTCGGACATTCGATTTGCCCACCGTAGTGTGGCGGGGTAGCATCTGGGGCAACGGTAGAGATGGGGGCCCAGCGGCCCCTGGCTCTGACTGAACTTCTGTGTGCCGCTCGTTTTTCCCTCCCCAGGAGCGTCTCCCCATGTCTTGCCCCGCTTCACCCCGCCGCACTGGTGGTCTCGACCGCCGCAATTTTCTGCAGAGCGCTTCAGCCGCCGCACTGGCGAGCCTGGCCGCCCCTGTGCTGCCCCGCGCCTGGGCCGCCCCCACCCTGGATGCCCCGGCCGAACAGGCGGTGGTCCGCCTGTTCCAGTCGCTCAGTGAGGCCCAAAAGAAAGAGATCGCCCTGCCGTTCGAGCATGAACTGCGGCACAAGATCAACGCCAACTGGCATGTCACCAAGCCCCGGTTGGGCGAAGACTTCTACTCGGCGGCCCAGCGCCAGACAGTCGAAGAGATCGTTCGCAACGTCCTCAGTCCCGAGGGGTTCGAGAAGATCCAGAAGCAGACCGAATTCGACGACGGCGGCCTCGAGGGGTACAGCATCGCCTTCTTCGGCACCCCGGGCAGCGGCAAGTTCGAGTGGGAGCTGACCGGTCGGCACCTCACGCTGCGTGCCGATGGGAATACGGTTGACAAGGCCGCCTTCGGCGGACCGTTGATCTATGGCCACGGCGAAGAGAGCCCCCGCAAGAACCTGTTTAATGACCAGACCATCGCCGTGAACAAACTGTTCCGGGCCCTGGACGCCAAGCAGGCCGAGCGGGCTCTGGTCGCCAAGGCTCCGTCGGAGGCGGCGGTCCCCCTGCAGGGAAAAGAGGGGCGGTTCCCCGGTGTGCCGGTTGCCGACCTCAGTGCCGATCAGCAGGCCCTGGTCGAGAAGACCCTGCGGCACCTGCTGTCTCCGTATCGCACGGCCGACGTCGACGAGGTCTTTCAGGTCCTCCAGGCCAATGGGGGGCTGAAGAGCCTGAACCTCGCCTGGTACCAGGAAGGGGACCTGCTGGAAGACAAGGAATGGGACATCTGGCGCGTTGAAGGGCCCGGCTTCGTCTGGCATTTCCGCGGTGCGCCCCACGTACACGCCTACATCAACATCGCCGCCCTCGCGTAAACGACGGACGGCAGACCGACACAGACCGACGGCCAGCGGAAATGTTCCACTGGCCGTCGTTTTTTTGACGGGCGCTGTAGATCGCTCAGTCCGCCGTATCGTGGGCAGCCGACTGGCCCTCAGCTCACCAGCCGGCGGAACGTCTCCTGCTGCGGCTGGGCGATCAACAGCCGGTCGATCGTCTGGTGGTGCAGGCCTTCGGCAATCAGGGCGAAGACCTCCCGGGCGGCCTCGCGTGTCTGCTGCAGTTCGGCTTCCCCCTGGGCGGCGTTGAGGCCAAACGAGGCGTAGCCGTGGCAGCCCCGCCGGGCCATTTCCTGGATGTACAGCGTCACCACCTTCGCCTTGAGCTGCGGATCCTCAATCTGGAACTGCAACTGCGGGTACTGCACCAGGCCCCCGCACTTCACCGGGCAGCCGGTCTCGCTGGCCACGGCGTTGACCTCCTGCTGCATCCGCTGGCCAAACGCGGCAATCTGGGCCGGCACATTCCGACGGCGCAGTTCGCCAATGGTCGTCAGGGCGGCCCGTATGCCGACGGCGTCGCTCCAATAGGTGCTGGAGACGAACATCCGTGCGGCGGGTTCCATCACGGCCCGCGAACCGACCACGGCTCCAAACGAATAGCCGTTCGACATCGACTTGGCATAGACCGCGAGGTCCGGAGTCACCCCGGCGAACTCCTGGGCACCCCCCATACCGAACCGCAATCCGGTCGAGACTTCGTCAAAGATCAGCACCGCCCCGGCAGCCCGGGTCAGGCGGGCGACCTCTTCGAGGTATCCGGCGGGGGGACGCTCGGAACGAAACGGTTCCATCATCACCGCGGCGACTTCCCCTTTGTGGTCATCCAGCAGGGTTCCCAGGGCGGCGGCGTCGCCATAGGGAAAGGGAAAGGCCGTTCCGGCGAGTGCCTTGGGGACCCCAATCGGTTCGATGCCGGGAAACAGGTGGGCGTTCAACGAGGCGGCCGCATCGAGATTGGCCGCGAGATACCAGTCGTGCCAGCCGTGGTAACCGCAAAACAGAATCTTGTCGCGCCCCGTGGCTCCCCGGGCGATGCGCACTGCCACGGTGCAGGCGTCGCCGCCCCCTTTGGTGTACCGCACCATCTCGGCACAGGGAATGGTGCGGACCAGTTCCTCGGCCAATTCCAGTTCGACTTCGGTGCTGATGGAGAAGTTGACCCCGCGATGGATCTGCTCGATCACGGCCTGGTCGACGACGGGGTCGCAGTAGCCGAGGATGATGGCGAGAATTCCAGTGGCCCAATCGATGTATTCGTTCCCATCGACATCCCAGATGCGGGCCCCCTGGCCCCGGGCGGCGAAGACCGGCGAGACACCGTTGGCGAACCGTGTGGGGCGCCGGCTGACCAGTTGCGTTCCCCCGGGAATCAACTCGAGGGCGCGGGCATACAGGGCATTGGAACGCGCGACCCGGGGATCGGTCATGATGGGGCAGTGGGGCGTGGGGAATGCGGCGGGGTTTGGACGCTGGAGCCCGAGGAGTCACATTCCAGCTTTCCGGGAGTGTAATCGGACTCTACAGCGGCGCGGAGAGTGGAGAAGTGCGATCGTGAGAGTCGTCCAAGTCCTCTTCCGGCCCAGTGCGGTCAATGCCCGAAATGCTTCGGTCATTTCCAGAACCTTCGGAGTCAAAGCCTGTCCGTTGCTGAACATCGGTCTGTCCTGAAGTGGACTCCGGGATTCATCACGGCGGCGACGCGGTCAATGTCAAGGAGGAATTGGGTTTAGCGATGATGCGGGGTTTCCACTCGATGTCGCGACGCAAGATCGGCTGGTGTGGAATCTGGTTGTCTGGAGGTGCCGCTGGCCGACGGGTCCCTTGGTGGCGGCAAGTTGGGTGGCTTAGAATCAGATGATGTCCTCTGGTTCTCTGTCGTGCGAAAGAACGCTCATGCTGCGTGTCTGTCGGTGGGACGGGTTGGCTGGCATCCTGGTCATCCTTGCGGGATCGCTGGCGGGGGCCGCGGAGCCCGCGGCGGGAACGGCCGAGTTCTTCGAAACCCGCATCCGCCCGGTCCTCGTCGAGCACTGCCACGCCTGCCACGGGCCCGCCAGCAAGCCTGCTCGCGGAGGACTGCGGGTGGACCGGCGGGGAGATCTGCTGCAGGGGGGAGGGCTCGGCCCCGCTCTGGTCCCCGGCAAACCCGACGAGAGCCGGCTCTACACGGCGGTCACTCATCAGGATCCCGACCTGCAGATGCCCAAGGGGAAGCCGAAGCTTCCCGACAAGATTCTGGCCGACTTGCGCGACTGGATTGCCGCCGGGGCGGTCTGGCCCGAGACCGAAGCGGCACCGGCCGCCACCCAGGGATTTGACCTCGCCGCCCGCAAAGCCGACCTCCCCTGGATCTGGCAGCCGCCGCAACCGCAGCCCGCCCCGGTGGTGAAACGGGCCGACTGGCCCCGGGGGAAGATCGACCAGTTCCTGCTGTCCCGGCTGGAGGAAGCGGGCTTGGCCCCCGCTGAAGAGGCCCGACCCGAAATCTGGCTGCGGCGGGTGCACTTCACCCTCACCGGTCTGCCCCCCACCCCGGAACAGCTCGCGGCGTTTGTACGCGATCCCTCGGACGCCGCCCGCGAGGGGGTGGTCGATGGTCTGCTCGCCTCTCCCGAGTTTGGCGTCCGCTGGGCCCGGCACTGGCTCGACCTGATGCGGTACGCCGAGTCGCGCGGTCACGAAAGCGACTTCATCATCCCCAACGCCACCGAGTACCGGGATTATGTTGTCCGCGCTCTCAACAGCGATCTTCCCTACGACGCGTTGGTCCGCGAACATCTGGCGGGGGATCTGTTGCCGCAGCCCCGGCGGAATCCCCAGACAGGGGCCAATGAGTCGCTGCTGGCGACCGGCTGGGCCTTTCTGGGCGAAGAGATCCACGCCCCGGTCGACACCCGTCTCGATGAAACCGAGCGGATCGACAACCGCATCGATGTGCTCTCCAAATCGTTCCTCGGATTGACCGTCGCCTGTGCCCGTTGCCATGACCATAAGTTCGATGCGATCTCGCAGCGCGATTATTACGCCCTTGCCGGGTTCTTTCTGAGTACGGGTCAACGTCTGGCCCGGTTTGAAACGATCGAGGCCGAACGCCGTGCGACCGCGGAACTCGACCGACTGACCAGCCAGCACGAGCCGGCGGTGCGAGCGGCTTTTCGCCAGACACTGCAGAACCAGCTTCCCGAGACGTTGACCTACCTGCGCACGGCGATGGAGGGGTTGCAGACGTTCGGTTTGCCCAACCCCGAACCGGGCAAACAGCACAAGCCACAGGACTTCGCCCCAGACGCCCGGCAGGCGTTGGAAAAACTCGCCCAGCAGAACGGACTCGACGCCGAGCGCCTGATGCACTGGGTGGCCGCGTTGCTGACCGCCATTCCCGATCGGGATGATCTGTGGCACGCCGCGGCCCAGAGCGCCCAGGGGCGGGCGGTGCCACGCGAGGCGCAGGCCGACCCGTCGGCGGTTGACCTGTGGAGCACACTGGGGCTGGCCCCCACCGCCCGGGTCCTCGTGGATGCCGGTAGCTTGCGGCCGGGATCGGCCGATTGGTCGGCGGATGGATTTGCGTTTGGAACGCATTCCGTGCCGGCTGGTGGAGTGCAACTCGATTCGCGGACCAATGCGGCACAGCCCTTGTTCCGGCTCAACACTCTGGCGAGCGCGGCGACGCAGTTGGATTGGCGGGCCCTCGATCTGGCCCCGGGAACCGAACGCGAGCCAACGCAATACGGCGGCTGGAAACGGGACGGGGCGATGTGGCGCACCCCCAAGTTCGAGCTGAAAACCGGCCGGGTGCACTACCTGGTGCGGGGAGCGGGGCGGATCTTCGCCGCGGTCGACTCGCAGCGTCTGGTGACCGGCCCCATCCACACCGGGCAACTGCGGGAATGGGGCTTCAACGATCGCTGGTATTGGGTGTCGCACGATCTGACGCTGTATGCCGGGCACCGGATGTCGATCGAGTTCTCTCCCCTCGATGACTTCGACACCGCTGTGGCGATGGTGGTGGAGAGCGACGCTCCCCCCGCGGCTCCCCTCTCGGTCGGACGGCACATGGCCCAGACCCTGGGGGGCGAGCAGGCGGCAACCGCCGACGCCGTGCTGGCGCGGTATCGCCCGTTGCTTGCCGGGGCCATCGCGAGTCTGGCGGAAGATCGAACGTCGGTCGCGGCACAGCCGAATCTGCAGACGGCTCCCCGGCAATATCTGCACCGCGAGGTGGCGCGGGCGTTGCTGCGGCATCCCGAGTGGTTCCGGGGGGGGGCCGAGGGGGGCTCCGAGGAGGTGATCACTCCGCTGACGGAGTGGCAGGCCCGGCGGCTGGAGGTGTTGTTGCAGGTGCCGTGGGAGTCGCGGACCGCTCCCGCGATGCTCGAGGGGAACGGAGTCGACGAATACCTGCTGGTGCGGGGGAAACATCAGAAGACCGACGGAGTGGTCCCCCGGCGGTCGCTGGAGGCTCTCGCTGGGGCTGAGCCGTTGGGCACTTCGGGGGGCAGCGGCCGGTGGGAACTGGCTCAGCAATGGACCCGGGCGGACAATCCCCTGGTGGCGCGGGTGCTGGTGAACCGGGTGTGGCAGCACGTGTTTGGGCGGGGCATTGTGTCGACCGTCGACAACTTCGGCGTGTTGGGAACACGGCCGACGCATCCCGAGCTGCTGGATGATCTCGCCGCGACATTTGTGGCCCAGGATCGTTGGTCCCTGAAGTCGCTGATTCGTCGGCTGGTGTTGACCCGGGCGTTCGCGATGTCGAGCGATCCCGATCAGCCGGCCGCCGAGCAGGTCGATCCCGAGAATCTGCTGCTGCACCGGATGAACTTCCGGCGGCTGGAAGGAGAGGCGATTCGGGACGCGATTCTGGCGGTCTCGGGGCGGCTCGACACACGGCAGGGGGGAGGCTCGGTCCCGTTGCATGAGAGTCAGTTCATCGAGGCGCGGGGGCTGCGTCCCGAGCGGGGTCCGCTCGATGGCGAGGGGCGGCGCAGTCTGTATGTCGCCGCCCGCCGGAATTTCCCACCGCTCATGATGACGGCGTTCGACACTCCCACCCCGTTCACCACAGTGGGGCGGCGGAATATCTCGAATGTGCCCGGGCAGATGCTGTTCCTGATGAACGACCCGTTTGTGCATCAGCAGGCGGGGCTGTGGGCCCAGAAGGTGCTGGCGGCGCCGGTCGTGGGCGGGACCCCCGCGGATCAGCAGGCCGAGCGGATACGCGGGATGTTCCAGGCGGCGTACAGCCGGGAGCCAACGGCCGACGAGCTGGCGCGTTGCCAGACGCTGCTGGCCGAGGCGGCGGCGGTGCTGGGCCCGGGGACTGCCGAGGTGGAGTCGTGGACCGAGTTGTGTCACGCCCTGTGGGCGGTCAAGGAGTTTCTGTTTGTCCGCTAAGCCGCATGCCGCCAGCCCCGAGCGAGATCTGATGATGTCTGCGTTCCAGGAACAGAGCGTAATTGGACCTGTCCCCTTTTGTCGGGATCGGCGGCCCTGCAGCCGTCGTGAAGCGTTGGCTCGGTCGGGGGGCGGGTTTGCCGCCCTGGCGTTTGCCGCGCTGTACGGTGGAAACGTCGCCGGCGACGCCGCGGGGAGGGTGGTTGGCGGCGCGGCCAGGACCGATCATCCCGCGACCGCCCGCAATGTGATCTTCCTCTACATGGATGGCGGGGTCTCGCAGGTCGACAGCTTCGACTACAAGCCGAATCTCGAGAAGTACCACGGGCAGGATCCCCGGCAGGCGATTGGCAAGCTCGAGAAGACCCAGTTCGAGAACATCGGCACCGTCCTCAAGTCTCCCTGGAAATTCGCCCCGCGAGGCGAGTGCGGTCTGTGGACGAGTGATCTGTTTCCGCAGGTGAATCGCGAGATCGACAGCCTGTGCATCCTGAAGTCGATGACCTCGAAGTTTCCGGAACACACGAGTGCGAATTACTTTTTGCACTCTGGAACCGGCCTGCAGGGGCGCCCCAGCATGGGGGCCTGGGCGACCTACGGCCTGGGAAGCGAGAATCAGAACTTCCCCGGGTTCGTGCTGCTGAACGGAGGCTTGATTCCCTCGGGCGGGCTCGACAACTTCGGCAGTGGCTTCCTCCCGGCGACCTATCAGGCCTCGGTGCTTGAGCCGAAGGACCCGCCGCTGGCCAACATTCGCCCCCGCGAGAAAAACGCACGGCTGCAGAGCCTGAAGCAGTCGCTCATTCGCGATCTCGACCAGCGCACCCTGCAGGAAGTCGGTCGGCTCGATGCGCTGGAATCAGCCATCGCCAACCACGAACTGGCGGCCCGCATGCAGTTGACCGTGCCCGATCTGCTGAACCTGGAGGGCGAAACCCGCGAGACCCACGCCCTGTATGGGCTCGATTCGGACTACGAATTCACCCGCAGCTATGCCCGGCAGTGCCTGACCGCCCGCCGGTTGATCGAGCGGGGAGTGCGGTTCGTCGAGCTGACCTGCCCGCGGATCGGCGGTTACGACCGCTGGGATGCCCACGGCGGGCTGGTGAACAACCACGGGCAGAATGCTCGCGCGGTGGATCAGCCGATCCGGGGATTGCTGGTCGACCTGCGGCAACGGGGGCTGCTGGATGAGACCCTGGTGGTGTTCTCGGGGGAGTTTGGACGCACTCCGTTCGCCCAGGGCTCCGACGGCCGCGACCACAACGAGCATGGCTTCTCGCTGTGGATGGCGGGAGGGGGCGTGCGGGGCGGGATGAGTTTTGGCGAGACCGACGAGTGGGGTTACAAGGCGGTGACCGACCGACTCGAAATGCACGACCTGCATGCGACCATGCTGCATCTCTTGGGGATCGACCACACCCGGCTGACGTATCGGTTTGGCGGGCGCGACATCCGCCTGACCGACGTGCATGGGCAGGTGATCGACCCGATCCTCGCCTGAGCAATCCTTTGGAAACAACCACGGCCGGCGGGGTCTCGTGAGAGAACCCACCGGCCATGTTGGTTTGGCGCCGCCACCTCTGCGTTACCAGTAGATGAACCGCTGCAGCAGTTCTCGCTGCCGGGGGGGCAACTGGTCGGTGTCGGCGATCAGGAAGCGATTGTCTTCCAGGTCGAGCAAGACCTTGCCCCGCTCGCCAAAGTCCTGCACGTGGCTTTGCGACCACCGCATGGTGAATTCCTGCGGGCCGACGTCGGTCTCGACAGCGAAATCGAGACAGCCGTGCTTGTGGATGATCCGGTGGATCGCGGTGATCTGCCGCTGCAGGTAGCGGCGGTCGAGCGCCGCATGGATCAGTTGCTGCACGTCGGCTGGCCAGTCGGCCAACGCCCGCAGGATGCCGATTTCCTTTTCCTTCCCCTCCTGGTCGCAGACCGAGAGGCTGATCAGCCGGTCGGCACAGGTGGCGGGGAAACAGCGGATCGCCCCGATGCCCCTGTGGATGGTGCCGTCGGAGAGTTCGATCTCGAGCGTGTTGTGCGGACCCGAGCGGAAGACGGCGTCTCCCGCACCGATCCAGCGGGGGGCGAACGACGAGATGTCGACCGGTGCTTCGGCCGGTTCCTGCTCCAATGCGGGAGGTTCGGGATTCGCAGCCGCGTTCAGCAGCACCTCGATCTGATTGTCTTTCGAGAACTGAGTCTGGATTTTCACCAGGCGGGCGTAGGTGCCGTCGAGGGTCATCAGCTCGGCATGGCTGCCCTGCTCGGTCAGTTTGCCGTCATCGAAGACAAAGATGCGGTCGGAATCGCGCAGGGTGCTGAGGCGGTGGGCAATGGCGATGGTGGTCCGGCCCCGGACCAGCACCCGCAGGGCATCCTGAATCGCCTGTTCCGACTCGGTGTCGATGCTGCTGGTGGCCTCGTCGAGGATCAGAACCCGCGGATCGTAGAGCAGGGCCCGGGCGATGGAGATGCGTTGGCGTTCTCCCCCCGACAGTCCCGCACCCCGTTCTCCCACCCAGGTGTCGTATCCCAGGGGCTTCTTGAGGATGAACTCATGCGCCTGGGCGGCCCGGGTCGAGGTGATGGTCTCTTCGCGGGTCGATTGCGGCCGGCCGTAGATGAGGTTGTCGTAGATCGTCCCCCGGAACAGGAAGGGCTCCTGCAGCACGACGCCGACGTTTTGGCGCAGCGTCGAGGTGGTGAGGTCTCGCAGATCCACCCCGTCGAGCAGCACGCGTCCCTGGTTGACGTCGTAGAACCGGCTGATCAGGTTCACCAGCGTGGTCTTGCCGCTACCGCTACGCCCGACGATGCCGATTCGCTGCCCGGGCTCAATCGTGAAGCTCACATCCTTCAAGACCGGCCGGTGCCGCTCGTAGCCAAAGGTGACGTTTTCGAACCGGATTTCCCCCTTCAGGTTCGGCAGCTCCTGCTGTTGGTCGGGCTCTTTTTGTTCGACGGGAGTGTCAAGCAGCTCGAAGACGCGGTGGCAGCCGGTGAGAAAGCTGGTCAGCCAGGTGGTGAGCTGCGAGAGGGTCGAGAGGGGGGCGTAAAACATGGCCAGATAGGCGAGGAAGGCCATCAGCGAGCCGAGGGTCATCTTGCCCGCGACCACGTCGCGTCCTCCGACATACCACACAATCAGCCCTCCGAGGCTGAAGATGAGCGCCATGACCGCCGAGAACGAGGCGTTGGCGTTGTCGACATGGATGCGCGAGTCGCGCAGGTACTCGCTCGAGCGGGTGAACCGCTGGTACTCGCGCGGCTCCTGGGCGAACGCCTTGACCACGCGAATGCCCGACAGCATACCCGAGATCGTGCCCGCCTGCTTGCTGGAGGAATCCCAGTAGCGGTAGTAGACGGGGTAGACCCGCTTCCAGAAAAACAGACTTCCCCCCACCACCAGCGGGGCGGGAATGAGCGTGCAGATCGCCAGCTTGGGATTGAGGGTGAAGAGCATCGCCCCCACGGCCACCACCTGCACGATCTGCAGCAGGAAGCCGCCGGTCACCTGCTGCAGCAGGGTGTGCAGCACTTCGCTGTCGTAGGCGACGCGGTTGACCAGCGAGCCAACCTGATGCTTGTCGTAGTAGCCGACCCCCAGGGTCTGCAGCTTCTGCATAAGCTGCGAGCGCAGGTCGAACGTCAGCCGGGCACCGACCTTGGTCGACACCAGCCCCTTGGCCCAGTTGACGGCCCCCAGCAGCACGCGGGTCGAGGCCAGGGCCAGCACGACCAGCAGCAGGGTGAGCATGAGGTTCTGGACGTTGGGCTGCGCCTGACCCTGGGCGAGGATGTCGTCGACGAGATACTGCTGCAGCTTGGGAGGAGCGAGTTCCATCGCCACCCCCACCAGCATCAGCAGCGACATCAACAGGGCCGATTTCCACTGCGGCTGGAGGATCTGCCACAGCCGGCTGACGATCGCCTTGCGGGGGATGCAGCGCGGGCACGGCTCTCCCTTGGCGGCGAGCCGCAACTGGCACTTGGGACAGTGCAGCTGATCGGCTTCGTCTTCTTCCGGAGGGGGCACTTCCCCCTTGGTGCGCAACTCTTCGAGCTGTCCGGCGACTTTATGAAATCGGCCAGACAGGGCGTTCGAGTGCCGGACCAGGTCGACCCAGGCCCCATCGACATGGGCCTGCAGGAACCCCGAGCCGATGGTGCTGACCGACCGGAACCGTTCCACCCGCGACACGGGCACATTGGTGACCAGTTCGGGAGTGTTGCCGTCGGCCACGACCGAGACGTTGTCTTTGGTGATGACCACCCATTCCTTCCGGGGGAACCCCTTCAGCCCCAGGTCGGTGGTTGTCGACAGCAGCACCGGGACGCCATTCAGGCCCCGATTCTCCAGCAATTTCTTGACATTTCCGGGGACTGGTCCGTGGTCGTGTGTCATGTTGTTGGCGGTCACCTCGTTTCAGCCTGGTGGAGCAGTTCCCCGCCGGTGTCGATGGGGGCAGGTCCCGGTTTCGCACCGGGGAGGCGGGGGAAACTCGTTTTCCCCCGAACTGGGGGACTAGTACGGGGGGTCGGCGTCGTGGTTGGGGGTCGGGCTGCTGGGGGTCCGGTGGT
>JBKDUK010000230.1:0-2182 GCA_046339535.1 Planctomycetaceae bacterium | reverse complement strand
CCGCCGTGGTTCATCGCGGGCGAGACCGCGACGCCGGTGGGCATCTTGTCGTTCAGCAGCCGGCCGACACAACGCCGCAACACGGGGGCGACCCGGTTGTAATGCGCGTCGTCGCTGCCATCGTTGGCACTGTAGATGGTGCCCGTGAGATTCCCTTCAAGGGTCTCCAGCACCTGCATCAGTTCGTCGAGATTCTCGGCCAGCACCCACAGGGCGCTGTTGCCGAACGCCTCGGTCTGCAGGGCGGCCGGGTTCTTGAGGAACCGGCTGGCGGCAATCTTTAGCAAGGTGTTGCGGTAGCTGAACCCCTTCCCGCCGCCAGGTGCTTGAGCACTCCCTCCCCCAGCAATGTCCCCACCGGGGCCGACGCGAATTTTTGTCCGACCGATTCCAGCAGCGCTTCGGTCGCCGGGCCGGCGAGGGCCAGCACCAAACCGGGATTGGTGCAGAACTGCCAGGTGCCAATCAGGCAGCTGCAGGTGTATTCGTCAGCAATAGCCGCACCGCGTTCAGCAATTGCGTTGGGCAGCACGACGACGGGATTGATGCTCGAGAGTTCCAGATAGATCGGCTTCCCAGCCCGGTCGGCGGCCCCCTTCAGCACCAGCCCCGTCTCGCGGGCCCCGGTGTAACCCGTGGCGCCGATGGCTGGGTGTGAGACGAGTTTTTCTCCATCGGCATGGGCGGTGCGGTAGATCAACTGCACGAACCCGGCGGGCAGGCCGGTCTCGCGGGCCGCCTCGTGCGCCTCGACCGCGAACAGCCGGGTGGTCCCGGGATGCGACGAATGGCCTTTGGCGATCACGGGGCAACCAGCAGCCACCGCGGCGGCGAAGTCTCCTCCCGAGATCCCATTGAAGGCAAACGGAAAGTTGTTGGGGCCAAACACCACCACCGGGCCGATGGGCCCGAAGATCGAGCGGATGTTCGCCTTCGAATCACTAATCGGCCGCAGCCAGCTGCCGTCGCGGGCCGCTGCCGCCGCCTGCCGCAGCTGGTTGGTCGTGCGGGGCAACTCGGCCTTGGCCAGCCGCGGTTCCACCGGCAGGGCGGTCTCGGCATTCGCGAGCGCCACCAGTTCGGCCCCCTTCGCATCGATGCGGTCGGCGTACCGTTCCAGAAACGCGGCGAACCGGTCGCCGGTCCAGGTGCTGGTCTCGGCGAAGGCCCGCTTCGCCGCGAGAATCGCCTCTTCAATTTCGCTCCAGGGACTGACGGGGTACACCTCAGGCAGTCGCTCTTGCGTGGCGGGATTCACTGCCTGAAAGGTCTGCGTTCCCTGCGAGGGACGCCACGTGCCGTTGATCAGAACCGGTTGAACCGACATGGAAGACTCGATGGCGAAAAAGAGACACAGCGACCGCGGTCCCCGTGGGAACCGGCGGTCGCTCTAGCAAACACAACACCCCGCGAGCGCTGCCGGCCTTCGGTCTGCACGACCCGGCCGACAGCCTGCGGGCACCACTCCCTCCGCGGGGTGGCCTCACACACCGGGGAACATCACTTGGGAGTGATCACCACGGTCGCCTTGTTGATCTTGACCGGGGTCTGGGGGCGGTCGTCGCTGCCGGTGGGAACCACTCCCATCTTCAGCACGTTGTCGAGACTGGCCTGATCGGCGGTCTTGCCGAACGCCGTGTATTGGCCGTCGAGGAACCGCGGATCGCCGGTGCAGATGAAGAACTGCGAGCCGGCCGAGTTGGGGTTCTGCGAGCGGGCCATCGACAACACCCCCTTCACGTGCGGAGTCTTGTTGAATTCGGCATTGATCGTATAGCCCGGGCCCCCCATGCCGTTGCCGTCGGGACAGCCCCCCTGGATCATGAAATCCTTGATGATCCGGTGGAAAATCTTGTTGTCGTAGAAGCCAATCTGCGACAGGGCAATCATGTTCTTGCAGTGGCCGGGGGCCACGTCGGGATACAGGTCGAGCAGCACCTTGCCCCTCGAGGGGTCGCGTTCGATCTGGTAGGTATTCTTCGTGAAGGCGAGGGCCTTGATCTTCGCGTCGACTTCGGCCTGGCGGTAGGTTGCCATGCTGCGTGAGGGTGAGAGGAAGGTTGGTAAAAACGCAGTGTAGCCAATTCCCCCGCCTGTCGGCAGTTTGCGGCGGGTCCGGGCAGGCAGGACCGCCGGAGGGACCACGCGGGGCAGGATCGGACGAACCAGCAGGGGGCAGGGA
>JBKDUK010000229.1:0-12327 GCA_046339535.1 Planctomycetaceae bacterium | reverse complement strand
ACCCGCTCGTGCTCGGCGTGCGACAGCGTCGGGCTTTCTCCCGTCGTCCCGACAGGACTCACGCAATCGACCCCGTTCTCCACCTGCCAATCGACCAGCTTCCGCAACGCCGGTTCGTCGACTTCCCCATTCTTGAAGGGGGTCACCAGGGCCACGGTCAAACCCGCGAACTGCACACCTTTGGTACTCATCACTCCGCCTGACTCGACCCGCCTGGGGCCAGTTCAAAAGCCACCTGAGAAACCGACACTCCTCCGGGTCCCGCCTGTGACCCGCGGGGAATGCCGCCCAACGCACGCACTGGAGAGGCCGTTCCTCGGCCCGCCAGATCCACCCTCTCAACCGCGGTTTTTCCAGTCCACCCCAGCCAGTTTCGCCAGCGCCAGGTGGAGGGCGTGGGTGCCATTCCGCCCCATCCCCTGTGCCTGCACCGCCAGGTACAGTTGGTTCGCCAGGGCCAACCCCGGCAGGCAGAGCCCCATCCGTCGCGACTCCTCGAGGGCAATTCCCATGTCCTTGATGAAGTGCTCGACGAAAAACCCGGGATCGAAGTTGTTGTTCATGATCCGCGGACCGAGGTTCGACAGCGACCAACTCCCCGCCGCGCCGCTTCCCACCGACTGCAGCACCGTCGGCAGATCGAGTCCCGCCTTGTACCCGTACAACAACGCCTCGCAGACTCCAATCATGCCGCTGGCAATCAGGATCTGGTTGACCATCTTGGTGTGCTGTCCCGCCCCGGGACCTCCCTGGTGGACAATCGTCTTGCCCATGGCGTTCCACAGCGGGTTGAGGGCCTCGACCACCCCCTTGTCCCCCCCCAGCATAATCGACAGCCGAGCCTCGCGAGCCCCGATATCTCCCCCCGAGACCGGGGCATCGACACGGTGGACCCCCTTCGCTTTCGCCGCCTCGTAGATCTCCACGGCGAGCGACGGCTCGCTGGTGGTCATGTCGACCAGCACACTCCCTGGGGCGGCTCCCGCCAAGGCTCCCTGTGCTCCCAGCAGCACCTCCCGCACATCACGCGGGAAACCGACAATCGTGAAAATCACATCCGAATTCCGGGCCACTTCCGCGGGAGAATCGGCCCAGCGGGCCCCCCGCCCAACCAGCGCCTCGGCTTTCGAGCGGTTCCGGTTGTAGACCGTGGCGGCGAACCCGGCATTCATCAGGTGCCCCACCATGCTCGAACCCATCACCCCCGTGCCAATCCAGCCCACCCGGGTCTTGCCAGGTTCAATCGTCGGAATGCTCATCGCAGACTGCGCCGCACCAAAACAGGAGAAATCACCGTGTCCCAGAGAGGTCGGGAGTATATCGCCCCACCCCCGGGAAGTCACCCAACGGCCCTCCCGCTCCGGCCCTTCCCTCCTTCCTCGCGCCGGGCGAGAATGCCCCCATGAACGCCCTCGTCACTGGAGGGGGTGGCTTCCTCGGCCTCGCCCTCGTCGAACAACTCGTCCACCGGGGAGACCATGTGCGGGTTCTCTGCCGGGGAGACTACCCCCGTCTCCGCGAACTGGGGGTCGAACAGGTCTCCGCCGACATTCGGGACACCGCCCGGGTGGTTGCCGCCTGCCAGAACATCGAGACCGTCTTTCATGTTGCCGCCGTCTCGGGAATCTGGGGAGACTGGTCGCATTATCACTCCATCAACACCAAGGGAACTCTCAACGTCCTCGAGGGTTGTCAGACTCACCGCGTCCAACGCCTCGTCTACACGAGTTCCCCCAGCGTGGTCTATGACGGACGCGACCATCTTCATGCCGACGAGTCGCTCCCCTACCCCTCCCGCTTTCTCTGCCATTACCCCCACTCCAAGGCACTGGCCGAACAGGCGGTCCGCAAGGCGGCGGCCGACGGCTCACTGCTCACGGTCTCTCTCCGCCCGCACCTCATCTGGGGGCCACGCGACAACCACCTCATCCCCCGGCTTATCGCCCGCGCCCGGGCGGGGCGACTGGTGCGGGTGGGCCCCGGCACCAACCGCATTTCGATTTCGTACGTCGACAACGCCGCCTGCGCCCACCTCCAGGCGGCCGACGCACTCCAGCCGGGCGCTCCCCTCAATGGCCAGGCCTATTTCATCAACGATCCTGAACCGGTCGCGATGTGGCCCTGGATCGACGAACTGCTGCGCCGCGCAGGCCTCCCGTCAGTCCGCCGCAGCATCCCCGCCGGGCTCGCGTATGCCGCCGGCTGGTCGCTCGAAACTCTCTACCACCTGCTGGGCCGTTCGACCGAACCTCCGATGACCCGCTTCCTCGCCCAGCAACTCGCCGGTTCGCATGACTACTCCATCGAACGGGCTCGGCGCGATTTCGGCTACGCTCCCCCGGTGGACCACGCCACGGGCATGGACCGCCTCACGCCCGACCTGGTTCGCCTCGCCTCTTCCTGAACCCCGCCCGCCGCCATGCCCCTCCTCGCCGGTCTCGACCTCGGCACCACCAAGCTCACCGCAATCGCCTTCGATCCCGACCGCGGAGAAGTTGTCTGCCGCACCGCCCTTCCCAACGAAGCCAACATCACCTCGGCCGCCGACCGGTCGCTGGGCCGGTCGGAATGGGATGCCGGTCAAATCGTTTCCCGGGGGTTCGACTGCCTGCGTCACCTGGTCCGCGATCTCGGATCACGCCGGCGGGAGCTCGCCGCGATCGGCGTCACGGGGCAACAGCATGGCACCGTACTGGTCAACGACCTGCTCCAACCGCTGACACCGCTGATCAACTGGCAAGATCGGCGGGGTAACGAACTCATTCCCGGCTCGCAGGAAACCTGGGTCGAGCGGGCCCGGAAGCTCGTGGGGGACGGTGCGATCGAGCGGTGCGGCTGCCGGTTGCAGAGCGGTTTCCTGGCGACCATCCTGTTTTGGCTGCAGCAGCAGGGGCGACTTCCCGAACGAGGTCGGGCCTGCTTCATCATGGACCTGTTCGCCGCACACCTCGTCGGTGGCCGCCTCGTCTGCGAACCCTCTGCCGCCGGCAGCAGCGGCGTGTTCGCCCCCGCCACCCGCTCCTGGGACACCCTCTCGCTCGCCGCGCTGGGAATCGATCCCGGCTGGCTCCCCCCGATCGGCGAGGCCAATCAACCCCTGGGACCACTCGCCGCTCGGTGGGTCCGGGAACTCGACCTGCCAGGTTCCATTCCCGTCGCCCCGGCCCTCGGCGATCACCAGGCGAGTTTTGTCGGCAGTATTGGCGATCGGACGCAGGACGTGCTGGTGAATGTCGGTACCGGAGCCCAGGTGGCCATCTTCACGGCCGACCGGCACTTCGCTCCGCCCGTCGAACTGCGGCCGTTTCCCGTGTCAGGCAATCTCCTGTCGAACGTCGGGCTCCCTGGCGGCTGGTCGTACGCCCTGCTCGAACAGTTTTTCCGGGAGGTGATTCGCGACTTTTCCGGACAGGAACCGACCGGCCCGCTCTATTCCCGGCTTAATGAACTGGCCGCCTCGGTGCCCGACGGGGCCCTGGGGTTGGAATGCACCGCTACCTTCGCGGGGACCCGCAGTGATCCTCATGCCCGCGGGCGATTCACGGGAGTCTCTCCCCAAAACTTCACCCCCGCCCATTTCACCCGGGCACTGCTGGAGGGAATGACCGCGGGCCTGCAGGCAGGGTTGGAAACAGTCCGCCAACAGGCTCCCCAGTTCCAGCCCCAACGCCTCGTGGCTGCGGGGAATGGCCTGCGTGAGAATCGGCTGTTGGCCCGGCTGGTCACGCGGGGGCTGGGGCTCCCCCTCGTCTGCACCCACCACTGCGAAGAGGCGGCCGTCGGGAGCGCCCTGACGGCCGGTGTGGCCGCGGGACTGTTTCCCGACCTGGCCACCGCCAGCCGCACCCTGCGACATCAGCCGGTCGACACGGACGGAGTCTGATTCTCCTCCAGACACTCCCGGCCCCCTCTCACCCGGCGCTTCAGTTCGCGTCGGCGATCGCGGCGTCCCGACCCCGAATCTGGCGGAACTGCGGGCTGGAGACAATCACCTCCACCGCGGCCGAGAAGCGTCCGTTGCGCTGGTCGAGAGCGGCCTGCATCTCGGCCAGCAGCGGCTCGTCGGAGAGTTGCACGCCGCGTCCCAGGGCATACCCCAGCAGCTTCTTGCAGAATTGCCGCTGGATGGCCGAGC
The DNA here is from genome assembly GCA_046339535.1 of Planctomycetaceae bacterium. Taxonomy (GTDB): domain Bacteria; phylum Planctomycetota; class Planctomycetia; order Planctomycetales; family Planctomycetaceae; genus UBA10511. The sequence goes on along the minus strand of JBKDUK010000229.1, from coordinate 8,192 downwards.
GGCGATCTTTCACCAGGTACTGCCGCAAACCCGCCAGCCCGTCGAACCGGGTGCCATCCCCCAATGTCGACACCGCATCAATCGGCCGACCCGCCAGATCTTTCTCGCGCCGCCGTCCAATGGGGTCAAACCCTTCCAGAGCGAAACCCAGTGGGTCGATCCGTACATGACAATTCGAGCACCGCGGATCGTTGCTGTGCTGTTCAACCAACTGCCGGACCGTCTTCTCTTCCTGCGCCTCATCCTCGGGCAAGACCGGGACATCCTTGGGAGGACGGGGCAACCTCTCACCCAACAGCACTTCCGACACCCAGTTCCCCCGCAAGATCGGGCTCGTGCGCGATGCCCCCGATTGCTTGGCGAGCGTTGCCGGCAGACCCAGCACACCCCCCCGGCCCAGGGCTTTCACGCCCGACAGACGTCGGAAGCCCGCGGCATTCGGATCGCCTTCCGGGAACAGCGCCTGCATCTTGGTTTCGGGCAGGCCGTAGAACTTCGCGAGCCGGGCATTCACAAACGTATGGTCGGCATCGAAGACTTCCCCCACGGAACCGTCGCGCTGGAACAGATCGGTAAAGAACGCAATCGCCTCTTCGTACATGTCTCCCCGCAATTCGGCGAACTCGGGGAAGTGCCGTTCGCTCTTTTCGTCGAGCGTATCGAAGTCATAAATGTGCAGCCACTGGCAGGCGAACTCGGTCGCCAGCCGGCGGACCCGCCCATCCTGCAGCATCCGCCGGGCCTGGGCCCGCAGCTCGTCGGGGGATGTCAGCCGGCCCGCCGCCGCCGCCTCACGCAGGCTGGCATCCGGCTGCGATGACCACAAAAAGTAACTCAACCGGCTGGCGAGTTCGTCGGCACTCACATCCCCCGCCGCCGCCCCTTCCGGTGCCTTCTCCAGCCGGTACAGGAACGCCGGGGAGACAAACATCCGCGCCAGGGTGAAGCGGAACGCCTCGTCGTGCGGCAATTCCTGCTCGCGCAGCCGCCGGTAGAGCGACCGCAACTCCTGCTCTTCGCCCTTCTTCAGCGGCCGCCGGTACGCCTGCCCGGCGAAGGCCAGCAGCGCGTCGACCTGCTTCGGTTCGGCATCGACCAGCTCCTGGCGGAAGGCCGCCGCCCGGTCATGAATGGGCTTGCGATACGGCTCGAACAGGCCCGGATCACTGTCCTGGGTCGCGTACTCCATCAACTGGGCAAAGGCGTCGACCAGCGTCAGCGCGTCGTGGGCCACGAAGTGCAGTTCGTTCCAGAGCCGATCGAGCTCGGCCTGGCCTTGTTCATCGAGCATCAGCCGTTGCAGCGGCTCATCTTCGCGGTGGAACAGGGTCAGCGTCACCACTTCGTCCACCGGCACGATTTTCGTGTAGCAGAGCGCCGCCGGGAACAACTCACGGAACCGTTCGAACGCCTCGGCAAACTGCTTCTGCGTCGCTTCGCCGGCGAATACGATGGGGGCATCCACCCGCACCTGGCCCGACGGCTCGTGTTTGCCGGCGGCCATGGCAAACTGCGCGGCTCCCGCCGCATTGGGGGCCGGCAGAACCTTGGCCACCGCCACCAACTCGGCCCCTTCCGCCAGGTCGGCGGGGAGGCGGAAGGTGACGGCCGACTTCGCCGGGGTCACCAGCGAATTCGCACCTACCACAACCCCATTGGCCGCGGTGCCGAACTGTGCGGCCGGCAAACCGTAGCCCGACTCGACCGGCCCAGTCGTCGCACTCTGCGCAACAGCCACCGACTTCCAGGCGGCCGCCAACAAGGGCCCCCCCAGCGACACCAGTTGCCGTCGAAGCACCGCGTCGGGCTGCTGCGGATCGGCGGGAGCCTCACCGGTCAGCAACTTCTGCACGTCGGCCGCCAGCCGGTTCCGGTCACCAGCGTCCGCCGCCCCCTGCCACTTCGCCAACAGGGAACCGGCGGGAATGACGGGGCCCTGCGCCCCGGGAGCCACTGGCTCACTGTAGAAGTGCCACACCTCGGCATTCCCCTGGCGGTCCGCATGCGGATTTCCTGCCTGGATATCGGGCGACACATCGGCCGTCAGACTCCAGACACTCTGCTTCTCACTGACCGGCGTGATCTCCAGTGCGAGATCGGTGAGGTCGCACGAGTGATTTCCATCGCGCGGGCCAATCAGCAGCGAGATGAGGTCTCCCGGACGCACCGCCAGTTCTTCAACCGGACCGAATGGAACCGGCTTCCCCCCGTGGGCGATTCCACTGGCCAGCTTCTGCCGGGTCGCCCCCCGCCGCAGTTCCAGCGACCAGGTGACGCCGTTGCCACACTCGGGATGGGCGTGCGTCACCGCACCAGCCACAGTCACCACCCCCTCGATGGGACTGCGCCAGCCAACGCACGAGGCCACTGTGGGGGTCGGATGCACCACCACGCCGTGCGGCTTCATGTTTCCGGGAATCCGCACGGCATTGCCGCTGGAATTCGCCGCGATGTTCGGCAGTTCGCCCGTCGACCACCCCTTCACGAACTCGTAACTCGTCCCCTGTTTGTTCGTCAACAGGGCCAGCTTCAATTCGCTGCTGCCGCCAATGCCCAGGTAATCGAACCAGGCGTTCAGCGAGTCGAGATCGACCTGGTATTTCTTCGCGAGAGCCCCACGATCCACCTCTCCCTTGGTCGCTCCCGCCTCGGCGGCGGCGGTCAGAGAGGCGGCGGTCGACCCCAGCAGCTTGGTGCGACGGGCTGACATCTCGGCCACGAACCCGCGCACCGCCTTCAAAGGCAGATCGGGGCGTCCTGGGGCCACAAGCCGTGGTTCGAGCCACTCGACCAAGGGAGCGTCCCCCCCCACCGCCAGATCATTCGACACCAGAGACAATTCCACGTCGCTGCCCACCGGAGCTGCGGGAATCTTGAACTTCAACTCCTGCTGCGGCACCAGCGGGTCGACCGCCTGCATCCACGACTTCATGTGCCCGACACTGCGGAACTTCACCAGGGCGTTCTGCCACTGCGAGATCTCGGCCGCCAGGGCCTGGGCATCGCCCGGCTTCGCGTTCCGCCACCGCTGCTGCACGGTCTGCAGCAACAGTGTCGGCCGCGGATCGTGCAGCGCCTGCCACAGCAGACCCAGGTACTTCACGTTGAGCTTTTGTTCCTGCGCCACGTTCGCAATCGTCTTCCGCCCCGCCTCCAACGCCTCCCGTTCGCTCAACGTCGCGGCGAGGTACTGCTCGACCGGGAGCCGTCCCCCGTCGTTGGTGTTGAACACAATTCCCTGCAGGTTGACCTGCGAGCCCCCCTGTGCGGCCGAGTACCGGCCGTAGAACTCGCGAATCTGTGCCAGCAGCTCATTGGTCCAGTCGCTGCGGGTGGTCGAGGCCGACCAGCGGAAGCCCTCGGGCAGCAAGACCGCATGGTCGGCAATTCCCTTCGCGGCATCGAAATACTTGGTCAGCAGTGCGGGAGACATCACCAGGGCGTTCCCGGTGTTCGTAAAGCCCTCCCCCGCCGCGCTGTCGACGGGGAATTCCTTCGCCGGGCTGAGGGGCACGCCGGTCAAATCGCGAATCGTGTAGGTGTACTCGGCATTGCTGAGCCGGCGGAGCACCACCGGCCCCGGGTCCCCGGCACTGGCCAGCGCCTCGGCATCCAGAAACCGCTGCACAAATTCACGGAGCTGTTTCCGCTCTTGAGGCGAAGGTTGCTTGGCGTCCTTGGGAGGCATCTCGCCATTGTCGAGATTCTCGGCCACCTTCAGCCAAACCCCGGTGGCCGGCCGAAAGTCTTGCACCTTCGCGAACCGTTCCAGATCCAGTTCCCCCTCCTGCTGCGCGGTCGAATGGCAGGTCAGGCAGTAGCGTTTGGCGAGGGGCTGAATCTGGGTTTGAAACTCGGCTTGCAGTTGTTCAAACCGCCGGGTGACCTCGGCCGTCGGGGGGGCGGCCCAGAGCGACGCGGGGGCGAACAGCACCGGCGCGAGGGCCGAAACGAGGTGACGGCGGAGGGAATGCATGGCGGCCACAACCGGGAAGGAGCTCGGGCAGTAACAGGCAGGACCCTACAGGTTACCAAACCGGAGGCGGTGGGGTGTAGGAATCGGGACGACATGCACCCGCCCCTCCGGGCCCATCCACTGCACATGAGAAAATCGCAAAACAACGGCACGTTTGATTTGGAAGTCATGACCGGCCTCGCGGGGCGAAATCCCGCCCGGGAGGTCGTCGGCGGCCATTGACGATGCCCCACCCTAATCCATGATGGAGTGGTGGCAGGCTCTGGCTGCCGCCTGATCCCGCTGTTTGCCGCTTGAACTGGGGAGGACTTCCCAGTTTGTTGTTTTGAGAATGGTGTTGCCCATGATCCGACCCGGAGTGTTGATCGTACTGGCGTCCCTCGGCGGACTTTGCCTGGTCCCAGCCTCGTTTTGCCAGGCATCCGGTGGACCCAAACGCTCTTACATCTACGTCAGCCGTGATGCAGTTCCCGAAGGGACCGCGCAGATGGAGGTGGAGGATTTCGGCTATGACGAACTGGGCGACGAACCGGTCATTGCCAACCGCGGTCGGGGGGCGAACCGTGCCGTCCCGGTCGAGGCCCTGGTTGAGCAGGGCTACGTCTACCCCGGCACATCGGCCGAATTCACCACCGAGGCCGATTATGGCACACCGCTCCCCACCACCATGTCTGGCGGCCGGTATGTTGGACGGCAGCCCAATCTGAGCCCCCGGCCCCACTGCTTCACCGCTCCCGGATATGAGTCGGCGTGCGATGAGGGGTTCGATGCCGGACCGGTGATGGGGCCCTGCGAACCACGGTGCGGCCGTTGTCGGTGCAAGATCCGCACTTGTCGGTGCCGGCGAGTTCGCAAGCCATGCCCCCCTGCCCGCCCACTGGCGGCCCGCTGGCGCTGTCCGCCCCGGCGGCCGGCCCCGTGCCTGGATGATCTCCCCGAATACCCGATCGGATCCCCTAACGATCCGGGAGCCTGGTCCCCCGTGACCCCTTATTCTCCCGAGGGTGGAGATGACCTGCTGCCCCCGCTGCAGGGGACCTCGATGCGGCGAGTTCCCAGCGTCCAAACCCGGACGCCCGCCCCGGTGGTCCGCTCGCGCGTGATCCGCAGCACCACCCCCACGCCGCGGAATCTGGCCCCCACCAGCTTTGGTCCCGGCCCAGAACCCCAATTCCAAGAAGGGACCTGGCAGGCTGAACCCGAACTGGGCCCAGAACTTTCGATGCCCGAATAGGCGTTCGCGGCAGACGGCATCCGGAAAACGTCTTTATCACTCCGCTGCGACTGTCCTGCCGGAATCAACCAGTGGCCACCGCCCAATCGCACACCGCGATCGGGCGGTGCATTTTTTAATGAAATAGAAACCCCGACAGACGCTCTTCACAAACCCCCGTCTTTTTCAGCAGGTATTCCTGATACGATTGTCGCCATCGGCACTCACATCCCAGGAGGTTCCCGTGCGCACTCAATTGACAATCCGGACATTCGCAGTGGCCGACGTCAATCCGGCCACACACCCCCTCCCCGAGATCGCCCCCAGAGACGCCTACCAGCAGTTTCTGCAAATTTCCGTGGAAGCCTGTTCGCGGCCGGCTCATCCCCTGGTCGCCTGCAGTGGATCGCACCCATTGATCCTGGCGCTCCACTATGCGTTCGCTTACCACCATCCCCTGGTTCTTTCACCCGACATCATCTGGCTCACGCTCTGCCAGGGCTTTTCGCAACATGTCAACCGCCACGCCGAGACACTCCGTTCGCGGCTGGTCGCTCATGAGGGCCGCCAGGTCCTCAAGGTCCGCCGCGATGAGTTTTTGAAAGGATCTCCCGAGAATGACTGGCCTGGTGTCTTCTCGGAATTCTCGGCACAGCTTCGCCACCACCTCGGTGAGACCCACACGCTGCTGCTGGCCGATTTTTCCACGACGGGTCCCATCGAGCGTGCCGCTTCGGAACTTGTGCTGATGGAAGCGATGCAGGCCTACTTTGAATACCGTCTTATGACAACCTGCGGGATTCCCTCGATCACCCTCGAGGGGACCGTCGCCGATTGGATCAGCATCGCCCAGCGGGTTCGGCAGTTCGACCAGTTTGACCTCACCTGGTGGACCACTCCGCTCATTCCGGTGCTCGACCAGTTCGTGGCCGCCGCCCGGGGAGAGATTGACCGCGACTTCTGGGACTCGATCTACAAGTGGCATGGCCGTAAGGGGAGTGGCTCCCCATTTGTCAGCGGTTGGATTCAGAAACTCTTTCCTTATCTGTTGGACTACAGTGACAGACTTCGGCCCAATCCGTGGATCAACACGGAATTGGCGACGCGTGGCCCCGACACTCCCGACTTTACGATCACGCCGGCCAGAGTCCCCTTTGTGTGGGAGCACCTGCGGACCACCTTCGATATGGTGTTTGTGGGGGGACTGATGGGAGTCACCCAAGACCCTGCCACCCTCAGCCTCAAGCCGTCCATCGGCTGGGCGGTCAGTGACCCCCAACAACCCCGCACACAGCCCGCCGACGGTCCCAGGGTCTTGATCCCTGGCTGGCATTCTCGCCAACCTTGAATTGCCCCTGCGTTCATTTGCCTGGCTTCACGCCAATCCAGGTCGTCGTCACGCATGTCGCTCCCTTGGGCGCCCCAGTGACCAAACGCGGCGACTGCCACGCCCCTTTCTTTCCAGGACCTGGCTTACCAGCTCACCCCGCAGTCAAACGCCCCGCACCACGGTGATCGCCCAACCGCTATTCGTCTGCCGGGCTCTACCTTTCCCTCTGTTTCGCTTGATAGAACACGTGTCGGTGTCGTCCACGCCACATCACTCCCCGGCGTTCAGCCGAGCCGGGCAATTTTCTCCCCACCAACTCCACTCTCCGGTTCCGACGAGTGTCGCTGCCCATGAATACTCCCGCCGCGTGGCTGCAACAGGCGCTCGAACTCGACCGACTCGGACGATGGAGCGAGGCCGAGCGGTTGTACCGGCAGGTACTGCAGGCCGACCCCCGGCAGCCCGAGGCGTGGCACCGGCTGGGGCTGCTGGCCGAGCGGGCCGGGCAGTTGCCGGCGGCGATCGACTGCCTCCGCCAGGCCATCGCGCTGCAGCCAGGCAACGCCACCCTCTACAACAGCCTGGGAACCCTCTACGAAGACCACATCCAGCATGACCAGGCGATTGAGGCGTTTCAGAACGCCATTCGTCTCGATCCCCGCTATGCCGTCCCACACTCCAATTTGGGCGAGGTCTACAAGGCGGTCGGCGATGTCTCCCGGGCCATCGCCTCGTATCGCGCCGCACTGGCGATCGATCCCTGCTTCTTCACCTGCCGCAGCAACCTGCTGATGGTGCTGAATTACGATCCGCACACCTCCCCCCGCGAGATCTTCCAGGAACACTGCCACTGGGGCGCCCTGAAGCGGATGTTCGCCCCCCCCGCCCGTACGTGGCATGGCAACTCCCGCGACCCCGACCGCCCCTTAAAAATCGGCTATCTCTCGCCCGATTTCCGCAAGCATGCGGTCGCCCGATTTTTCGAGCCGATTCTGCGGCATCATGACCGCCGCGAGTTCTCGATCCACCTCTATGCCGAGATTCCCAAGATTGACGAGGTGAGCGAACGCTTCCGCGCTCTCGCCCAGGGGTGGCACCGCACCGGCCTGGTCCCCACCGACCAGGTGGTGGAGCTCATCGCGCGTGACGGCATCGACATTCTGGTCGACCTCGCGGGACACACCGCCCACAACCGGCTGGATGTGTTCCTGCATCGCCCGGCCCCGGTCCAGGTGACCTATCTCGGCTATTCCAACACCACCGGGCTCGACAGCATCGACTACCGCATCAGCGACGCGGTGCTCGATCCGGTGGAAGAGGCACTGCCGATGACCGAAACGGTTCTGCGCTTGGCCGGCTCATTCGCCTGTTTTGAACCTCCGGCCGAGGCCCCGCCGGTCTCCCCGCTGCCGATGCAAAGCCGGGGGTACCTCACCTTCGGTTCGCACCATCCGCTGATCAAGCTGAATGACGAGGTGCTGAAACTGTGGCTGCGGGTGTTGCAGGCGATTCCCACGGCCCGGCTGCTGTTTTTCCGCAATCAGTTTCAGGAACCGGTCGCGCGGCAGTTTCGCGAGCGGCTGGCCGTACTGGGATACCCACTGGAAAGGATCGACATCCAGTGCCCGACCAGCGACGAGGCGAGCTACCTGCGGCTGTTCGACGAGACCGAC
>JBKDUK010000228.1:0-11063 GCA_046339535.1 Planctomycetaceae bacterium | reverse complement strand
TTGATGGCCGGTGGGTGAAGGCGGCGGCGGAGGTTAGTCGACAGTCGCGGTCCAGGGATGGGCGAAATCATCCCAGAGGGCGTCGAGTTGACGGGGGGCGATTTCTCCATCGAAGAAGACGAAGCGGTAGTGCGATGTCTGGGGTTGGCCCGGCTCGAACGCGAAGTCTCCCAGTTGAGCCGGGGTGTAGACGAGGTACGGCATGTCGGGATGAATGCGCACCGGCTCGGGAAAGCGGAAGTTGTCGGGATGGGTCAGCAGGGCCAGACCGGCGGTCTTGTCTTGCACGGGCCCGTGCAGCGCCGCCCAGTGGGGGCGGGAGTGATTTCCCGCGATCCGGTCTTTCCCCTCGGCCGTGCGGATCTGTGTCACCTTGGGGTTCCAGCCCCGCGCTCCCCGCAGGGCCATGCCTCCGTAGTGATACTGCAGGATTTTGAGTGCGGTCTCGGTGGCCGCCTGGCGCGTGGTAGTGATGTCGCAGACCCAGTATCCAGTACCGGGGCCTCCCAGCGTCCAGGCCCGCACCCGCCATTCTTCGGTGAGGGGAATCTTCTCTGTCGGTCCCGAGGTGTCGACGTGCTGGTGTACGGTGGTAAATTCCCCCCACACCGGGCCGCTGGAGGTCCCCTTCAACGCCTGGAACCGGACCCGCCCGGTCCCTCCCAGCAGGTCCCAGAAGTTGGGCGAGCGACCTTCGAACTCGGTCCGGGTGTAGGCCAGAAACAGCCCGCTCTGATGCAGGTGATCGGGAGGGAACTCGTCGGTCACCACCTGCCCCGAGGGGGTGTGGACCGGATGGATGTGGGCGCTGCGGCCGTATTTGGGATCGACGTCCGTCGCGGGAGCCACATGGGCGGCGTTGTACCTCAACATCGGGCGGCCTCCGATTTCGACCCCCACAAACGAGCGGTTGCGGGTCACCTCCACCCGGGCGGGGGCCGGTTTGTCGGCCGCTTCGAGGCGGTAGGTGCGTTTTCCGTCCGCTGGCAGACCTCCATCGACAATCCACCACAGCCGGTGGGGTTGATTCGACACCCCGGCCGATTCGACCTGCACGGCAATCACCCGTTCACTCCCGCCGGTGGTCTCACGCAGTTGCAGGGAACCGGGTGGGAGTTCGGGATCGAGCGCCACACAGGCGCGGCCCAGGGGACGCGGCATCGCGGCAGCGGGAAGGGTGATGAGGCTGCCGATGCGGGCCCGTTTGAGTGGAGGCATCCCCTCCTGGGCCCACGCCCCCCGGCCAGCCCCCTCGGGCAGACCCACGACAGAACAGCCCCACAGGCCCAAAACCAGGGCACAGCGCCCGAAAAAAGTGCGGCGGGAGAATGCCGAAGCGCGGTGCATGGCCGACTCTCTGAGAGAAACGGTGGGGCTCATCGACGGAATCATCATTCGTGGTTGATGCGAGTGTCAACTGTGGGGAGGAGGCGGCTGGTTCCCCCCTCCGGCAATCTGCCGGCACGGGGACTGCGCCGACGGTCCCGATCGCCTATACTTCCCGCACGTGCTGACTTCCCCACCGTCGACCTCGCCCTCCTTGCAGCAGCGGGGTCGCACCCGTGCGTTGCCCGGGGCCATTGAGCCATGCCCGCTTCACAACTGCCCGTCATTTCCCTCCAGCGCTGCACCGTGTGCGGCGACTGCGTGGAGTGTTGCCCGGTCGACTGCCTGTGGCTGCATCAGAAGTCGCAGGTGGTGGTCGTGCCGCACGCCTGCGTCGGGTGTGCGGTGTGTGCCGCGGTGTGCCCCGTTAACGCAATTGCGATGCGTGTTCAGGACTGGTAAAAACCGGTCGCGGCGGAGGGCTGCTCGGGCGGCACCGCTGGATGAGCCGACCCGAGACACTGCAACCAGACTCTTCCGATCCATGACTTCCCCGTTGAGTGAAACAACCCTCCGCGAAACGCTCCGCCGTGTGCTGGCCCCCGGGATCGGGCGGTCGGTGGTTGACCTGGACATGATCCAGTCGATCCAGACCCCCAGCGGTGGCGGGGTCGAACTGGGGGTCCGCCTGCCCACCCCCGCCTATCCCCTCAAGGACGAACTGTCAGCCGCCCTGTCCGCGGCAATCACCCAGGCGTTTCCCCAGGCGGGTCCGGTTTCGGTCGATTACACCTGGGAAGTGGCCGGAAGTGAGACCGGCGGAGCCATCGGCCTGCGGGTCAAGAACGTGAGCGCCGTCGGCAGCGGCAAGGGGGGGGTTGGCAAGAGTACGATGTCGGCCTCGCTGGCGGTCGGGCTCAAGCTGGCGGGGGCCCGGGTCGGGGTGATGGATGCCGACATTTACGGCCCCAGCATTCCCCACCTGTTTGGTGTCACCGGCCGTCCCGCCATCGTGGAAGAGGCCGGCCCGGATGGAAAGGTCATCCAGCGGATGGATCCCATCGTGGCCAACGGCGTGAAGATCATGTCGATGGGCTTTCTGGTGGGGGCGGACGACCCGGTCATTGTCCGCGGTCCCATCCTGCACCGCACCATCGAGCAGTTCCTGCGGATGACCGCCTGGGGCGAACTCGATTACCTCATCATCGATCTCCCCCCCGGCACCGGAGACATCGCCCTCACACTGTCGCAGTTGCTGGGCCTGACCGGGGCGATCGTGGTCTGTACGCCGCAGCAACTGGCACTGCTCGACGCCGTCAAGGCGATCAACATGTTCCGCAAGGTGAAGATTCCCGTGCTGGGACTGATCGAGAACATGTCGGGCGAAATCTTCGGCCGGGGCGGGGCCCAGAAGAAAGCGGCCGAAATGGGCGTCCCCTTTCTAGGGGAAGTGCCCATCGAGGCGAAGATTCGCGAATACGGCGATGCCGGCAACATCTTTGGGGCGTTCGCCGCCGGCAGCCCGGCCCGCGAGTCGCTGCGACATGTCTGCGGACAGGCGGCGCTGCAGATCGCCAAGAGCCTGCTCGAAACCCCCAAGATGCCCTCGCTGGAAATCCTGTAGTGGGCTGATGTCTGTGGGCCCCGGTGGCCCGAGTTCATGGATGTTCTCCGGAAGCGAGGTTGCTGCATGCCCCCCCAGACTCAACGTTGGTCCCCTCCGTCGCAACCGCTTTTGGATGGGCGTCCCGCGGCGACTGCGCACGGGGGGCACTGGCTGATCCGGCTGGTGCTGTTCGCCTGCCTGGGGATTTCCCCGGGAACCGCCTGGTCCCAGACAAAAGAGAAGGACAAGTACGCCCCGCTCCGCGACAAGATGGTGACTGTCTGTCTCGAACGGGAGGGAATTCAGAACCAGCGGGTGCTCGACTGGATGCGGCAGGTCCCCCGGCACCTGTTTGTGCCCGCCAACCTGCGCCACGCCGCCTACTTCGACCAGGCTCTGCCCATCGGACAGAAGCAGACGATCTCTCCCCCGTACATCGTCGCCTACATGACCGAATCGCTCGATCCCCAGCCTGAGGATCGGGTACTGGAGATTGGCACGGGCAGCGGCTATCAGGCCGCCGTCCTCTCGGGCCTCGTGAAAGATGTCTACACGATCGAGATCGTCGAGCCGCTGGGAAAGACCGCCGCGAAGGTGCTGACCGATCTCAAGTATGAGAACGTCCACACCAGAATCGGCGACGGCTATCTCGGCTGGCCCGAGGCCGCCCCCTTCGACAAGATCATCGTCACCTGCTCACCCGAAGACATTCCCCAGCCGCTGGTCGAGCAGTTGCGTGAAGGGGGCCGCATGATCATTCCCATCGGCGAACGCTACGACCAGGCGTTTTACCTGCTGGAGAAAAAGGGGGGGCAGCTCGAACGGCGGAAACTGCTTCCTGTGCTGTTCGTTCCGATGACGGGTGATTCCGAAGCGCAGCGCAAGATCCAGCCCGACCCCGCCAGGCCCCAGCTGCGCAACGGCGGCTTCGAACTGGCCAACGAGGGGATCGCAGAGAACTGGTACTACCAGCGTGGCCTGACCCGCCAGACCGAGGGGGCGGTCGAGGGAGAGGCGTACGTGGTCTTCGAGAACGACGAGCCTGGCCGAGGGACCCAGATGCTGCAGGGGATGGCGGTCGATGGGGCGAAGATCTCGGGGCTGAACTTCAGCCTGCGCATCCGGGGCCGCGACCTTCGCTCGGGTACCCATCCCGACGAACGCCCCGCGCTGCGGATTCACTTCTACGATGCCGACCGCAAAGAGCTTCCCATCGATGGCGTTGGCCCCTGGGAGGGCACGTTCGACTGGAAACGGGTCAGCAAGCTGGTCCCCGTTCCTCCCCGCGCCCGTGAGGCGATTCTCCGGATCGGCCTCAATGGCGGCCTGGGCGAACTGGCGGTTGACGATGTCCAGATGAAGGTGCTCCCCCGGCAGTAGCTTTCCGCCGCCTGATCATCCGTTCCGATTCGTACCCGCGATTTCCCGCGTTCTGAACTCTGCGTTTCCTGCGACCACGGCAATCCTCCATGACCGACCAGTCTGCTTCCCCTGTCCCGTTGGTTCCCGGCGCGAATGAGGCCCGGGCGGCCCGCGAGTCGGCCGTCTGGTTTGAGTTGCCGGGACGAACGCATCTGGAGATCACCGGAGCCGACCGGGCGAAATTCCTCCACAACTTCTGCACCAACGATATCAAGGGGCTGGCCCCCGGCGCGGGATGCGAGGCCTTCATCACCTCGGTGCAGGGGAAGATCCTCGGGCATGTGCTGGTGTTTGCCGAGGACGACCGTTTGATTGTTTCGGCCGTCCCCGGCTGTGCCGAGCGGCTCATGCGCCACCTCTCGAAATACCAGATCAACGAAGAGGTCACCTTCACCGACCAGACCGCCGCCTGGCGCACCGGCTTTATCGTGGGCCCGAACGCCCCCCGCGTGGTCGAACGGGTGGTGGGGGGGCCGTTGCCGCGCGAAGACCTGCGGCATGTCTCGTTTGGGGTCGGTCCCGCGCGGGTTCGCGTGCGGCGGTACGACCTGCTGGGCTTCCCCGGCTATGAACTGGTGGTCGAAAACGCCGGTTGGCAGCGGCTGCGGGAAGCCTTGCCGGAACTGGCGGTCGCGGGGAGCGGGGCCCTGCTGCAGTATCTGCGGATCGCCGCCGGAGTTCCCTGGTACGGCATCGACCTGACCGATGCCAATCTCGCGCAGGAAGCATCGCGTACCAGCCGGGCCATCCACTTCGCCAAGGGATGCTACCTGGGTCAGGAACCGATCGCCCGCATCGACGCCATGGGGCATGTCAACCAGCAATTGCGCAGTGTAAAGATCGAGGGAGGAGACATTCCCCCGGCGGGAACCGAACTGTTTCACCCGCAAGACCCCGCGAAGAACGTGGGGAAAATCACCTCGGCGGTGGGCCTGCCCGATACCCCCGGTGCCATGTGTCTGGCGTTTCTCAAGCGGGGCTGCGAAACACCGGGGCAGCGCGTGCTGGTGGGAGAGAGCCGGCGGCCGGCGGAGGTCTTCTGGAACGGCCCGGCATGAACGGGCTTCCCCGGGGGGCGATCGACGTCCGGCAGGTCTCGAAAGACTTCCGCCTCGGAGAGCCGCGCAGCATCTTTTCGTGGCGCGTGCTCCCCGCGCTGCTGCGGCGTCCCGACCCGGGCCGCACCCTGCGGGCCCTCGACCAGATCTCGTTCTCGATCGCCCCCGGCGAAACCGTCGGGTTGATTGGCCCCAATGGCACCGGCAAGAGCACGCTGCTGCGCATTCTGACCGGAATCACCGCGCCGACCGAGGGGGAAGTGCGGCATGGGGGTCGAATTGCCGGTGTGCTCGATCTGGGAAGCGGCTTCTACGAGGAACTGACCGCCTGGGACAACGCCCAGCTCAATGCCCAGCTCTTGGGCATGTCGCGGGAAGAGGCCGAGGGGCGGATGGAATCGATCTTCGACTTCGCCGAGCTGCGCGACTTCCGACACGCGCCGATGGGACAGTACTCGTTCGGCATGCGGCTGCGGCTGGCGTTTTCGATCGCGATGGCGCTCGAGCCCGACGTGTTGCTGCTGGATGAGGTGATGGGGGTGGGAGACCTGCAGTTCCAGCGGCGGAGTGCCGCCCGCATCCGGGAACTGGCCGAGCGCGGGGTGACGCTGCTGGTGGTCTCGCATCACCTGTCCGACCTCACGCGGGTCTGCCAGCGGGGGCTGCTCTTGCATGGAGGGCGGCTGGTGCATGACGGACCGATCCAGCAGACGATCGACGCTTACCTGCGGCAGTCGCGCGAGCCGACGGGGGGCACGGTCGGCGGCCGGGGGGCGGCGGCGGCGTTGCAGGGCATCCGCGGAGAGGCGGCCGGTCCCGAATGGCCGGCGGTCGAGATTGTGGGGGTCGACGTGCTGGGGGACTCGGGGCGGGGGCAGCGGGAGTTCCGCCCGGGGGAAACGGTCACATTCCAGTTGCGGTTCACGACAGCCGGCCCGCTGGACCGGCCGGTGCTGGGGTTTGGCATCTACCGCGAAGACGGCCTGTATGTGGCCCAGATTTCGACCGAGACCTCGGGACACCATACGGGAGTCTGTGACGGCGAGACGCTGGCGAAGTTCCAGTGGGACTGCCCCTTCGCGTCGGGAGGCTACCGCGTCTCGGCCTCGATCGACGACCCCTCCGGCCGCATCCAGCTCGCCCAGGCCCACTCCGCCGCTGCGTTCGAGGTGCTGCCCCGCCCCGGCTTCGACTCGGCCGTGGTGCGGGTGGAAGGGCGGTGGGAGGTGGGGTGAGGGGAAGCGGTTGAGAGCGACGAAGGTAGGGTGACCGGCACGAAGCCGGGGGAAGATTCTTTGTGCAATTCCTCGGCGGAGAAATTCGAAAACGAAAATGCAACTGGTGACTGTTTTCAGTCTTCGAAGTCATAGTTGTGTCTATCCAAATCCGGCAAGGTTGTTTGTATGCTCTAAATAGTTCGTCTCACATCCACTCAAGCGGAATCTCCCATGGCAAAATCGGAAGCGAGTGTTGAAGAATTGGTGGACATGATCCGTCGTGGTGAATTGCGGATGCCTGAGATGCAGCGCAGATATGTATGGCGCTCGACCCGGGTTCGGGATCTGCTCGATTCTCTCTATCGAGGCTATCCGTCGGGAGCGATTCTACTCTGGGATTCGGACGAAGCTGTTCCTCAACAGCCGTTTGCGGTCGAGCAACAGCACAACCCCTACCAGAGCACCCGATTGCTGCTGGATGGCCAGCAGCGCCTGACGTCGCTGTCGGCCGTTATTCGGGGCGAACCGGTGATGGTACGCGGACGGAAACGTCCCATTGAGATCCTGTTCAATCTGGAGCATCCCGACGAACTGTCCGTTGTGACCGAGGTCTATGAAAACGAGGATGAGGATGAAGAAGAGGATGATCTCATCCCCGCCGACGATGACGCCGACTCCACGGAAGATGAATTGCAACAGCGATTCAACAAGATGACCTTTGTTGTGGGCACCCGCAAACTGGAACAGTTGCCGCAATGGGTCAAGGTCACTGAGGTATTCAAGACCGATGAAGACGCACCCTTTCTCGAACGGGCTGGTATCGAGCGGGTGAACGATCCAAGATACAAGAAGTACAGCCAGCGGCTTGCCCGGCTGCGCGGCATTCGGAAATATGTCTACCGAATGGATGTCCTCGAACGTTCGCTGTCTTATGACGAGGTCACCGAGATCTTCGTGCGGGTCAATTCCTTGGGGGCGAAACTGCGCAGCTCCGATCTCGCGCTCGCCCAGATTACGGCCAAGTGGAAAGGGGCTCTGAGAAGGTTTCAGGAATATGAAGAACGATGTACGAAAGACCGGGGCTTTGACCTGGATCTGGGTTTGCATCTCAAGAATCTGGTGGCCTTCAGCACCGGCCAGTCGCGCTTTCAGACCGTCCACACCCTGCCTGTCACGGTGTTGCAGCGTGGTTGGGACGAATGTGTGGAAGGCATGGACTTCGCCATCAATTTCATCAAGAACAACTGCGGTATCGAGAGTCCCGCCTTGTTGTCTTCTCCGTTTCTGCTGGTCGCACTCAGCTATTTTGGTCACAAGCGCGGCTACCAGATTTCCGCACAGGAAGCGGACGTCTTGCGGCATTGGGTTTTGCTGGCGAACGCCAAGGGGAGGTATTCCCGGGGGTCAACGGAGACTTTGCTGGACCAGGATCTCGCCACGGTGCGGGGCGGTGGCGGGGCAGGCGAATTGATCGATCGGTTGCGGTTACAGGTGGGGGTGTTGGAAGTCTCGCCCGAGGAATTGGCGGGGCGAAACCAGCGGAGTGCACTGTTCAAAACGATGTTTCTGGCTTTCCGGGCAAGTGACGCCAAAGATTGGAACAGCAACCTGCGAATCGCCCTCGATCACTCCGGAACGCAGCATAAGCTCCAGTTCCATCATGTGTTTCCCAAGGCGCAACTGAAGCACGATTACACGTCCCGGGAAGCGGACGACATTGCGAATCTGGCATTCATCGGCGGCAAGACCAACCGCCGGATCAGCGACAAATCTCCAGCGGATTACTTCCCGCCACTGCTGCAAAATGGTGCCGCGCCGGCACTTGCTGCGCAGTGTATTCCCACTGATCCCGAATTGTTACAACCGGCCCGATACAAAGACTTTCTGGTTGAACGCCGTAAGCTGATTGCGGCTCGATTGAATGAGTTCCTCAACCTTCGTTCGCCCGATGTCAAAACTCAGTGAGGGACGTGACAACGTGTGGCTTTGCGTGGCGGCAGCGACGGGAATCCAGCGTTTGGAGAACGGTTGGTGACGGTGATTTGTGTACAGTTCCGGACTCATAAGCCAACGGAAGTCGTTTCCCCGCGGGGCGGACAAAATCGCCAGTTCTGACAGCTCGCCCCACCAACCAGCTAAGCCAATCCAAAAACTTCCCCGTAGGGGATACTTCCCTCAGCCTGGGGTTGTCGCGCACGCGACTACCCCAGGTAGCGTCTGTAAGGATTGCTTTGCACATCCGGTCTGATCCGTGCGGATTGATTAATGGGCGAACCCATGGTGAAAGGAACCACTTTCAGGGTTCTGGTCCTGTTGGGGCTCACGTACCCCGGGTAGCCGCTGAGGCGGCAACCCGGGGCTGAGAGAAGTAACCTCTGCGAGGTAGGCTGTTGGTGGGCGAGAGGTTTGTCGCGAAGGCGGAAGGTCGTTGCCCCAGTGGTCCCGGCCCAATCACCATGGCCCGCCACATCGGCTGGGGCCGCTCGCCAGGATCATGCACAGGGTTTTCAGGACATTGAGCGCGACTGCTCATCGGATCACCACATCGATCGCTCAACTTATTCAGACGCGGGTCCTTACTGTCGTCGTGATTCCACTGTCAGATTGCGTAATCCCGTAACGGCGATCTGCCACATCACCCCCGCCGTACCTCCACCATCCATCCCGTGCAGCGCAGATGCCGTAACAACCCCGTCTGGGTCAGCGACTCCGGGGCGGGCGGCGTTGGCTTGTCCGCAGGTTGAGTACCGGGGGGCCAGATCGGGGTGAATTGCTCCAGTGGTGCCAGGGGGATTTCGCGGGTGATTTCGAAGCCGGTGTCGCGCAGCAGCCGGTGTAGTTCCCGCCGGCTGAAGACGTGGTGGTAGATGCGCGGGATGCCGCGATAGTCACGATGGGTGTCCCCGGCGGTCGGGGAACCAGCCAGCCGTTTGGCGAGGTCCCGCAGCAGCCAGCTCCGGCCCCCCATCTGAAACAAGTGCGGCCAGAGACTGTGGACGTGCAGCGCGAGACGCCCCCCCGGCACCAGCAGCCGGCGGGCATGGGTCAGCACCTGCCGCCGACTCTCGCTCCCCGAGACCATCCCCAGCGTTCCAAACAAAAGCAGGGCGTAGTCGAACTGGCCGTCCGGTAGAAACTCCAGTTCGCAGAGATTCCCCCGCAGCAGCCTGGCCGAGAGCCCCGCTGTGCGCAGCCGCTCTTGGGCGATCCGCAACGACGGTTGCGAGAGATCGACCCCTGTGCAGTCAAACCCGCGCTGTGCGAACAGCGCCACGCTCCGCCCGGTGCCGCACCCGAGGTCAATCAACCGCCCCGGCCGCTCAAACCACTGCTCCACCAGGGCGTGGTCGAACCGCAAGAGGGGGGTTTGCCCCAGGTGCTGCTCTTCGGTCTGCGGCAGTTGTTCATCGGCGGCAAACTCCCACAGCGAGCGTGAGACTCCCGGGGGCAATTGCCAGTCGGCAGGCATGACGAAACTGGGGGCGAGAGAAACGAGGCAGGAGAACAAAGCAGGATACCAAGACGGAAAGGCGGAACGAGATTATCGGCCCGGAGGATCGGGAAGTCGATTCGGTCGCACCCGGGGACCACCCGACGACATCTCCCAACGTCTGGGGAGCAGCCGGACCGACTTGGTGTTCCCGGGGAGTCGTGATCCGCCAAATGACTGCTGCCGCTTGGGGTTTCCGCCGTGGGGAATCTGATATGCTAGACGCATGGGGCGCGATTCACTGGGCCCCCGTTTTCCCCGCTGCTGGCGACCACGATGCAGACCGACTTCAAGATGATCCCCGGGCAGACCGACCTCGACACCCTCGAGCGCGATCTGCGATTCCATCCCACCGTCAATCCCCGGCCAAACGCCCTCTCGGCCAGCCAGATCGAGCAGTTCAACCGCGACGGCTACATCCGCGGCATCCGGATTTTCGACGAGGCCCAGATCACCTCCATCCGGTCGTACTTTGACGCGCTGTTGGCGAAAGTGCTGGCGGCGGGGGGAGACAGCTATTCCATTAGCACCGCCCACGCCCGCTACGGCCGCGTCTACGACCTGCTGACCGAGCCCCGCATCGTCGCCTGCGTGAAAGACCTGCTGGGAGAGAACGTGGTCGCCTGGGGCTCGCACTTCTTCTGCAAGATGCCCCACGACGGCAAGGCGGTCGCCTGGCACCAGGATGCCAGCTACTGGCCCCTCACCCCCTCCAAGGCGGTCACCGTCTGGCTGGCGATTGACGATGCCGACGTCGAGAACGCCTGCATGCGGTTTATCAGCGGCTCGCATCACCACGGCCACCTTACGTATCGGCCCAGCAACCCGGGCGAGCACAATGTGCTCAACCAGTCGATTGACAATCCCGAGCAATACGGAACCCCCGTGGATGACATCCTGCGGGCGGGGGAAATCTCGATCCACAGCGACCTGCTGCTGCATGG
>JBKDUK010000227.1:0-3515 GCA_046339535.1 Planctomycetaceae bacterium | reverse complement strand
TGGGGGCTCAGCGGTTGAACAGGAACTCACTGCTGTTGAGCAACGACCAGAACACATCTCCCAGGGCCTGCTTCCAGTCGCCCGTCGGTCCCCCCGTCTCGACGTAGTTTTCCAGCCGCCGCCGTTCCTCGGCCTCGGGGGGCCTCCCCAGTGCCGCCAGGTAAAGCGTCTCAATCCGCTCGCTGTGCGTCATCAGGGGGAAGTCGATCAGGGCGGCCAGCGTCTGGCTGTTCTCGGGACTGGTGGCGTCGGCGACGAACTTCCCGTTCATCATCGCCAACGCCTGCAGGATGGTGGTCTGGGTCTCGGTCTGGGAATCGCGGGTGTTCTCGAACATCTGCACGAACTCGGCCCGCAACGAGTTCGGATCCCCCAGCGGAGACAGATTCCGCCCCCGCTCTTCGCGAAAGCCGGTGGCCTGCGCGATGCTGTCGAAGATCTGGTCGGGACTCAGCCCCTTCACCGCCATCCGCGAGAAGAGCCGGGGGTCGGTCTGCGACGTGTCAGTCTGCCGACTGGTCCGCTGATACGCCTGCGTCGCGGTCAACACCCGAATCACCAGCTTCAGGTCATGTCCCGATTCGACGAACATCCGCGCGAGGCGGTCGAGCAACTCGGGATGACTGGGAGGATTCTCGGCGGTGAAGTCGTCAATCGGATGGACGATGCCGGTGCCGAAAAACTGCCCCCAGAGCCGATTCACCAGCGTGCGGGCGAAGTAGCCGTTCTCGGGCGAGACCATCCAGTTCGCCAGAATCCGCCGGGGCGAATCACGAAAGCCCAGCGTCGGCTGCGATCCATCGAAATAGGTGGGTGTCACTGTCTTTCCCTTGAGGGGAATCTCCAGTTGCGTGGGCCCCAGGGCCTCTTCGATGGCGTTGATCTGCATCATCGCAGCATCGGCGTTGCCGTCACGTTTCAGCCCGGCGAAGAACGCGGCATAGCCCCAGAACTGCTCCTGCTTCCAGTCGTCAAAGGGATGGTCGTGGCACTGGGCGCACTCGATGCGCACGCCGAGGAACATCCGCGCCGTACTGGCCGCCAGGTTCTCGGGCTTGAGCTGCTTCGACTGGTAGTAGCTGAGCGCGTTGAGCCCCACCTGCGGCTGGAAGGGATTCGCCGCCTGCCGGGGATCGACCGTCATCTCGAGGATTTCGCGCACCAGCACGTCGTACGGCACATTGTCCAACAGCCGCCGACGCAGCCACGCCTCGAATGGGGGGAGCAGGAACCGCACCTCGGGGTTCGAGTCGGCCTCGGGAATCATCACCCCGCGCCAGACACGGGCGAAGTGGGCGACATACGCAGGACCCGCCAGCAACTCGTCCACCGCCCGCCGCCGCTTGTCGGGACGCGTGTCGGCCAGAAACTCACGCAGAGCGGCGACCCGCGGAACCCGCCCGGCCACATCCAGCGAAACCCGCCGGAAGAACTCGGCATCGTCGGCCAACGGTGCCGCCACCACCTGCTCTTGCGCCAGGCGGGCATCCAGCAACCGGTCGAGTTCGGCCGCCAACCGGGCCACCCGTTCATCGAGCGCCTCTGCCGTCTCTCCATTCGACCGGGCTGCCGGGGGAGACGCCTGGCGGGCCGAGTCCTGGGCCCAGGCAACCCCACTCAACCCACACACCAACACCCAAACCAGCCGCCTGCCCACCCGCCGCCCCCAGGTCCATGGCAACCGCGGGGCCCCACATGCAGAGAACGCGACACCCCAGTGCCCCTGCCAAGACCAGCCGCGGCAGCACTCCTCAGCCCCGCCCGCGAGGTTCGTGCCGCTACGACGGGCCAGGTTCGGTGGTGGGAGGGCGGAAGGCATGGCTCGGCACCAAGGTTCGAAAGGGCCGGGAAAGGGAGTGAGAAACGAGGAAGACCGGCCAAACAACGCCCGGTGGATTGCCGTCGCTCTCTCTCCAGATCGGGGACCGCCAGATTTTTGTCCAGACAACCGGCCGAATTTCCAACCGCAGCAGAACGGGTGTGCGCTACTCCAGATCGAGCACTTCGGCGGGGAAGATCGGCCCTTCGACGCAGGTCCGGCGGTAGTCCCAGTCGCCGTTCGGTTCTTTGACCTTGGTCACACAACTGAAGCAGGCACCAAACCCGCACGCCATGGGGGTTTCGAGCGAGAGCCAGCAGCGGGCCTGGAACCGGGCGGCGAGCTGCGCGACCGCTTTCATCATCCGTTCCGGGCCGCAGCAGTAGACGGCGACCCGCTCGGCGGCGGCGGGGGTGCCGGCGTGCCGGGTCAACCAGCGTTCGGCCAACTCGGTTACAAACCCCCGGTGCCCGCGCGAGCCATCATCGGTCGCCACCTGCAGGTCGATCGCCAGCCCCTGCAGTTCCTCCGTCCCCACCAGGTAGTCGGCCGACCGGGCGCCGTAGCAGAAGGTGATGTGGTCCGCGGGCAGCGGCGGGGCCATCTGTCGATTCACCCCGTTCGCCCCGGCTCCGGTTCCATACCGGTGGGCCCCCAGGGCTTCTCGGATCACCGCGGGAAAGGGCGTGTTGCCAATCCCCCCCGCCACCAGCAGCAGCCGGTCGCAAGCCGGCAGGGGAAACCCATTCCCCAACGGGCCCCAGACCTCCACTTCGCCCCCGGCGGACCAGGTCGGCATCAGGCGGGTTGCCTTGCCGAGGATCAGGTAGACGAGATCAATTCCCGCCAGGGCGGCGGGGTCGTCTCCCCAGACGTCGTACAGGGCGAACGGCCGGCCGAGAAGCGGATCGGTCTCCCCCGGTGCCTTCACCATAAAAAACTGCCCGGGCAGAACGGCGGCGGCCAGTTCGGGACAGGCGAGCCGGAGGCGAAACGTATCCCGGGCCAGCCGGGTTTGCTCGACCAGGGGAACAGTCTGCTGCCGGGCGCACGGAACCAGCCCGGGAAGCGGTGGCAGAGGGAGTGTGCTCATGGAAACCATGGTAGTCGGGCGGGACGGAGGGGACAATTTGGGAAGAGGGTGGGCTGATTTTTTTGAGGCGGAGCGTCGGACGATCGCGATTCCGGCGTATTTTTCTGAGAAGATTGCGATTCGCCCGCCGAAACCGCTCACATTGACCAACCGGATCTTTCTGTTTAGAATGCCGGTCTTCCCGAGAGGGCAGGTTAACTGCCTTTACATGAGCACCGGGGCGTGGCTCAGCCTGGTAGAGCGCTTGGTTCGGGACCAAGAGGTCGCTGGTTCGAATCCAGTCGCCCCGACTTGAGATGAAGGCCCTTCGGCAACCCTGCCGAAGGGCCTTCTTTTTTTTCCGCCTTGGCATTCATTCGGCGACATCAACCCGGGCAGCGCCCCTCATCGTGCCGTTCACCCACGCCCCTTTCACGAACAGGCTGACAAGCCTGTTCCAGTGCGCTTGTGAAGGTGTTGAGCTTGCAGGGTGCGAGTCCCTGTCAGTGCTGGATGTGAGCACTGTAACTGAACGAAACTGCGTCGCCGCGAGGCGGGGTGGAGAGCATCGGGAGGTGAACGATCAGTCCGTAACGCAAGTGAACTCGATTCGGCCGATTGTCG
>JBKDUK010000226.1:0-20768 GCA_046339535.1 Planctomycetaceae bacterium | reverse complement strand
GGAATTCTCGCCGGCACCGACTTGCCAACGGTCGACATTGTGGAGACCAGTTGGTGGGCGTGGTCAAGTTATTATCCCAACACGCTGGTCGACGGACTGCCGGGAACCGCCACGGGAGCGAGCGCGCCGGTTTTGCTGCCGGGCCCTGTCATTCCACCCACGCCCCCATCCGATCCAATCCGGCCCAACGCTCGCAAAATTCGCCGGGATCGTCGCAAGACAGGGCGGTAGTTTGAGGTCGTGTCACGGGCCTGTCACCCCCACACGCCGCCCCAAGCGGCCGCCATGGGAACGGCCGTTGACTTCAACCGCAGCCTTGCTTCTCGAACAACCGCAGGCGACAGTGCCGGCGGTCGGCAAAGAACCGGAAGAGCGCTTGGCGCGTGCTCACTTGAAATCAGCCGACCATCGCCAGGGGAGCGGTGGCGGCCATGGCGGCCTCTTCGCGCTTGAGTTCATCGATGAGGGGCCAGAGCTCGTCGATTTTGTCGTTGTAGATGTCGCCGATGAGGATATCGGTGATCAACCCCTTCTTGTCGGGATGCTTGCGGACGAACTTGCCGAAGTTGAGTCCGTTGTAGAACTCGCACACCAGCCGCCGCATGCGGTCCATCCCCTGGTTGTAGACTCCCTCCCACCGGCCCAGTTGGGCCCGCGAGGTGTCGCCCTTCGTCAGCCCCTCGCTGATGGCGTCGGCGGCCATCTCGCCCGAGACCAGGGCCAGCAGAATTCCCGAGGAGTACAGCGGATCGAGGACGCCAAACGCATCGCCCACCATGACCCAGCCGTCGCCGGCCGCCTGCCGAGTGCGGTACGAGTACTCTTTCTGGGCGCGGAAGATATCGCACCGTTCGGCATTCGCGATCCGGGGCTGCACCCCGGGACATCGCGCCACCTCTTCGAAAAACAACGTCTCAAAATCGGTGGTGCCGCGATTTTTGAAGAGGTGATCGTAGCCTGCCACCACCCCCACGCTCACGATGTCATCCTGCAGGGGGATGTACCAGAACCACCCCTTCTTCTCGTGGGTCTGCATGACGATGGTTCCCCCTTCGTCTTTGCCCGCCTCACGCCGGGCCCCTTTGAAGTAGGTCCACAACGCGGCCTTCTTCAGCACCGGGTCCCAGTCGCGCAGCCCGAGTTTGCCCAACAGCATCGACTGCTGACCGCTGGCGTCAACCACCACCTTCGCCCGGATCTCTTCAATCGGCGAATCCTGGCCGATCGAGACCCGCACCCCGGTTGCGCGGTCCCCTTCGAATAACACATCGTACACCCGGGCCCCCTCGAAGCACTCGACACCATGCTCGCGGGCATTCTGCAGCATCAGGTGATCGAACTCGGCCCGCCGGACCTGCCAGGTCTGCGACGATTCGTGTGGACGATGATCATGGAAGTAAAACGGTTCCGACAGCCGCCCCTTGTCGGAGATGAACTGCACGCTGTACTTCTTGACGAAGGGGCTTCCCTTGAGCTTCTCCAGCATGTTCAAACGCTGGAGCACCCAGTAGGTCTGGGGAATGAGCGACTCGCCGAT
This sequence comes from Planctomycetaceae bacterium, assembly GCA_046339535.1. Classification (GTDB taxonomy): domain Bacteria; phylum Planctomycetota; class Planctomycetia; order Planctomycetales; family Planctomycetaceae; genus UBA10511. Next base: position 19,231 of record JBKDUK010000226.1, on the reverse strand, counting down.
ATGAAACCGGGGAAACCGGTCTCGTTCGAAGACCGCCACGCGATGCCCCTGCTGGGCGATCAGGGTGGCGGCCGTGGCCCCGGCGGGACCCCCGCCGATCACAATGACGTCGTAGTCGTTCTGAGGCTTCGCAATCATGGAAATTCGCCCGAAAGGAACCAAACCCGGACACAACCGCGAACACGACCGGGCACCCTAGTGCCAGGGACTCTCCTGCGGCTCATGCGGACCACGCACCTGCCGCAACAACTCAATCAACTGTTGTAACGCCTCAGGGGGCAAATGCCCCAACTGCTGCTCATGGCAGGCCCGCAGGGGCTCGTGCATCTCGGCCAACATCTGCACTCCGGCCGGCGTGATTCCCACCAGAACCGTCCGCCGGTCACTCTCGGACCGCACCCGGCTGACCAGACCCCGCTGTGCCAGTTTGTCGAGCATGCGGGTGATGTCGGGAGCCCGCGAGACCAGCCGGTTGGCCACGTCGAGCGTGGGCAACAGGCCGGGGTGCTGGGCTTTGAGCAGCCGCAGCACGTTGTACTGCTGGGGAGTGAGGTCGTAGGGACGGAAGAAATCATCTTCCAGCGCCCGCAGACGGTCGTAGGTGCGCCACAGGCTGAGGAACGCCTCCTGCTCGAGGGAATCGAAACGGGTCGTTGCCGACCGACGGGAAGACGTGTTGGTCATCCGGAACTTTATATCGGTGCGAACAATAGTCGTCCAGACAAATTTTTGGGATCAGTGAGGTTTGATCTGGCAAAGTGGGCGGGTTTTCGCGGATAATGTCTCAGGTTCCTCCCTCCTGGCCAGCGCATGATCTACCTCGACAACAACGCCACAACACCCCCTCATCCCGAGGTGGTGGATGTGATTGGTCGAGTCTCCCGCGAGGCCTACGCCAATCCTGGCAGCCCCCATGCCCTGGGGCGGCGGGCCCGTCAGGTGCTGGAAACGGCCCGCGAACGGTTTGCCCACCTGCTGGGGGCCCATCCCGATGAGGTTTTGTTCACCAGTGGTGGGACCGAAGCCAACAATCTGGCGGTCCGCGGATTCACCGCGGGTTCCCCCGGGCGGATTGCCCTCACTCCGGGAGAACACCCCGCCGTGCTGCAGGCGTGCCATTCCCGGGAGGCCGAGGGATTTGCGCTGGAATGGCTGCCGCTCGATGAGGAGGGCCGGCTGGTCTGGGTTGACCCTCCCGAGGCGAATCTGTGGTGGGGCCCTTCGTTGCGGCTGGTCTGTCTCATTCTGGCCCACAACGAGACCGGGGTGATCCAGTCTCCCCAGCCGCTGGCCCGCGCCTGCCTCGAGCGGCGGATTCCCCTGCATCTCGATGGATTGCAGGGGGTGGGAAAGATTCCGGTGTCCTTCCACGAGTTGGGCTGCGCCACCCTGGCGGTGGGAGCCCACAAGTTCCAGGGGCCGCGCGGGGTGGGAGCCCTGCTGGTCCGCCGGGGTTGGAATCTGGCGCCCCAGGCTTGGGGCGGGCATCAGGAAGGGGGACGCCGGCCGGGCACCGAGGCGGTCCCTCTCGTGGCTGGGATGGTGCGGGCCCTGGAGTTGTTTCAGGCCGAGCAACAGCAGCGTCTCGATCGCCAGACCCAGCTTCGCGACCGTCTCGAGGAGGGTCTGGCGCACCGCTGCCCCCCGGTGGTGCTCAATGGTTCGCGCACGCACCGCCTGCCCAACACCCTGAACGTCGGTTTCCCGGGAGTCGATGGCGAGGCGCTGCTGGTGGCTCTCGATCTGGCCGGAGTGGCCTGTTCCCTGGGAAGTGCCTGCGCCAGCGGTTCGGCCGAGCCGGCTCCTGTGCTGGTCGCCATGCGACGCCCCCCCGAGTTGCTGCTCTCTTCGGTACGGTTCAGTCTGGGTCCCCAGACCACCGCCGACGAGATCGAGCAGGCCATCCGAATCATATCGGAAACCGTCCGGAGGCTGCGGGCTCTCAGCACAGCCGACCGCCACGGTGAAGTTTTCGCCTCCGGTTGAGAGACTTCCCGTGCCCCCACCCGCCTCCGCCAAAACTTCTGCCCCACCGGAAAATCCTCTGCGGATTCCCGAGAATGCCGAAGCTTACACCGCCTTCGAACATTGGGGGACGGCCCGCGAGGCGGGAGAGATCGAACCGGTCATCTTTCTGTCGGGACCGGCGGGTTGTGGGAAGTCGCTGTTGGCGAGGTGGGGGGTCCGGCAGTTTTTGTCGCGGCATGCCAGGCTCTCGACGCTGGTGCTGACGGCGGCCGATTTCGCCGCCCAATTTGCCGAGGCCTCGGCCAACCAGACCATTCCCCTGTTTCAGGCTGCCCTGCGCGAGCTTGATCTGCTGGTGGTGGAGGATCTGCAGACGCTGCAGGGGCGGGGTGAGACGCTGACGCAGTTGCTCAATCTGCTGATTGCCCTGCGCGAGCGGGAGGCGGCCATGGCCTTTACGGCCAATTCTCCCCCCGGCGGACTGGCGGGGTTTCCGCCACGGCTGGTCAGCCGGTTGCGGGGTGGGATTACCGTGCGACTGACCCCGCCCGGTGCCGAGTCGCGGCTCAAGATCCTGATGCAGTTGGCCCGCCTCAAGAAGCTGCGGGTCTCGCGGGAGGCTCTGGTGCACCTCGCCAACCAGCATCCCGTCACTCCCCGGGAACTGGGGGGGGTACTGACGCGGCTGGAATCGATGTCGCGGCAGCACCGGCGGCCGCTCGACCTGGAACTGGTCCGCCGCTATCTCGAACGGGAGGCCGAGCTGCCCGATCTCACGCTGCAAGACATTGCCCGGGAGGTGGCGGCGGAATTTGGACTGAAACTGGCCGACCTCCGATCGAGCCGCCGCACGCGCGAGCTGGCCTTTCCCCGGCAGGTGGGAATGTGGCTCTCCCGGCAGTTGCTGGGAGAAAGCCTGCTGAATGTCGGCCGGTTCTACGGTGGCCGAGACCACACCACGGTGGGCCACGCCTGCCAGAAAGTGGCGGAACTGCTGGCCACCGATGGAGAACTCCCCACGCGCATCGAACGGATTCGCCGGCAGTTGCGGCGCGAAATCTGACCCGACTTCTGCGGCGGGCAGAGCAGGGGGGTTGCCGGGGGCACACGGGGGGTCCAGGGCGGGGGACAACGTGTTGAGCGAGGGTGGAAAGCCCGTGTGCCGGGGGTGGATAAAAAGGCTTTGGGCAGACCGGATGTGAAGAACCTGGCCCGGGATCCACGGCCCACCCACACGTTTCCACAGATACTGAACAGCATATCCCCAGAGGAACCCGGTGGTTTGTCGAACCCTAACTCGTTTGCTAATATGAACCTTCGCAAAAACAAGCTGGATTTTCCACATTTCCCACGGTCACTGATACGACGACTACTGTTTTGAACCTTTGAAAGAGAAGGGACTGAACACCCTCGGCTCCGCTGTGGAGAAGCCAGAGGGTCAAGCGGCGTTTCGGTGAACCCGTTGCCCCCTGGGGGAGAAGGCGTTCCTTGCATGAAGATCACGTGCCAGCGGCAGGCCCTGGCGACGGCCTTCCAGACGGTGAGCGGGATTGTTCCCGGCAAGACCACCAAGACCGTCTTGATGAACACGAAGGTCGAAGCGTTTGATGGGGAAGTGACCCTGCTGGCGACTGACGGGGAGTCGTCGATCCGCTATTCGATTCCCGACGCGACCATCGAGACCCCGGGAGCGCTGCTGCTTCCCACCAGCCGCACACTGACGATCCTGCGTGAGCTGCAGGGAGACCAGGTGACGGTCGAGACATTGGCCAACAACGTCCGCGTGCAGGGAGAGCGGGCCGACTACAAGCTGGGTCTCGAGAATCCCGACCTGTTCCCGACCATCGCCGATTTCAAGGAAGAGAACTATCACGTGATTGACGCGGGAACGCTGCGGCAGTTGATTCGCCGCACGATCTTCGCCGTCGACACCGAGAGCACCCGCTACGCCCTGGGAGGGGTGCAGGTCGAATTGGGGGCCGACAAGGTCACGATGGCGGCGACCGACACCCGGCGGCTCTCGGTGGCCCATGGGAAGTGTGCCGTGCACGGCCAGCCCACCGCTTCCACACCCGCCCCGGTGGTTCCCGCGAAGGCTCTGGCGGTGATTGAGCGGTGCCTGGGCGAAGACACGGCCCAGGTGCTGGTGGCGGTCCGGTCGAACGACATGCTGCTGCGGGGAGGCCTGGCGACGATTTACACCCGTCTGGTCGAGGGCCGGTTTCCCGCCTACCAGGATGTCATTCCCACCAGTTGCGAAGTGGCGCTCGACATTCCGGTGGAGCCGTTCCTGGCGGTGGTGCGGCAGTCGCAGATTGTGACGAACGAAGAAAGCCGCGGGGTCGACTTCGTCTTCCAGAACGGTGTGATGACGCTGGTGAGCCAGGCCCCCGACATCGGCGAGTCGAAGGTCGATCTGCCGATCAGCTACGATGCCGCTCCGCTGACAATCAGCCTCGATCCCAAGTTCGTCTCCGACTTCCTGCGGGTGCTCGACTCGTCGAAGACGGTGCACGTCGAGCTGACCGACAGCGAGAGTGCGGTGGTGTTGAAGACCGAGGATGGCTCGATCTACATCGTGATGCCGCTGTCGCGCGACCGCTGATGGCCTGTCCCACCCGAGAAAGCGTCCGATGAACGAAGAACGGGGTCCGCAGGCGTTGCGGAACGTGCTGAGCGAACTGGTCGCCCTGCGGGGTTATGCCCGTCGCGAGGGGACCCGCGAGCTGCAACGGGCGTGGGCGCGGGTGGCTGGCGAGACGGTGGCCGCCCAGACGCGGGCCCTCGATGTGAAACGCGGCGTGCTGCAGGTGGCGGTGGCCAGCTCGGTGCTGCTGTCGGAGCTGGTGGGGTTCTATCGCACCCAGTTGGTGGCCCAGTTGAAGACCCAATCTCCCGAATTGCGGATCAAGGATGTGAAGTTCCGACTCGACGCGGCGGCTGCCCGCCGGGGCCTCGACGACGTCTGACTGCGAGGGACTGATCCACCCATGATGCCGACTCACGAGGGTGGCCGCCGCGTTGCCGCCACCCCGACTCCCCGAGGATGAGGGGTTCCCAGCGACGGACGTTCGACCAGACGGTCCCGGCCGCCGCAGTTGATTCCCGGATGAACGAAAGACCAGGTTGAGCATGAGCAACAGCGAGCAGCCCACTCCCGCGACTCCCGTTCCCGCCGCCGCTCCGTCGGCGGCCGATTATGGTGCCGATCAGATCCGGGCCCTCAAGGGGCTCGAGGGGATCCGCATGCGTCCCGCGATGTACATCGGGGGGACCGACGCCCGGGGGCTGCACCATCTGGTCTTCGAGGTGGTCGACAACTCGATCGATGAGTTTGGTGCCGGGTATGGCACGACCATCACCGTGCGGATCAACGTCGACGGGTCGGTCACCTGCTCGGACGACGGGCGGGGCATTCCCGTCGGTCCGATGCCCGATCAAGACAACAAGCCGGCGGTCGAGGTGGTGTTGACCGGGCTGCATGCCGGCGGGAAGTTCGACCGCAAGGGGGGGTACAGGAAGGGGACGGGGGGTCTGCACGGGGTGGGAATCAAGGCGGTCAACGCCCTGTCGGAATGGCTCACCGTCGAGATCCGCCGCGAGGGGCATGTCTGGCAGATGGAGTTCGCCCGCAGCCAGGTGACGAGCCCGCTGAAGAAGCTGGGGGCCAGCAGTGAGACCGGCTCGACCCTCACGTTCAAACCCGACCCGCAGATCTTTCCCGACGTCAACTTCCACTACGACACGCTGCAGCGCCGTCTGCAGGAACTGGCTTTCCTGAACAGCGGGGTGAAGATCCAGCTGATTGACGACCGCGACGGCCGCACCGACGAGTTCCACTACGACGGCGGTCTGGCCGAATTTGTCGCCTGGCTCAACCGGACCGAGAACGTTTTGTTCCCCGAGGTGATCTCGATCTCCGGTCAGGAACCGATCGAGGTCGAGGGGGTTCAATCGGCCATCGAGGTCAGTGTCGTTCTGCAGTACAACGAGGGGTACAACGAGAACGTCCGCTGTTTCGCGAACAACATTCCCAATCCTGATGGAGGGACCCATCTCTCGGGGTTCCGCAACGCCCTCACCCGGGCGCTCAACAGCTACGGGAAGAAAGAGAACCTGTTCAAGGACATCGAACCGGGGGGAGATGACTTCCGCGAGGGGCTGACCGCCATCGTCTCGATCAATCACCCCGATCCGCAGTTCCAGTCGCAGAACAAGACCAAGCTGCTCAACAACGACGTCGAAGGGGCGGTCTCGAAGGTGGTCTACGAGGTGCTCACGAAATATCTCGAAGAGCATCCGGGCACCGCCAAGCGGATCTGCGAGAAGGCCCGCAACACCGCCGAGGCGCGTGAGGCGGCCCGCAAGGCCCGGGACATGGTCCGCCGCAAGGGAGCCCTCACTTCCTCCGGGCTGCCCGAAAAGCTGCGCGACTGCCGCTCGCACGATCTGCAGTCGACCGAGCTGTTTCTGGTCGAGGGAGATTCGGCCGGCGGGTCGGCCGACACGGGACGCGACTCGAACATCCAGGCCATCCTGCCCCTCCGCGGGAAGATCCTGAACGTCGAGAAGGCGCAGCAGCTCAAGATGCTCGAGAATGAAGAGATCATTGCGATCTTCCGCGCCATCGGCATCACCCCGATGGGCGCCGAGGAAGATGTCGCCAAGCGGCGGTACGGCAAGATCATTCTGATGACCGATGCCGACGTCGACGGCAGCCACATCCGCACCCTGCTGCTCACGCTGTTCTTTCGCCAGATGCGGGCTTTGGTGGCCCAGGGCTGCATCTACATCGCCCAGCCCCCGCTCTACCGGGTGACGCAGAAGAAGAACATCCGCTATGTGCAGACCGCCGAATCGATGATGCAGGAACTGGCCAGCCTGGGGCTCAATGGGGCCCGGCTGGAGTTCACCGACGGGGCCCGCCTTGAGGGAGAATCGCTGCACAAGGTCGCCACGCTCATCGACCAGCTCGAGTCCCCCCTGCGGACCATCGAACGCCGGGGGATCGACCTGCGTCCCCTCGCGGCCCGGCATCTCACCGAGCGGGGCCTGCTCCCCCGGTACCGCGTCTTCCTGGGACGGCAGCAGCATTGGTTCGCCGACAAGTCCCAACTCGAGACCTTCATCCAGGCCGAAGAGAAACGCCTGGGGCGTGAACTGCGCGTCGCCGACGCGAATCGCGAGGCCCCGCCGCAACCCCCGACCCCCCCGGTGCCGGGAACCGACGCGGCCGCCCCCGCCATCCCCCCGCTTCCCGAGGGGTATCTGCAGGTCTACGACCTCCACGAGACCCGCACCATCAACCTGCTGCTGCAGGAACTGGCCGGGTATGGCATCCGGCTGGCCAACCTGCTTCCCGCCGGGGTCAAGAACGGGCTGCCCGTGTACCCCTACCGCCTGGTCAACGAAGACGAGGACGTTCCGCTGTCTTCGTTGCGGGACCTGCTGCCCGAGCTGCGGCGGCTGGGGGAAAACGGCCTCAAGCTGACCCGCTTCAAGGGGTTGGGCGAAATGAACTCCGACGAGCTGGGGATCACCACCATGGATCCCAAGACCCGCACCCTGTTGCAGGTGACCATGGACGACGCCGCCGCGGCCGATGAAATCTTCCGCGTCCTGATGGGAGACCACGTCGAACCGCGCCGCGAGTTCATCGAGAAACACGCCCTCGAGGTGAAGGAACTCGACGTGTGACCGGCCCGCTGACTGGGTGACCCTGTTCCACCGTCCCACTTCCGTGTCGCATGACTTCCGCCAGCACACCAGAACTGCACATCCGCCCCGCCCAGCCTGCCGACTGGCCTGTGCTGGTTGACTTCAACAGCCGGCTGGCTGAGGAAAGCGAGGGGAAGGTGCTCGACCGGGCCCACCTCGTACCCGGGGTGCAGGCGCTGCTGGCTGATCCCTCCAAGGGGCGGTACTTCGTGGCCGAGAAGGGGGGAGAGATTGTCGGCCAGTTGATGCACACCCGCGAGTGGAGCGACTGGCGCAACGGCGACATCTGGTGGCTGCAGAGCGTCTACGTGCATCCCGACCATCGCCGGCAGGGAGTTTTCCGGGCGCTGTTCGAACACCTGCAGACCGAAGCGCAGAGCAATCCCCACGTGGTCGGCCTGCGGCTGTATGTCGAGCAGGACAACACCCGCGCCCACGCCACCTATGCCAGTCTCGGGTTCGATCCCGGGGGCTACTTCGTGCTCGAACAGTGGCATCGCCGGGCTGTGCGCAGGCAGGCCGGTTCCGGGTGAGGCCGTTGAACCCTCTCCGGGCGCGAAAAGGATGTCCCTTTTTTTGTGCCCGGTGAAGCCGCTCTGCCGGTCGTCACGGATTCCCAGAGGATCAGGAAACGGATGGAAGAGATCTTCGACGTCTGCGATGAGCACGACCGGGTGATCGGTCAGGCACCGCGCTCCGTGGTTCATGCCCGGGGATTGCTGCATCGGGCGGTGCACGTGTTTGTGTTCAACAGCGCGGGAGAGCTGCTGCTGCAGATGCGCTCGCGCCACAAGGACGAGGCACCGCTGCAGTTCACCTCGTCGGCCTCGGGTCACCTGGGGACGGGAGAAACCTACGAGGCGGCCGCTCCGCGGGAACTGACCGAGGAACTGGGGCTCTCGGCTCCACTCGAATACATCAGCAAGTTCGCCGCCGCCCCCGAGACCGCCCGCGAACACACCGTGCTCTACCGCACCACCAGCGACGACACTCCGGTGATTGATCCGCACGAGATCGATGCCGTGAGTTTTCATCCGCTCGATGACGTGGCGGCGTGGATCCTGCGCGAACCAAGCCGATTCTCGGTCTGTTTCCAGACCCTCTTCGCCTGGTACTTCGAGAACATCGCGGGACGACCGCCCCTCGATTTGTCGGGAGTCCGCTCTGGACTCTCCCGTTCCTGAAAAGGCTCCCGTCCATGCGTGACATCCGCGTCGGCACCGCCCAGTTCGAATACCGCAATGGGGATGTGGGCTTCAATCTCGGACGCATTCGCGACCTGACCCGGCAGGCGGTCGAACGGGGAGCCGAACTGGTCTCGTTTCCCGAATGCTGTCTGCAGGCCTACAGCTACGTGCAGACGTTCTCGCGGCAGCAGCTCTGGGAGCTGGCCGAGCCAGTCCCCTCGGGACCCGCCGTGCAGTCCCTCATCGCCATCGCCCGCGAGTACCGCGTGGCGGTCGGGGCCGGATTGTTCGAACGGGACGGGGACCGCATCCACAACACCTACGTGGTCGTCAGCCCCGAGGGGTTCATCGCCCGGCACCGCAAGCTGCATACATTCGTCAGCCGGTATCTGACTCCCGGCAGCGAGTTCACCACCTTCGACCTGTTGGGGTGCCGGTGGGGAATCCTGATCTGCTACGACAACAACCTCCCCGAGAATGTGCGGGCCACCACCCTGCACGGGGCCGAGATCATTCTGATGCCCCACGTCACCGGGTGTCTCCCTTCGAGCATGCCCGGTCGGGGCACGGTCGACCCCGCGTTGTGGCACAACCGGCACCGCGATCCCGTCCGGCTGCGGCAGGAATTCCAGGGACCCAAGGGGCGGGGCTGGCTGCTCCGCTGGCTTCCGACCCGCTGCTGGGAGAATGGAATCTACGGGGTCTATTCCAACCCCATCGGCATCGACGAAGGGGAGGTTCGCCCGGGGGGGTCGCTGATCCTCGACCCGTTTGGCGAGGTATTGGCCGAATGCACCGATCTCGACGACCAGGTGGTGGTGGGATTGTTGACGGCCGGGAAACTCGAACTTTCGAGCGGCCGGCGGTACCTGCGAGCCCGCCGTCCCGAACTGTATGGTAAACTGGTGGAGCCTGGTTCTGAACCTCCGGTGACCGAGCCCGGCTGGAAACTCAAAACCGATTCCCCACTGTCGTGACCGGTGGGGAAGCTTCCCGGGTTCCGCCAGGGACTGTGTGACACCATGAAGACACCCCGAACGCTCCGCCTGCGGCGCGGCCCCCGGCTGTTCGCCGTGCTCCCCACCGTGTTGACCCTGGGGAACGTGGTCTGTGGATTTGGCGCGCTCACCTTCGCGGCCAAAGTGGGGATTGAAAAGACCGGCTGGGGGGGAGACGACGTCGGCTGCCTGTTCATCGCCGCCCTGCTGATCTTCGCCGCGATGCTGTTTGACATGCTCGACGGCCGGGCCGCCCGGTGGGCCAAGCAGAGCAGTCAATTCGGGGCCGAGCTCGACAGTCTGTGCGACGCGGTCAGTTTTGGTGTGGCTCCCGCCTTCATGCTCATCAAGTTCTGTGCTCTCCCGTACGACGGCCCATCGGTCCATCCCCGGGTGCTGTGGGGGATCGCGGTGCTGTACGTGATCTGTGCCATCCTCCGGCTGGCGCGGTTCAACGTCGAGACCGAGGAGGACGACTCGCACAATTTCTTCAGTGGGCTCCCCTCACCAGCGGCTGCCGGGGCGGTGGTGTCGTTTCTGGTCGCCTATCCCCTGCTGGCCTCGCTGGCGATGCCTCCCGCAGCGGATGCCGATTGGTGGGATCGGACGGGGCACTCGCTGATGTCCTGGGGGGCCCCGGCCCTGCGGTTGGTGTTGCCGATGGTCACCCTGGGGTGCGCCTGCCTGATGGTTTCGCGGATCCGTTACTCGCACTTCTTCAACCGGTACTTCCGGGGGCGCAAGAGCTATGCCCACGTGTTGCTGGTGGTGCTGGGGATCGTGGTGGGGCTGATGGTTCGCGAGCTGGCGTTGCCGCTGATCTTCTGCGGGTTCGCCTTCAGCAGTCCGGTGCGGGCGCTGTTCGACTGGCTGCGGGGGGCTCCCCCCGTCACGCCTCCCGCCGCTCCCCAGACCAAGGAATCGGCCGAGGCTCCACAACTGCACAAGCTGCCCCCGGCGCAGTAGCACCTTCGGGCTGGTTGCGATGCAGCCCAGCTGACAGACCTCAAGCCGCCTCGTTCCGGGCCACCCACGGAGCGGGTGTTGATCTGGTGTGGTGGCCTGGGGAAGCTCCCGCGTGAGCCGTCGCTTCTATTGTCCCGAATTGCAGCCGACGACCGGCGAATTGACCCTCGCGGGGAATGAGGGCCGGCATCTGGCGGTGGTGCTGCGGGCGGCACCGGGCGACCGGGTGATCCTGTTCAACGGGCGGGGGCTGCAGGCCGAGGGGACCGTGCGTGAAGTCGGCCCGCTGGGAGTGGTGATTGAAATCACCGCGCACCTCGCGGCCTCTTCTCTGCCCGGGCGTGTGGTCACCCTGGCGACCGCCGTTCCCAAAGGGGACCGGTTCGATTGGCTGGTTGAAAAGGCGACCGAACTGGGAGTGGCCCGGGTGGTGCCGTTGGTGACCAGCCGCAGCGTGGTGGAACCGCGTGACACGCGGCTGGAGAAGCTGCGGCGGGTGATTGTTGAAGCGAGCAAGCAATGCGGCCGCGCTGACCTGATGGAACTGGCACCGTTGACGGCGGTGTCGGCACTGCTGTCGCAGTCGTTTCCCGAGGGGGCGTTGTGGGTGGCCCACCCGGGAGGGGAAGAGTTGCGCGGGGCTGCCCAGGCGTGGCCTGCGACCGTTACGTTTTTGATTGGGCCCGAAGGGGGATGGACCGAAGGGGAAGTGGCCGCCGCCGTCGCACAGGGTGCGGGGGTCATGTCGCTTGGTCCCCGACTGCTGCGGATTGAAACCGCGGGGTTGGCGTTGGCCGCACTTGCCTGTTCCGGGTTGACCCCGGCTTGAGAGGAATCCAAGTGAACCCGGATCCGTTCCGGGTCTCGAGACCGATTGATCGGGTTTCAGCTGGCAAAAAAGTTGCGCAGGAATCGACATGACGTCATCAGGTCCAGTGCTCGAAATGGTTGGGTTGTGCCGCAAAATGAACCATTCAAAAGCATTTTGATCCGCGCAATTCGATGCAGCAGTTCGACACGGTTTCGTGTGTTGTTATGGATCTTGAGAAGTGGAATGGATTGGCGATTTTGTTTCTTGATGTTCCACCCGCCGCTGCGAAGAATCCGGGCGGATGGCATCGCCAGAGGCGGTGACCGGGTTGAGGGACCGGGGGTTTTGTCCGCCACCACACCAAGGCGGGTTCGCAAGCAGACACCGGGAGAAGTAACGATGAGTCTTGGACACAGGGCGCGAGCGTGGATCTGGACCGGGTTGGGTCTGGCGGCTTGGTGCCTGAACGGTCATCTGGCGGAGGCGGCCACGCTGTATGTTCCCGACCAGGGGACCCTCGATGTGGTGCTGACACGCGTGGTGAATGGGGACGTGGTGGTCGTCCGGAGCGGTCAACACCGGTTGCTCAAGCAGGCGCTGCTGAGCCGGCGGAATGATGTCACCATTCGGGGCGAGGCGGGGGCGACCATTTACTCCGCGGTTCCCTCCGGGACCGTGGCGGCGTTGCGGCTGACGTCCTGCAACCGGGTGGTAATTTCCGATCTCAAAATCGTGGGGGCTTTTCAGACCGCGCGCGGGATCAAGGTGGATGCGGCCAGCACGTTCGTCACCATCCGCCGATGCGAGGTGACTCACTGCGGCAATCACGGCAGCGACATCGACTCCAACGACAGCACGATTTCGGAGTGCTGGACGCATCACAATCTCGCATTTCCCGGGGGAGTGCGGACCGATGCCCACGGCATCGTGACCATGTATTCGAAGCGGCTGCTGATCGAGCGATGTCTTTCGTATGTCAACTCGGGCGACTCGTTCCAGGCGGATCGGGGCCCGTGGACCGACGTGACCCTGCGGGATTGTGACCTGTACGATGAGCCGCTGACCGCACAGACCGTCAACCCCTTCTTCAATGGCGCGTTTCCCACTCCGACACTACCCGTGGGCAAGACGCTGTCCGAGAACGCGATCGACACCAAGCACTTGTCGACCAGCCGGGGCATCCTGCGGCTGCAGGACCTGCGGATGTGGGGCTTTACCATGACGGTGGCGCCCACTTTCAATGCGTCGGCCCTGGTGTTGAAGGAGAATGTCGATGTCATCGCCGAGCGATGCGAGGTGTCGACTTCCAAGATTGGCTGGCGGGTGCGGTCGCTGTCGAACTCGATGCAGTGCAAGCTCGACATGGTGAATTGCTGGACGAACAATTGCGAGACCGGCTTTCGGCTCGAAGACGCCCTGAGCACCAACCCTCAGCAGATCCGGCTGGCCCACAATACATTTGATTCCAACACCAGCACCCTGATGCGGGCCCCGTCGAATTCGAACTTCTTCGGCAGCAGCGTGGTCTGCAATACCCTGGTTCTGAATCGCCCCTTGCCGACCGAGTTCCCGACGACCTTGGGTAACACGGCCACCGCGGGGGCGCGAGGGATCAATGTGCCCACCTGGGCCAGCACACTGGCCCAGTTTGACCTGTTGTTGAACCCCCGCCCGGCAGTGTCCCCGGCGGCGGGAGCGATCGAAACCGCTCCGTAGGTCTTGGCTGGCTGCCCACCTGTCGCGGTGGGCTGCTCCGTCAGGCCGTGAACCATGGCAGGCCCGTTCGTTCTCCCACCCCGTCCCATGTGGACCCTGTGGGGGAGCGACCGGGCCGCGACTGTTTGTGTGTTCCAGGGAAATTCGTGCAGCGCAGCGGCTGCCCTGCGGCGCGCCGACTGTGCCCCCCGTGCAACTGCCAGGAAGCGCTTCGTCGCGTGGGGGCTGCCCGGCTGCCGGGGCGGCCCCGTCGAAACAGTTCAACGCCCACTGGGGACGCGGCGGAATTCCGCCGCGTCGGGAGGCTGAAACGCGCGGGAGGTGAAGGTGCCGTCGGTCTGACGGGTGATCAGGATGGACCGGCCCGGGTTCTGGGCCGGTTGTCCATTCAGGCGGGTGACATCAAACAGGATCCAGAGATTGTTCCCCTCGGTCCGCTCCACCCGCCAGGTGGCTTCGAAATTGTCGGGAGCCCGCGGGTCCGAGAGCACCTCCAGCTCGCCCGACTTCCGGAATGCCACCCGCAGTGTCCGGGCCGGGATTCCAACCGATGCGGGCAGCTTCCCTTCCCAGACACCAATCACCCATTCGTCCAATGGTCCCGTGGGGGCCGACGGCTGCGTCGCTGCGGTCTCCGGTGGGGTCGGCGCAGGGGACGCAGTCGCGGTGGGTGACGACTGATGGGGTGTTACCTCCAGTCCGATGATCCCTCCCGCGAAGCGGCCGTTGATGAAACTGACGACCGTGGAATAGTCCTTGGACGGGGTGTGATGTTCCCACCGCAGTTCCTTCACAGTGAAGACCTGGCCGTTCTTCCGCCCGGTGATGGGTGGCTCATTTGTGGTCGGCGGACCCATGATGTCGATGATTTGCTGTTCGGTGAGCTGCCCCTCGGCCCCATCTCCCTGTTCGGCGCGGAGCCGTTCGAGAAAGGCCGTCAGTTCTTTGTCGGAAACTCCCGGCCGGTAGGGCTTCCCCGAGGGGACCCGGGCGAGCGATGGATCGGGGCCTGTGGCCGAATTTCCCGGCACGGCAGAGGTGTCGGTGGGTCCCGCCGATGTGCTGTCGCCACCCGAGCCGGAGGGTGCCGTCGCCTCCGGTTCGGGCCAGACAAACCAGACGCCGATGGCTGCCAGCAGGGCCAGACCCATCAAGAGGATCGGGATCAGTTGAGACAGCAAAGTCGAAGCACGTTGCCTGCGTTTTGCCACGAATGCACCCTGCAGCCGGTGGAGTCGGCCCGTCGCCTCTCGGAATGAAGGACGATGACCGGTGGCTGATGGTAGCCGGGCCAAACAGCCAATGCACCCGCAGATGGGTCACTGCGGGCCGCCTGTGCACATCGATCGTGTCAGGTCCCGGGCCTCTTGGAGCGGTCTCACGGTAATGTTGAGATGCCTGTCCCTGTCCGAATCAGACAAAACAAGGGCACTCTTGGGGAGTGCGGTGGAAGGGGGTGAGCAGTGGTTTGGTCTGCTGCGCTGACTGGGCGGCTCCCGAGGGGAAATCGATGAGGGACGCCCAAGTATTTGGTGTGAGTAGGCCGGAAGTTCCGGTCAACGCAGGATCTGCTGCCGCAATCGGCGTCGCTGCCACAGCAGCCACCCCCGATCGCGAGCCAATGACAGTCCGTCTCGCCACGATTGGCGAACGAGTCGATTCAACTGCTGGACCACCTGCTGTTCCGCTTCGGCACCAGAGCTGGCGGTGATGGGTCGGGAGCCGGTGCGATCGGCAAGCCAATCGAGCGCCGCGCGGTCGAAGTCGAGCAATTGCCGTTCTTCGCGGATGCCGTCATCGGGCAGGCGCCGGGCGAGTGTCAGGGGAAACGGCTGGCCCAGTCGCTCTTCCAACCAGGGAAGATGCGGTTCCAGGAGTGGGCGCGAGAGTTCATGCACTGACGGGTGGAGCCGAAACGGGGCTCCAGGCAACGTCGAGAGAGCCTGGACGAGCACCGACTGCCGAAACCGCAACCAGGTGCGTGAGTAACCCCCGCCCGGAGGTGCCTGGCGGTTGAAAACAAACAGAAACCGCATCGCATTCCGGTTGAGTGATTCGTTGCTGCGCACGATCCGCCCTGGATCCAGGGGAATTCCCGTCGCCTGGCAGAAATGCCGGACCACGCACCGTTCGGGAAAACTCTTGGGATCAAACAGGAAGACGTCAACCTGCTCCCTGCCAAAAATTCGATCGAAGTTCGAAAGAACCACTGGCTCTGAGAACTCGGCATGCATCCGTTTCAGGTGATCCCAGGGCCGACGGACAATCCTGACCGCCTGCTGCATGCGGCTTTCAAGCCTGTCGAAGTATGGCCGGAGATAACAGATGATCCGGGGCTCAAATCCCCGCTCGGTCACAAATCTCTGCAGGTTTTCGGCCGGGGCCGCTTCCTTCCAGAACGCGATTTCAGCCGAAATCACCGGGGTGACACCGGCTCGCCCGGCAGCCCGCAGCGCGCGGTCGAGATAATCGCGCGAGCGCGCGGCCATCAGGCTGAGCCGCTGTCGGGGGATTGAATTGATAAAAAACGTATGGCGATCTTCCAATCGGTCCTGGAAGGCGCAATCGACCACCGTGTTGCCGAATTCACAATCGAGAGAGACCAGGCGAAACCGCGGATCCTCCAGACCCCAGAACAAACTCTGCTGAATCGATGTTGTTCCCGTCTTGGGCTGCCCGAGATGCAGCAGGCAAACCGGTTTCGACATGATTCCAGACGCTGATTAAACCGTGTGGCAAAGATGACCCCATCGGCGGCCACCCGCCAGGTTTCCAAGGGATCGGCGACGGCCAGAGTGAAGAACCATTGGTCGGTTCCGGCGGCATTGAGACAGGCGAAATGGGGCCCGGCGGCACAACATTCCGATCGGGAAATCGGCAGCCAGGAGTCTTCGCAACCGGAGTGGTGAACCGCAGCCTGGTACCGGGCCTTCCCAACGCCTCACACCAACTCGGGCAGCGATCGTCCCTGTTCTTCCACCAGATACTGCGGGCGGCCGTTGAGGTCGTTGATGGTGGTGAGGGGGTCCACACCGAGGTGCTTGAAGAGGGTCGCGTAGACCTCGCCGAAGGTCACCGGCCGAGAGACCGCTTCGCCCGCCAACCGATCGGTCGCCCCGATAATCTGTCCGTGGCGGAAGCCACCCCCCGCCAGCAGGGCACAGTTCACCTGCGGCCAGTGGTCGCGTCCCACGATCGGGCTGATCTTCGGGGTCCGGCCGAACTCGCCCCAGATCACCACGGCACAGTCGTCGGCCAAGCCCCGGTTGTGCAGATCTTCCACCAGCGCGCTCACGCACTGATCGAACACCGGGAAGTCTTCCTGCTCGCGCACGAAGATCGAATTGTTCGCCCGGCCTTCGGTGTTGGTCCCGCCGTGCCAGTCCCATTTGCTGTAATTGAGCGTCACCACCCGCACCCCGGCCTCGATCAGCCGGCGGGCCACCAGCAGGCTCTGGGGAACACGCGGAGCCCCATTCCCGTCCATCATGATGCTGGGGTCGCCGGTGCCGTACCGGGCCACGACCTTGGGATCTTCCTTCGACAGGTCGAGCGCCTCGGCCAGCCGCGACGAGGTCAACAGCCCCATCGCCTGCTCGGTGAAGGTGTCGAGCCCGTTCATCATGGACGACTGGTCGATCTCGCGGCGGAGCTGATCAAACCCCTTCAGCAGCGTCTTGCGGTCCGACAGCCGGTCGAGCGTGACCCCATTCAGGACCATGTCCTTGCGGGTCTCGCCCAGAGGCTTGAACGGATTGTGCGACATCCCGAGGAAACCCGGGCCGGGCTCGTTGTACGGCCCGTGGGTGCAGGTGTAGCAGAGGCTGACATAGGGGGGCGATTCGGGCAGGGCCGGGCCCATCACCTTCGAGACCATCGACCCAAACTGCGGCCAGCCTCCCTGGGGCTTGGGCTTCTTGGGGTCGTGCCCGTTGAAGACCTGGATGGCGTCGTGGTCGGCCTGATTGCCGACGATTGAGCGAATGACCGTCAGCTTGTCGGCCTGCTGCGCCAGCAGGGGGAAGGCTTCGCAGATCTCAAACCCCGGCACATTCGTGGCGATCGGCCGCCACGGTCCCGCCACTTCCTTGGGAGCCTCGGGCTTGAGGTCGAACATGTCCTGGTGGGGCGGCCCGCCGACCAGGTAGATCATGATGACCGACTTGGGAGATTTCTTCCCCGAGAGCGACTCGGCCCGCAGGATCTCGGGCAGCCCCCAACCCCCGCCGGTTCCCAGGGCGGCCAGAGTGCCGATCCGCAGGAAGTCGCGACGGGAAACACCGTCGCAGAACTCGCGGGACGACGAGGGACGGCCGGCAATCGACAGCATGGCAGGGCTCCGGCAATGCGGGAGTCAGACTCGGAAACTTGGTCAACACCCCTTTATATCAGCGATCCTCTATGGATGACATCCCATCCTGTACCCGGTTTTCCGATTTTTCAGGGGAGGTGGGGTCTGATTCCAGTTCCGGTCGGCACAATCCGGCCGCCGGGCCCCCTCGCGAAGCCGGCGGACCGCGCAGTATGCTCCGCGCACTGCCGTGCCGATGTCCGGTGCGGCGAGCTGGTGACTGGTTTGGCGGAGCGAGGCTGAGATGATCACCCGGGCGACAGGTTGGGGCGTGCTGGTCTGGCTGGCGGTGTGCGGGGTCTGCCCGGCCGCGACGATCATTCATGCCGGGCGGCTCATTGACGCCACCGGTGGCCCCCCCCGCGAGCGGGTCACTCTGGTCATCGATGGGGGCAAAATCCAGGCGATCGAACCCGGGTTCCGTGAGCCACGGGAGGGAGACACGCTCATCCGGCTCACTTCCCACACCGTGCTGCCCGGGCTGATGGACATGCACACGCACCTGCAGTCGCAGCACTCGAAAGACGCCTACAGCGAACGCTTCTTCATGGATCAGGCCGAGTACGCCCTGCGTTCGACCATGTACGCCAAGGCGACGCTGCTGGCCGGGTTCACCACGGTGCGCGATCTGGGCGACAACGGCACCACCACCATCGCCCTCCGCAAGGCGATCGCCAACGGCTGGGTGATCGGCCCCCGCATCTTCACCTCGGGGAAGTCGCTGGCGACCACGGGGGGCCATGCCGACCCCAGCAACTCGCTGCGGGGCGACTACCGGCGCGATCCGGGTCCGGTCGAAGGGGTGATCAACGGCGTCGACGACGCCCGCAAGGCGGTGCGCGCCCGGTACAAAGATGGCGCCGACCTCATCAAGCTGACCGCCACCGGCGGAGTCCTCAGTCTTGCCGCGAATGGCCAGAACCCGCAATTCACCCAGGAAGAGCTGGAGGCGGTGGTCAACACGGCCCGCGATTATGGGATGAGCGTGGCGGTGCACGCCCACGGCACCGAGGGGATCCGCCGGGCGGTGCTGGCCGGGGTGACCTCAATCGAACACGGCACCTATCTCACCGACGAGACCATCGCCCTCATGAAAGAGAAGGGAACCTGGTGGGTGCCGACCAACATGGCGGGGGAATGGGTGGCGAAAAAGTCACAGGAGCCGGGGGATTTTCCCGAGATCGTCCGCCCCAAGGCGGCCGAGATTGGCCCGCTGATGCGCAACACGTTCGCCCGGGCCTACAAGGCGGGGGTGAAGATTGCCTTCGGCACCGACACCGGGGTCTCTCCCCACGGCGAGAACGCCCACGAGTTCGAACTGATGGTCGAGGGGGGAATGCCGCCATTGGAGGCGATTCTGACCGCCACCCGGAATGCCGCCCAACTGCTGAAGATCGCCGACCGGCTCGGAACGCTCGAAGAATGGGCGCGGGCCAAATACCTCGTACTCGCGAACAAGAACTGGGAAGACTTCGAGCCCGAGCAGTGGCTGGCGAACTTTCGCGAAGTCTATCGC
>JBKDUK010000225.1:0-3829 GCA_046339535.1 Planctomycetaceae bacterium | reverse complement strand
CAGGCGCACTTCACCAGTAACACCGGCTCGTTCAGGGTGTCCCCCACCACCCAGCCAAACCCCAGCTCGGGACCAATCCGGTCCGGCTGTGCTCCATATCCCACCGTCAACGCCCCCCGCCGGTCGAGATACGAGATCCAGACATCGTCGCGGGTTCGCCAGCGTCCCTCTTCATCGACCAACTGCCGAAATCGTGGAGCTGTCGCGGGGTCTTTCACCAGGAATTCCAGCGACCCATGCCCGCCATTCCGTTTGGGGTCCGCGGGAACAAACCCCGTCCCCTCCATGTTCGACTGACCGGCCAGCACAAACACCCGCACCTTCCGCGGGGGCGCGGCCCGTGTCGGGGCAGTCATCAACAACACCATCCCCAGGGCCGCACCCAGGGTCATCACCCGCCACCAGCCATTCGCGTGCATGGGTCACTTCGCATTCGGAGAAGAGGCAAAACTGGCGGGGGTCAACTTCCGGGCGTTCCACGCCTCGTCAGTCAGGGCTCCCGTCGGATGGGGTTGATACTCACCCACGTAGTCGACGTTGGTCTTCGCCGGGATCTCGGCTTCGTGCCCCGTCAACGACAGCATCGCATTCACCATCAGCCGCCGCAGGTCTTCGCTCTGCCAGTCGAGGCTGGCTCCTGCCGTCGTGGTGAATGACCGCCCCTGTTTTCCCGAGGGGGCGGTGTAGGTGCGGAACCAGGCGAACGGCATGCGGACCCCCTTGCGTTCGTCGGTCACGGGGGGATCGGTCGGCTTGAGTCCCGACAGCACCTCGCCGTGGAACAGCACCCGGTCTTCCTTCGTCAGCCGTTCGACCGAGTTCACATCGGTGGGACAGAAAATGGTCTCCCCCACCCCGCGCAGCACCGGATGCGCGCGCTCGGCCGGGTTCACATGCGCCCGCGTCGCCTCTTGCTGGAACTTTCCATAATGGGCGATCCAGGTGTCTCCCAGAATCTGCTGACCAAACCCGCCGGGCCACTCGGTGCTGTGCCAGTCCCAGCTCTTGAACCGGCTGGTGCTGTCGGGTGAATACCGGAAGGCGTGGGTCGCGTTGCGGATCCCCAGCACCGGCTTGCCAGCGTTGACGTAATCGACAATGTGCTGCATGTCGGCATCGGGCAGTTCCCGCAGCCGGAGGAAGACCACCATCAGATCAGCCGTCTTCAGCGCCTCCAGCCCGGGCAGGCTGCGGTTGCGGTTGGGATTGATGTAGCCGGTCTCGGGATCGATCGCGAACAGCACCGTGCAGCGGTAGCCGTACCGGTGCGAGAGAATCTTCGCGAACTGGCTCATCCCCTCTTCCGACCGGTAATACTCCTCGCCGGTCACGAAGACGATGTGCTGCCCTTTGCCCAATCCCTCGCCGCCGGGAAACACCAGCCCCGGCTCGGCGGCCTGCACCGCTCCCCCCAGCAGCGACCCCACCAGCAGCAGCGACCGGGCGACCCACCCGGGCAGACCGCGGTGCGCCACGGCCCACATGCGAGCGGACAGGAACAAGTTGGGGACTCGCTGGAGCGGACTGAACTTGGCAAACATCACATTCCCCGGGCAACAGGGTGGCAGGACAACGGAACCAGAAACACGGTCAGGGCGGGGGGTTCGTTGAGATCATTCCCGGACGGTGAGCGTCACTTCCTCGATGGCAGCATGCCCCGATTTCTGGAACGGACGGGGCATCGGCTGGGCGTGACCCTGGGGGTCGACCGTGCGGCAGCGCAGAGTGTACTTGCCGGGGGGGAGACCGTCCCAGAGGATCGCCCAGTGCACCTTGGTCAGCGGCTGGGGCCATGCTTGCGGTTCCCCGTCGGTGGTGAACCCGGCGGCCGATTTCAGCAAATCCCGCGTCTCGGGGGCCAGGGTGTCCACCAGCGGCAAGATCGCCGCGTCGCGCCAGGGAGCCTGCTGGAAATAACGATCCTCTGCAGACCACTCTTCGTTGGCCGGTTGCAGCCAGACCTGCACCTGCGACAGCCCCGAGGTTCCCACCTGGGCATACCCGGTGATCGCCAGCGGAGTCCCGGCGGCCACGTCGGTCGGGGCATTCAGCGTCGCGGCAAAGGTCTTCAGTGTGCTGTCGACGTCGTTGTTCCCCTGGGCGTAGGTGTCGTTCGCATGGAACAGGTTCGACAGCAGAATCGTGTTCAGCCACTTGATCGATTTGAAGCCGTACGCCTCGGGCACCACCATCCGCACCGGCCCCCCGCGCTGGGGCGACAGCCAGTCGCCATTCAGCTTGTACGCCAGAATGACCGGCGGCAGACCATACAGGTCCTCCAGCACCCGGTCGACCGGCAGTGAACTCTGGAACTTCTGCTCGGGCTTGTTGTTGTGGAAGCCCCAATAAATTACCCGCCGCAGGTTCTCTCGCGGCTCGGTTCGCCAGATCACCGACCGCAGCGGCACCCCCTCCCAGACCCCCATGCCCAGTGGGCAGCCGATGTTGAGGCAGGTCATCACTTTGGGAATGCGCACGGCCTGCGTCTGGCCCAGCTCCAGCAGACCGGCGAAGTCGAGGGCCGTTCCCGTCTCGAGACTCATGGGCCGGCGCAGCTTCGCGGGATGCTCGGGGTCGGGCAGCACCTGCAGCTTCCACGTCTCGCGCGTCAGCCCCGCCTCGTCCAGTTGCCCGGCATCCAGCGTGTGGGGAATGGGTGACCCGCGGGAAACATCGCGAAACTCGGCGGCCGGGGTCAGCCACCGCTCGAGTTTCTCGACCGCCTCGTTCAAACGGGCATCCCGCACCGGCGAATTGGCGTCGTCGGCGGCCAGCGAGGCCGACCCATTCCGCAGCGCGGCCACTCCCGCCGCTCCCAGCCCGAGGAAAAACCGCCGGCTCCACTGCAGGTGATCCTGCCAGACTCGGTGCGCACGATTCGACATGACTGCCTCCAGGAACCACGGCCACGGGAGCTCTCCGCAACGCCGAGGTCATAGCGGGTTGCCATCGGCGGAACAACCAGATCGGGTTCTGCGCCCCTCCCCGTCACGTCCATCGCGAGCCTGCTTTCCCGACCACATCCCCAGTTCGAATCCCCCCCTCGCCGAGTCCCCAACACGAGCCCTGAGGGTCGAATCCTGGAAAAACATCGCCCGCGATCCCCCGACCACGCCTGCAAAACCTGATCATACACACACCGCCCGAGAGTGGCACAAATCCAACGGTCCGCCCGATTCGCCAGGATCTCATGCTGTTTGGTCGATGTGTCTGATATATAAGAGAGTCCGCAGGTGCTCATTCCCACCCGTCGCAGCCCATGCGGAATTCGTTCCGGTCGAGTCGGGGGGTTGTGGGAAGCGTTGCCGGTGGTTTTTTTGGTCGTGTCGACGGAAGTGGAGTCGCGGACATGCTGACGATCCAACACGGGCCGGGTGGGGTGAATTGCCAGGGGTACAGCCGTCGCACGGCACTCAAGGCGGGCTTCCTGGGACTGTCGGGACTGGGGCTGGCCGACCTGATGCGGCTGCGGGCCCAGGGGGCCGCCCCCAAGAGCAACCGCTCGGTCATTCTGCTGTGGCTGGATGGCGGGCCGAGCCAGCTTGAGACGTACGATCCCAAGCCCGAGGCTCCCTCCGACTACCGGGGCCCGTGGGATGCCATTGCGACGAATGTGCCGGGGATGTTTGTTTCGGAAATCCTCCCCCTGCACGCCCAGCACGCCGACAAGATGGTCTTCGTGCGGTCGGTCCATCACGACAATGGCGACCACTTCGCCGGGGCGCACTGGATGCTCACCGGCAAATTCGGCTCGACCTCGGTGAACCTGCCGCAGAAGTATCCTTCGGTCGGCTCGTATGTCGCGAAGGTGCGGGGGGCGAACCAGCCG
>JBKDUK010000224.1:0-2252 GCA_046339535.1 Planctomycetaceae bacterium | reverse complement strand
CTACCTGGCGGGGGATGGGGCACCGGTGGGAGGCCTGGTGTCGGGGGGAAGCTATGTGGTGCGGAATGCGCAGGCCGACAGTTTCCAGTTGTCGGCGACGGCCGACGGACCGGTGCTGGATCTGCAGGGGGGGGCGACGGGGACCCGGCAGGGTTTTGAGATCCCGCGGACGGTGCTCATGGGGGATGCGCACCTGGTGGGGCTGACGCCGGGGCAGACGTATTACGCGGTGGTGGACCGCCAGGAGAACGGCACACTGCAGTTGCGGCTGGCCCCGACGTGGCTGGACGCGATCAATGCGAGCCTGCTGCATTACGACCTGCGCACCCTGACGCCGGGGACGGGGCACGGCACGTTGCCCAAGAACAGCGCGACGTCGGATTCGTTGATTGTGGGCAGCCAGTTGAACGCGACGAACGGAGCGACGTCGTATCCGACTCTGGGGGGAGACCCCGCTATCTGGCAGGTGCTGAAATATCCTGAGTACACGTGGAACTCGGCGTTTAAGCCCGGAGGGGGAAGAAACACAGACAAGACCCTGTGGGGAAAGGCCTGGGGCCTTAATGAAGCAAGCCAAGCGTCAACTGCAGAGAGACATGCATCCTGGACAGCGGCTGTCGCGATGGCATTTGCCAACCACCAGGTGACGACGTGGATTTTTCCAGGCGCGAAGCTGCAGACGGACGGCGACATGCGTCTCACGGCCACCATCGCACAGCAGGGTCAGGTGATGTGCGGGGGAGGCGTCGGGGCAAACCAACACACATCCTGGGCAGTCTCGGGAGGTGTGGCGGTAGCCGTCTACACCAACGAAGCACGGGTGCTGATCGGACTGCAGAGTTCCCCTCAAGATTCCGGAGAATATGATCCTTCCAACGCCGTGGCTCCGGGCGACTCCGACTCGGTCACTCTCGACGCGGGGGGCACGATGTCGATTGACACCGATGTCTCGTATGACCGGCTGTTTGGGTACAAGCAGGCCTGGCAAGACTTGATGGGCCGCCTGCGCAAGGGTTGGGACGACGGACGGGTGGGAAAGGTTTTTGGATTATTCAACGACGCCTTCGACTATCTGGCGACGATTTTGTCGACAGCGGGCCTGACGAACTTCATGAATGTGTGGGTCAAATCGGAAAACTATGGCGATGTGACGGTTAAGAACCCAAATGAATCAGACCAGAGGAAAGTGGCGGAAAAATCGGTGGCCTTCTCGGTCGCCGAGAGCGTCTACAAAAACACCAGTGAAGCCACGCTCTATAACGTCCAGATCAATCAGGACGTGCGGTTTGCCAATCCCGCGCAGAGCGTGGAACTCGATGCGGTCACGAGCATGACGCTGATCTCACTGGCCGGGACGATCCATTTGGATCTCCATCTGGCCAATCTTTTTAAAGGTATTTTGGAGAGTTTAGAGATTTTCAAGAACCTGAACGCAGACAAAAAAGGCAAGGGTTTTTTTGATAGCCTGCTCGACAATGCCGATCCCCTCGGCAACGCAGCCAAAAACGGGGGCTTCGGAGTGGCGCAGATTCTGGTGTACACCCGGAACAAGACCATCGCGCAGATTCTCGGGAATTCGACGGTGACGACCGGCACCGCCGGGCACCTCACGGTGAACGCCGAGGAGACGGGCAAGCGGACGGTTCTCGCCGAAGCCGGGTCCAAGACCCGCGCCACCGGTGGACAGAGCGGTTGGGCTGGGGCGGGCAGCGTGGCGCTGGTGATGGGCGACCTCCAGGAGGGAGCCAGCAATACCCTGGCGCGCATCGACCAGGGGGTGTCGGTGACCGGGCAACCCGGCGCAGCTTCGCCCGCGACGGGAGATCTGGCCGTCACGGCGACCAATACCACCAACACGGTCGTCGGCACCGGTGCGTTTGCCGGTTCCAAGGGAACCGGGGCCACCAGCGGCGGCGCCAGTTTTGGACTGGTCGATTTGACCCGTCAAACGGGGGCGTTTCTCGGAACGATCGATCCCAGCCAGTTCAAAACCACTTTTCTCCCCGACTATGCCAATACCAAATATGACGAGACCAGTCCCTCCAATGGGGGAGCCCTGAATGTCAACTCGGTGACCATCTCGGCGACCAACCTGGGCTGGACCTGGAATGTTTCCCTGGTGGGGGCGGTTGCACTTGGTACAAGTCCGGACGGGGAACCAGTAGGTAATGCAATTGGAGACGATCTTATTCGCGATGAAAATGTGAATAACCGAGATTCACTCTATGGTCGTCCTGATAATGTGCGAGAAA
>JBKDUK010000223.1:0-6304 GCA_046339535.1 Planctomycetaceae bacterium | reverse complement strand
CCGGGTGGGGCTGTCTGGCTGGGTGGTGAGGCGGGGGGGGCGGACGCTGGCACGGCCGACGCTGGCACGGCAGACGCTGGCACGGCAGACGCTGGCACGGCAGACGCTGGCACGGCAGACGCTGGCACGGCAGACGCTGGCACGGTGCGGTTGTGTGCCCCCCGTCGATGCTATCATCATGGACCCATTCGACCGACTCCCCCCTTCAACCTTTTTGTGAAGTCTGTATGCGGCCCCATCCTCATTCGATGCGCCACGGCGTCCGGCCGGATGTGCCCAAGTCCCCCGTCACCCGGGAGAGTTTGCGGGAACTCTGGCAGTTTTTTGGCTATCTGGCCCCGTACCGCTGGGGCTTCGCGCTGGCCTGGTTTTGCCTGCTGATCACTGCTGCGTGCGGGCTGGCGATTCCGTGGGTGGGAGGACGGCTCATCGATACGGCCCAGCACGGGCTCGAGTCGGGGGGAACTGGTTCCGGGGCGTTGACCCAACTGGCCTGGATCCTGGCGGGGGTGGTGCTGATTCGCGCTCTGTTTCAGGCTTTGCAGATTGTCTGGAGTGGCCGCCTGGGGGAACAGACGATGTGCGACCTAAGGCGGGATACCTACACGCGGGTGATCCAGCTCCCGATGGGGTTTTTCGCCCAGCGGCGTGTCGGCGAACTGACCAGCCGCATTTCGGGCGACCTGTCGCAGATCCAATCGACTCTTGTCTCCTCCATTCCCCAGTTCCTCACCCAGCTGGTGACTCTCGTGGGGTCGGTGGTGCTGCTGGCGATCACTTCTCCCCGGCTCACCGCGATTGTGCTGGTGCTGGTCCCGGTGGCGGTGGTGACCGCACGCATGTTCGGGCACAAGGCCCGGGCCCTCGCGCGGGAATCGCAGGACCGCCTCGCCGAAACCAACGTCGTGGTGGAGGAATCTCTGCAGGGAATCGGCACGGTCAAGGCGTTCGCCCGGGAGGATTACGAGACCGAACGGTACTCGCAGGGGCTCGACCGGGTGTTGACGGCGGTGGTCCGCGGAACCCGGCATCAGGCGGCCTTCTCGGCCGCCATGTCGCTGTTTTTCATGGGGATTTTGGGAAGCGTGCTGGTCTATGGCTGTCATCTGATCCAGTCGGGCGAACTGACGGTGGGGCAGATGTCGCAATTTCTGCTGTATTCGATGTCGGTGTCGATCACGGCCGGTCAATTGGCACGGCTTTACACCGAGCTGCAGCGCATGCTGGGGGCCACCCAGCGGGTGCGCGAACTGCTGCGCGAGCCAACCGAGCCCGATCCCCTCGTGGCCCGGAGAGGAGCATGGACGAAAGGCCCGGCGACCGAATCCCCGGTCGCGGCAGCACTGCCACGCATTTTCGGCAAGGTCGAATTTCGCGACGTGGCGTTCGCCTATCCGTCGCGCCCCGAGGTGGCTGTGCTGCGGGGGTTGTCGCTGGTCGCCAGTCCCGGTCAGCGGATCGCCCTGGTGGGCCCCAGCGGGGCAGGCAAATCGACCGTGGTCTCGCTGCTGATGCGGTTCTACGAACCGCAGTCGGGACAGATCCTCATTGATGATCGCGACGTGCGTGATTATCCCCTGCGCGGACTTCGTTCGCAGTTGGCGATTGTGCCCCAGGATGTGTTGTTGTTTGGCGGGACCATCGCCGAGAACATCGCCTACGGCCGTCCTGACGCCACCCCGGACGAGATCGAACTGGCCGCCCGCAAGGCGTACGCGCACGAGTTCATCGCCGGGTTTCCGGAAGGATATCAGACGGTGGTCGGAGAGCGGGGAGTGAAGCTTTCGGGGGGCCAGCGACAGCGGGTGGCCATCGCCCGGGCCATCTTGCGCGACCCGGCCATCCTGATTCTCGACGAAGCCACCAGTTCTCTCGATTCCGAGAGTGAATATCTGGTGCAGCAGGCCCTGGAAACCCTGATGGAGGGGCGGACTTCCATCATCATCGCCCACCGTCTGGCGACAGTCCGCCGGGCCGACTGCATCTATGTTGTGCGTGACGGCGAGGTGGTCGAGGCGGGAACCCATGAAGACTTGCGGCAACACCCCGAGGGACTCTATCGGACTCTCTCGGAACTGCAGTTCACCCACGAAGTCGCCGAGTCTTCCTGACGGCGGGCCGCGGAATTCCCACACGACTGACCCGCCGCTCCGGAACACTGGCCCCCGGCCCAGGGTCCCGGCCTCGTGCTCCTGGTCAGCTGCTGCGGGTCAGGTGAGACCACGCGACAACTCGCTTGCTGACGGACCGATGTGTCGCGCGCCGCAACACCTCGGCCATCCCTTGCCATGGCTGTACGGGAGGGGGTGGGGACTTCGTCATCCGGCCCGAGAGAGGTCGCCACCCCGCTTCCGCCGGGGTGGGTTGGCTCACTTCGGGAACTCGATTTTTGGGGATGCCGATCGGCCCCCCGCTGGCTCTTGCGGACTCAGGAACCGAGTATGTCACTTCCACGTTGTGCACCACGCGGGAACGGCCGCTCTCCGGGAATGCCCTCCACCAGGGGCGACCAACTGCGCGGCGAGGCGGGACGGCCCAGAGCCGCTGCGCGACCGGTCGGCGCGGAGCAATCGTGGCCGCATCGCAGGGGGTGGGGGTTTGCGGGGTGGGTCGGCATTGTGGTCTGTATCGCGGGTCTGTTTCCGCACGGACAGCACCTCGCGGCCCAGGAAGCCCGGGTGGACGGGCATGCCGATTCGGTCCCCGAGCCTGTGGCGGTCCGCCGCTGTGGACCGGCGTGGTGTTATCCGCAGGATGGCTGGCTGGTGCTGCACATCGAGGGGACCCCCTACGAACGAGGCTGGCAGCACGGGCAATTGCTCGCCCACCAGATTGCCGGGTACGTCGCGGTGATGGCCGAGGTCCGCAGCCATCGGGACCCGCAGACCGCCTGGAACGAGACCCGCCGCCTGGTCGACGCCCTGTTCCTCCGCCGCTATGCCCCCGAACTGCTGGAAGAAATGAAGGGGATTGCCGATGGGGCCGCCGCGGCGGGGGGCAAGTTTGCCAATCGCCGTCTCGATCTGCTGGATATCGCCGTCATCAACTCGGGGGGGGAACTCGCCTTCCTGGACGACAGCCTGCGGGCCACCCCGCATGGCCTGGAAACTCGGCGGTTCGAGCGCCCCCAGTTTTCGATTCCCCGCCCCAGACCGACGGAACACTGCAGCGCCTTTGTCGCCACCGGGCCCGCCACCGCCGATGGCCGACCGGTCTTGGGCCACATCACCATGTCGAGCCTCAATGAGGTCCGCCATTTCAATGTCTGGCTCGATATCCAACCCACGATCGGTCACCGGCTGGTCTTTCAGACTTCGCCGGGGGGGATCCAGAGCGGCCTCGACTATTACCTCAATGCGGCGGGGCTGATCATCGCCGAGACCACAATCACGCAGACCCACTTCGATCCCGAGGGACAGGCACTGGCGTCCCGGATCCGGCAGGCGGTCCAGTATGCCTCGA
Source organism: Planctomycetaceae bacterium (assembly GCA_046339535.1). GTDB lineage: Bacteria > Planctomycetota > Planctomycetia > Planctomycetales > Planctomycetaceae > UBA10511. Next base: position 2,842 of record JBKDUK010000223.1, on the reverse strand, counting down.
CCATTGAGCAGGCGGTCGAGCGGCTGGCCGACCGCAGCAACGGGCTCTACACCAACCAATGGCTGCTGGCCGACATCAACACCAGCCAGATTGCGATGTTCGAACTGGGAACCCGCAGTTCGAGGTTGTGGCACAGCAGCCGCGAAGATTGGCTGGGAGGAACCCGCGGCTTCTACTGGGGCTGCAATACCCCCCGCTCCACCGAGGTGCTGCGGGAGACCACCCCCGATCTGCGTGGCAAGCCGGCCAATCTGGTGGTCCATCCACGCACCCGCGACAGCGCGTGGATCCGGCTCTTCGAGCAGCACCGTGGACAGATCGGCGAAGCGTTTGGATTCGAGGCCTTCACCACCCCCCCCATCGCCGCCTTTCCCGCGTGCGATGCCAAGTTCACCACGGCGGATCTGGCCCGCAAGCTGCAGAGTTGGGGCCTGTTCGGTCCGCCGTTGGGGCGCACCTGGGACCCGGCTCCCCAAGATCGCGATGGATATCCCGCGATCCAGCCCCTCGTCAGCAACGATTGGACCCTGCTGAAAGTCGACTCACCTCCGGTTGCCGACCCGGTGGGATCTCCACCGGTTGTGGCACGCATCGCAGACATCGAGACGGAATTCCAGGCCCCGCGAGTCCCCTTCGATTTTGACCATCCCCCTGCCTGGCACGGCACGTTGCTGCCAGCCGCCGATGCCGACACGTGGCTCGCCGCCGCCTTCGCTGAATACGAGAAGGTGGTGGCGCTGGAGTTGGCGCTGCAGGCCGAAGCCGATGGCCAAGCCCTGCGCACGTCCGAGAGTGACCTGCTCGATCTCGCGTTGTTCCAGCACCTCAGCGGGTGGCGGGGGGCAGTCCGCCGGTTGGGAAACGAGGTCCCGGTGCGGTCCACGCAAGCGGAGACCGCCCGCGGCGATTGGTACGACATTGCCAAGGGACAGGGGGTCTGGCTGTTGCACCGGCTCCGGCAGAAGGTCGGGCTGCCCGAGCTGCGTCGGGTCCTGGATGAATTTGGGACCCGGCATGCCGGTCAGGAGGTCTCGTCGCAGACCTTTGTGTCCCACCTGCGAGCCCATCTGGGAGACGAGACCGCCCGGTGGTTCGAGTCTCAACTCTCTCGTCCGGATCCCTTCGATGAGGAGGGAAACTGCTGGAATATTTTCAGCTTCGAGGAGCAGCCGGAACGGAGTTTGATTGTGTATGGCACCCGGCGTGATCAGGCCGCCCAACAGGAGGCGGCCGGCCTGTTGCAACGGGAAATCGGCCGGCGGTTCTCGAATGCCACCCTGCCGATCAAAGCTGACATCGAAGTGACGGAAGAGGAGTTGCGGTCCCACCATCTGCTGTTGATTGGCCGGCCGGAGAGCAATTCCCAGACCGGGGCGCTGGCTCAGGGGTTGCCGGTGCGGTTTGGCCCCAACTCGTTGCAGGTTCGGGGCCGAAACTGGATTGATCCGGCCACCGCCGTTATTTGTGCCGGCCCCAATCCGCGCAACGACCGGTTCAGCATGGTGGTGTTCGCGGGGTTGGGGGCCGAGGCCACGTGGCACGTGGTGCAACATCTGGACGCCCAGGAAGATCCTCCGGCACAGGTGCTGCTGGGACCCTCCCGGGGGCCTTTGCTGAAGTTCCGTGTGAGGCCGACCCAGGCCAGCCGCGATTCCCGATAAGCGAGCGGAGTCGTCTGGAACGGCGGGCAAAAGATCAAAAAGGCCGCTCCTGTCTGTGAACACCTGTTGATTTCAGGATTCGCTGGCTGACGCGAGGTCATGGCTCGCGAGCCCCTCGTTAAATCTGGTTTTGGCAAGCGGGATGGGCGGGGAGATTGAGCTGGGAAAAGAGCTCGCCAAACAGCGCGTCGTCGGGGCGCCGTGTTCGGGCTGCGGGGCATTCCAATGAGTTGGGGAAACGGATTCGGCGGATTCAGGACCTGCATTCAGGGTCAGGGGGCCAGGCAGACGAGACAGAACGGGCCAGCCAGCGGCGGACCGGCGCTGGATCCCCAAATCCGAACCGAGCCCCCAATCGGCAGGCTGAGCCGGATTGGCGAGGGGGACGGTCCTGGGTGAAGTGGTTTTGGATCTGCAAAACCCAGAACAGAGAGTCCAGCCGGGGGACCGATACAACGGGAAATTGCGAACTCAGGAGGGGCAAATCGGGCTCTGCTGGGGGGAGTTTGCGTAGAGGCAACCCGGCGGCCGTGATGCCACCCTGCCGCGGAGATTTGAGACCAGCGATGAAAATGGCCTGTCCCTCATCGGAGGGGCGGGCTTAAGTGGAGCCGGCACCGGTTCGCTCAGGAGTGCGGTCAGGGAAAATAGATTCCAGTCCGGAATCGGTCGGCGCTGGAATCCCGAGCGGGCGGGATCTGTTGCACGCATGCTTTGGATCTGGATCGGACAAACCGGTCAGATCGAGGGCAAAAAATTTCTTAATGCGAGAAACAAGCCATCGCTTGACAACTTCGGGAAAGCAAAATCTTTTTTAGCCTGGAAATTCGAGTCGGTTTGGTTGGGGGGATAAAAGAAATCTGCAGGATGGGTATAAAAATTTTCAGTTTTCTGTTGCAACCCGGTGGAATGGAAGATAAATTTTTACTGACCGGCTGTGGTGGCTGGTCAAGATTGGCTGGATAGACCACGAATCGTTGGTTCGAAGATTTGTGGGTCTGGCCGGATTTGTTCTTCAGGAGAGGGATGACACATGAAATTGAAGTCAGCGTTTGTGTGGCTGGCATCTGTGGTCGTGGGTCTGAGCCTGGGTCAGGCACAGGCGGCGACTTTGATGGTCGATGATTTTTCGAATCTTGGGACCGTTCCCGCCACCAACCAGTGGGGTAACGCTTCGGCCG
>JBKDUK010000222.1:0-4330 GCA_046339535.1 Planctomycetaceae bacterium | reverse complement strand
CCGCCCGGCTCTCCCAGCGGAACTGTCGGAAGCCCGCGAATTTCTGGCGGCGGCCCAGAATGTCTCGGCCGACCCAGCGGCCGAGCCCACGGCCCGTCGCCTCGCCGCCTGGCAAAGCTACTGCCAGACGCTGCTGTGCTGCAACGAATTTCTCTATGTGGAATGAGTTCATGACAGACGCGCTTCACTCCGATTCGTTCAAGCGGCGGCCCGTCACGCTGGCTCGCCGTGAGTGGCTGGCGGCGTCGGCCCTGGGGTTTGGACAGTTGGCTCTGCAGGGGTTGCTGGCCACAGAGACGCCGGGGGCCGCCGCCGAACCCCTGGCGACACGGGGAGGGCACTTTCCCGCCACCGCCCGACAGGTGATTTTTCTGTTCATGCATGGAGGGATCTCGCACGTTGATTCGTTCGATCCCAAACCAAAGCTGACCGAGATGAATGGTCAGCCCCTGCCGATCGCGAAGCCGAAGTTCGAGTTCGCCCCCACGGGAAACCTGCTGGCCTCTCCCTGGAAGTTCCGGAAGCATGGCCAGAGTGGGCTCGAGGTGAGCGAACTGTTCCCCCAGATTGGTGCGATGGCTGATGACCTGTGTGTGATCCGTTCGATGAACGGCGGCGACCAGGTCTCGCATGGACCGGCCTTGCTGAACATCAACACGGGAAGCGGAGTGTTCGCCCGGCCCTGCCTGGGGGCCTGGACCCTCTACGGCCTGGGGACCGAGAACCAGAGTCTGCCCGGGTTTCTGAGCCTCAGCCCGTCTCTCTATCACGGAGGGACGCAGAACTATGGCTCGGCGTTTCTGCCCGCGAGTTTCCAGGGGACCCGGATTGGAGATGGCAGCACGAATTTCAAAGACGCCCGGCTCTCGGGGCTGGTTCCGGCGGATCTTCCGCAGCGGCAACGGCTGCAACTCGATCTGCTGGCCCGCCGCAATCGTCGGCATGCCGCCGAGGTGGGGGGCGACCCACGGCTCGACGCCCGCATCGCGGCGTTCGAGATGGCGTATCGCATGCAGTCCGAGGCCCCCGTGGTGTTCGATCTGGAGCGCGAAACGGCCGCGACGCAGTCCCAGTACGGAGTGGGGACCGAGCCCACCGATGAGTTCGCCCGCCAGTGCCTGTTGGCCCGCCGGTGTGTCGAGGCGGGGGTGCGGTTCGTGCAGGTCAACTACAGCTATCCGCGCAACTACTGGGACGCCCACGGCGATTTGCGGAACAACCACACGTCCAACGCGGCCAAGGTCGACCGCCCGGTGGCCGCACTTTTGGCCGATCTGAAGTCGCGGGGGTTGCTCGAGAGCACGTTGGTGGTCTTCGCGACCGAGTTTGGCCGGACGCCAGCCGCCCAGGGGAACGACGGCCGCGACCATCATCCGCATGCCTTCAGCATTTGGCTGGCGGGTGGGGGAGTGAAGGGGGGAATGGCCTACGGGCAGACTGACGACTTCGGGTACTACGTGGCCGAGAACAAGGTGACCATGCCCGACTTCCACGCGACCATTCTGCACCTGTTGGGTCTGGACCACGAGCGGCTGACATTCCGGCACGCGGGGCGCGATTATCGTCTGACTGACGTTCACGGCCGGGTCATCGACGCGATTCTTGCCTGAGGTGGACCAGCCGAGACTGGTGGCACCACTGCGCGTGCACGACAGCGGCTGGGCCAAAGCCAGCCGGCTCGCTGAGGAATGGTCGGCGATCGCGCCGTGTCTCGCAGTCGTCCGGTTGGACCGGAATCGGGAGAGGGCCTGCGTCGTGCCCACCCAGCCGAACAATCAGGTCAGGATTTCCTCAATCACGTGTCCATGCACGTCGGTCAGCCGGCGGTCGATTCCTGCGTTGCGGAACGTCAGTTTCTCGTGGTCGATTCCCAACAGATGCAGAATGGTGGCGTGCAGGTCGTAGCACATTGTTTTCCCCTCGGCTGTCTCGTAGCCGAGGTCGTCGCTCTTCCCGTGGGTGGCCCCCGCCTGGATTCCCGCCCCGGCGAGCCAGGTGACGAACGTGCCGCGATTGTGATCCCGGCCATCGCCTCCCTGGGCGAACGGGGTCCGGCCGAACTCGGTGGTCCAGATCAGCAGGGTGTCGCTGAAGAGACCCCGGGCCTTCAGATCGCGCACCAGTGCGGCAATGGGCTGGTCGACACTCTTGGCGATGGGGGGAAGTTCGCGGGGAATGCTGCCGTGGTTGTCCCAGTTGTTGGCCGCCCCCTGCGGACCGCTCCAGACCTGAACAAACCGGGTTCCGCGTTCGATCAGCCGACGCGCCAGCAGGCAGCGGCGTCCGTAGTCGGCGGTGTCAGGCTGATCGAGACCATAGGCGGCCTGGGTCTCCTGCGTTTCGCGGGTCAGGTCGAACGCCTCGGGCGCGCTCAACTGCATGCGGGCCGCCAGCTCACCAGCAGCAATCCGGGCTTCGAGTCGGGTGTCGTCAGGACGTTGCTTCGCGTGTTGCCGGTTGATGGTCTGCAGCAGTTCGACCGTGGCCCGGTCGGCCTCCCCCGTAGCGAATGGGAACGCCTGGGGATCGGCGAACAGATCGGGAATGGGGGGCTGTCGGGCCGCGTCAACCACGGTTCCCTGATGCCGGGCGGGAAGGAATCCCGCACTGAAATTCCCCTTCTGGTTGTAGGGCAGGCCCCGAGGGTCGGGAAGCACGACAAACGTCGGCAGATTGTCGGCGATTGACCCCAGGGCGTACGAGATCCAGGCCCCCAGGCAGGGAAATCCCGGCAGGATGAACCCGGTGTTCTGCATGTAGCTGGCCGGACCATGCACGTTGGTCTTGCTGGCCATCGCCATCAGGAAGGCCAGTTCATCCACCACCTGTGCCTGGTGGGGGAACAGCGAACTGACCCAGCGTCCGGTCTCACCATGCTGCTGGAACTCGAAGGGACTCTTCATGACGGCCCCGGCGGGGGCGGTAAAGCCCTCGGGCTTTTCCTTGGGGCCCAGCATCTGGCCGTGCAGGCGGATCAACTCGGGCTTGTAGTCGAAGAGATCCATGGGGCTCGCGCCCCCATTCATAAATAACTGGATGACCCGTTTGACCTTCGCCGGGTGATGCATCCCGCCGTTCAACCCGGGCCGATTTGATTGAGCGAACGCCTCGTGCTGCAGCCAGGCATTGAGAGCCAGGGCCCCGAACCCTCCCCCCGCCTGATGCAGCCAGTCGCGCCGTGTGCCGCCTGCGTGTGGCATCTCGCTAATCCACGAAGAGAAATTCGTTGCTGGCCAAGAGCAGTCGACAAACGGCGTCGAGCCCGTGAGCGTCAGCAAGAGGCTGGAATTGGGCCAGTTCTTCGGCAGTGGCCTCACGCTGCCAGGTGTGACGGACCGCGGCGGCAATCTGCGCCGGCAGATCGCTGGCCTCAGCCTGAACCCGCTTCGCCAGATGCGCGGCATGGTGCAGCACGAACCGGTTATTCAGCAGCGTGAGCGCCTGCAGGGGAGAAGCCGAGAAGCCTCGGGTGGGAGCCAACAGCCCCAGATCGGGAAAATCCAGCGCGTCGAAGACGGGATCGGGAATGCCACGCCAGACCACGCGGTAGATGCTGCGGCGGGTGGCCTGCGGGCCGTTCCAGTCGAAGTCGCTGTAGTCGAGGTAGGGGGTCAGTTGAGCCCCGGGACGGCTGGAGAAATGAGCGACGGCCGGACCTTCCTGCAGGTTGTTCAGGCGGCCGCTGGCCTGCAAGACAGCATCGCGGTAGGCGTCGGCATCGAGCCGCTGCGACGACATGCGGGCCAGCAGGCGATTGTCGGGGTCGGCTGCGGTCAGGTCGGACCGCGAGACCGACACCTGGCGATAGGCATCACTCAGGCAGATCAACCGGTGCAGGTGCTTGAGGGATCCTCCCCCATCGCGTACTTCACATGCCAGCCAGTCGAGCAATTCGGGATGGCTGGGTTGGCCCCCCATCCGGCCGAAGTCGCTGGGGGTGTCGCACAGCCCAATTCCAAAGTGATACTGCCAGACCCGGTTGGCGATGCTGCGCCAGGTGAGAGGATTGTTGGGATGAACGATCCACTCGGCAAGAGCCGCTCGCCGGTCGGCTTCCGACGGGTGTGTCTCCAGGGAGAACCGGGCGGGCAGCGCCGTGACGGCCGACAGGGATCCGGGCCCAACCACCTCTCCCGGCTGCTCGAGATTGCCCCGCTTGAGAATACGGATTTCGCGGGGAGTGGCGATGGTAATCGTTCCCCGCTCGTTCTGCGCCACGGGGGCGGCGGCGTAGAGTTGCTGGGGCGGTGGCAGCCGCCGCAGTTCGTCATCCGCCTTCCGCTGGATGACCCACGCGGCCAGAGCCAGCGACTGCTCCGGTGTGCGCGAA
>JBKDUK010000221.1:0-3708 GCA_046339535.1 Planctomycetaceae bacterium | reverse complement strand
CCCGGCGATCCGCCGCATCGTCGCGCTGGTCGTCGAGGGAAACCGGAACCACCCCGTGTCGGTCGCGATCGCACAGTACAGTGCCCGCGCCATCGTGGGGGTCAGGGGCCACCCCTGGCTCTCGGCCAGATCGAACACCATAGAGCCCGTCGCCTCCGCCGTCACGTCCTTGAAGTCAATGGCGTGCAGGTCGTCGGCACTGGCGTGGTGATCGACCACCACCTTCACCGCACTGGTCTTCTTGAACAGCTTTCCCAGTTCGGCCAGTTGGACCCACGAACTCGTGTCGAGAATCACGTGGCAGTCGGCTTCCAACACGCTCTGTTCCGACCAATCGGGCCCCAGTTGCCCGCACTCGCCATCCGGATCCAGAAACTTCAGCCGCGGGGGGACCGCCGACGCATTGATGATCTTGACCTGCTTCCCCAGGTGCCGCAGCAGCCCGGCAAAACCAAGCTGGGAACCCAGGGCGTCGGCATCCGGACGTACGTGGGTCGTCAGCACGAATTTCTCGTGCCGCCGCATCAACTCGGCCAGTCCGTTCCAATCGACAGTCATGCGGGCATGCTAATGATCTTCGGAACGGTTGGGTAGTTGCGGTGCAGTGCGAAACAACCGATCCCGGCCGTGGACTTGCCCCCTCCGGCGACGAAGACGCCCAGGGGCGATCCAGACCGGCTGAGAATCGCTCCACAGTCGTCTGGCGCGCGGACCAGAGTCCCCCCAACGACTCGGCCAGCAAGCCCACTGGGGAAGGCTCACGGCGGAAAGATTCCTCCCCGGACAAGTCGCGATCGGCGGGGAGCTAACGGCCGGTCGTCAGGTCGCGGGCCGCCGCCACATCGGCACGAATCTGTGTCAGCAGGGCCTCAATTCCCGCAAACCGCACCGTCCCCCGCAGGCGGGCCAGAAACTCGATTTCCAGCGGCTGTCCATACAGATCCCCCTGGAAATCGAGCAGATGCACCTCGAATTTCCGCTCACTCACCCCAAACGTCGGATTGGGGCCCAGGTTGATCGCCGCCCCCCATCGTCCCGCCGGGGTATGGGCCCAGCCCGCGTAGACCCCCTCGGCCGGCAACAAGGTCGGCACTCCCGCCAGGTTGGCGGTGGGAAAACCCAGTTTCCCTCCGCGCGCCTCGCCATGTACGACCTCCCCCCGCACGCGGTGTGGCCTTCCCAGCAGTTCGGCGGCCGCCGCCACCTCCCCCTCCCCAATCAGACGCCGGATCGCCGACGACGAGACCGACCGCCCCTCCACCAGCACCGGGGGAATGATCTCACAGTCGAGCCCTTCCGCCCGGCACCACGCGGCCAGTTGCTGCACGGTGCCGTCGCGCCCCCGGCCAAACCGGAAGTTCTCCCCCTCAACTACCCCCCGCGCCGCCAGCCGCCCCCGCACGATCTGGTCGAAGAACTCCCGTGCCGACAACTGCAGAAACGCCGGGGTGGTGGCCTGCACAATCGTGGCGTCGGGACCACAGGCGCCGATATGCGCCAGCCGGTCGGCCAGCGACATCAGCGGCTGCGGGGCCGCCTCGGGGCGCAGCACCGCCACCGGGTGGGGATCGAAGGTCACCACCACCGCCGGCACCCCCGCCTGGCGCGCGCGGGCGCAGAGCGTCTGGAACATCGCCTGATGCCCCCGGTGCACCCCGTCAAAATTGCCGATGGCCACGTACCCATGCCGCGTGGCGGGGTCATCAAACCCGTGCAGGACCTTCATCAGACGCGAAACTTCTTCAGCTTGTCGTGATCGAGTTCAATACCCAGCCCGGGCTTCTGCGGAATCTTCAGAAAGCCATCGTCGTCGATCACAAACGGCTCGGTGGTCAGCTCTTCGATGTATTCGCAGGGGGTCAGGTACTCGACGTAGCGGGCCACCGGCTGGGCAGCCGCCAGTTGCAGATCGGCGGCCACGCCGATGGCGGTGTTCCACCCGTGCGACACCATCAGCACATTGTGGTCGAAGGCGTACCAAGCGATCTTCCGCGATTCCGACAGCCCACCGTTCTTCGTGCAGTCGGGCTGGATGATGTCGACCGCCCGCCGCTCGATCCAGGGAATGAACGACTGCCGCCGGGTCAGCACTTCGCCCGTCGAGATCGGCACGGGAGACTGCTTCGTCAGCTCGATGTATCCCTCGATGTCGTCGGGGGGCAGAGCCTCTTCAAACCAGGTGATGTCGTAGTTGGCCAGCATCTTCGCCGTCTCGCGGGCCCAGTTCAGCCCGTGGGGCCAGAACTGCTCGCTCCCCCCCGCATCGACCATCAGCTCGATTTCTTCTCCCACCGTATTGCGGGCCGTCCGCACCAGCAGTTCGTCGAACTTCCGGTCGCGCCGCCCAAACGGCCGCCAACCCATCTTGATCGCCTTGAAACCTCGCGAAACCACATCTTCGAGCTTGGCCCGCAGTGCGGCGGGCTCGTCGAAGAGAATGGACCCATACGGCTTGATGCGGTCGCGGTAATTCCCCCCCAAAAGCCGCGAGACCGGCTGACCGCACGCCTTGCCGAAGATGTCCCACAGGGCAATGTCGAGGCCGCTGATCGTGTGCTCGACCGAGCCCCCCCGCCCCTGCCAGAAGGTCGATTGCCGCAGTTTCTCAGTCACCCGCTCGGGTTCCAGCCCCGACTCATTCCGCAGCAGGGGCCACAACAGCCCCATCGCCCCCTCCACCAGCGCCCCGGAGGTGAAGACACTCCCCACCCCGCGAATGCCCTGGTCGGTGTGCACTTCCAACAGGGTGTGCAGGTTTTCTTTCTTCTCGTGCCCCTGGGGCCAGCCCCCATCCACCGTGGCCCCCACCAGGGGAATGATCTCGACATGGGTGATCTTCATGATGTCCTTCCAGTGTGAGTCGGGGTGAGTTTCCAGTTCCAGCCGCGGGAGTCTGGCCCGACTGGCTGCTTCCCACCAGCGCGGGTCGCGCCCACAAGCCATCTCTGCCAATTCGGGTCACTGACCCAGCCAGCTTTTCGACAATGGGTCGCCGCCGACTCGACCGGCGGGCCGCATGTGCCGTTCCTGCCTGAGGTTCAGCCCCGCAGGGGGTCGGGTTGTCTCCACGGGGGAGGACAGGCGGCGTCGATCTGGGGAAAATGTTCCGCCGGAATCGACACGTCTAGTGCGGCCAGCGCCTCTTCAATCTGGGCGACCGTTTTGACCCCCACAATCAGCGAGGTCATCGCCGGCTGCGTCAGCGTCCAGGCGAGGGCGTACTTCGCCGGCGAGGTGCCCACCTCGCGGGCCAGCCGCTCCACCGCCTCCAGCTTGTCGAACAGCGCGTCGTTCAACGCCCACATCCACTGTGGTTTTTCGGCCAGCCGCGAATCGGCGGGGGCAGCCTCCCCCCGGCGGTATTTGCCCGTCAACAGCCCCCCCTGCAGGCTCTGGTAGGGAGTCACCGCGATGTTTCGCAGCTGGCAATAATCCAGATCGTGCTGGAATTCGCGCCGCAACAGGCTGAAGGGAATCTGCGACGAGACCACCCGCGGCCAACCCCACCGGGCCGACTGCGCCTGCAGTTCGGCCATCTGCCAGGCCGCATGGTTCGACACCCCAAATGACCGGATCTTCCCCTGCCTCACCGCGGTTTCGAGTGCCCCATGGGTCATTTCCAGAGGCACTTCCTTGTCGGGCCAGTGGATGATGTACAGGTCGATGGTGTCGGTCCGCAGCCGTTTCAGACTGCGGTCGACCTCCCGC
>JBKDUK010000220.1:0-2792 GCA_046339535.1 Planctomycetaceae bacterium | reverse complement strand
TCATCAGCAGAACTTTGACATTCAGCACGATCACCCGGATCAATGCCCCGAACAGTCCCACCTCGTTGGCCTCGGTGTACGGTGCCAAGCCCCAAAAGTGCCAGCCGCCAAAAAACAGGATCACCGCGAGGAATGCAATGGTGATCATGTGCAGGTATTCGGCAAAGGCGAACATGCCAAACTTCATGCCGGTGTATTCCGTATGATACCCGGCGATCAATTCCTGTTCGCACTCGGGCAGGTCGAAGGGAAGCCGGGTTGCCTCGGCACACCCGCTGACCATGAACACCACGAACCCCAGGGGTTGCACCGCCACCCACCACCAGCCCGAGCGGGCCTGCTCGGTCATGATCGTTTCCATGTTGAGCGAACCGGCGAACAGCAGCACGCCAATCACCGACAACCCCAGCGGAATCTCGTAGCTGATCAGCTGCGCGCTGGATCGCAAACCTCCCAGCAGACTGTACTTGCTGTTCGACGCCCAGCCCCCCAGGATCACTCCATAGACCCCCAGGCTGCCGACCGCGAAGACGAAGAGCAGGCCAATGTCAGAGTTCGGAGCAATCGTCAGGGCAATCGGCTGCCCTCCCGGTCCGGGTACGACATACCCAAACGGGATGGTGGCAAATACAAACGTTGCTGTCGCCAGGATTGCCAGCGGGGCCAGCAGGAACAGCCAGCGGTCCGCACCATCGGGAACAATCTCTTCCTTCAGGATGAACTTCAATCCATCGGCCAGCGGCTGCAACAGTCCCCAGGGCCCGACCCGGTTTGGGCCGAGCCGATCTTGCAAGTAGGCGGCCGCCTTCCGTTCCACCAGCACCAGGTAGGCGACGGCCGCCTGCGAGGCACCGACCACCAAGGCGATTTTGATCAGCGGTTCAAGCCACTCAGACATGGTCTCTGGACATCCAATCGTTGTACATCCAAGCATTCCGAAACGTGTGCCGGACACCCGGCCCCACTTCCCCCCAGCCCACCGGGCCGAGCCGGCCACGGGGCAAGGTTACACAGTCGGAGACTCGACTTCGAGCATCCGGGACGCCTCGCTGCGGAAGGTCGGGGTCGGATGCGACACTGTTCCCAATTCGGTCGAGAAGGGCCGCTTCTCCTGGCCGGTCACCAGGTTCAGTCCGGCGGGAGGAACTCCCTCGGCACACCGGGCGAAAAACGGCACCGCTCCTGCCAGTTCCTTCAGCACTTCGGCCGACTGGAAGAGTCCGGTCCGTTTCAGCAGATCGGAAAAGATCTGCCCATCCACATGGGCTCCACCCCGCGGACGCAGACCCCACGACGTCGCCTGGATCACCCCGCTGTGATTGACGTAGCACCCGTCTTTTTCGAAGGCGGTCACCCCGGGGAGTACGACCTGCGCCCGCCGCGCCAGGGGGGAGGGGAGGATGTCCTGCACAACCAGTGACTCGAGCCGTTCGAACGTGGCCGCTTCGGCATCGTCAATCCAGGCCTCGGGATAGCCCCCGGTGACCCACGCCCCGCGGATCTCCCCCGCCCCAATCGCCGCCAACAGCCCGTTCCAGTCCAGAACATGCTTCCCCAGTCCGCGGGCGATCTCTTCGACTCCGAGGCGGTTGGGGCACTTCTCGGCCCGGATCGTAAATCCCCCCTTGAATTTCTCATCCTGGCCGACAACGGGAACCTTCCCCACCACCAGCGTCACATCGGGCAGAATGCCGGTCGCGTAACGGGCCGCGAGATAGGCTTCTTCGCACGTCAGGAAGGGAGACAACACAAAGGCGAGATGCCGGCCTCCATGCTGCAGTGCGACGTCTGCGACCCGCCCATGCGCTTCGCGCAACGCCTCGCTCCACTCGAGGGCCTCGAACCCCGTCGCGTTCTTCAACCGGGGACCATCCAGACGCTCAAGGGCGTTGACGAACTGATTTTCGTACCGCCCGATGTCGCACATCCACCAATCGTTGGCGTTGGGATTGTACCGGGGCTGAATCCGGTAGAGGTGATCCTGGTTGACGTGCATCTGGGTGGCGCACCCGGTGCTGCACCGCGTGCAGACACTGTCCTGCGCCTCCAGGAACCAAACCCGCTGCTGATACAGGAAATCGGTCGAGCAGAGTGCGCCAACCGGGCAGATGTCATTCACATTCCCCGACAGCTTGTTCTCGAGCGGGAAGCCCGGGAAAACATCGATTTCGGCATGACTGCCGCGATCGATCACCATCAATTCGCCCCCACCCGACACTTCGCGGGTGAACCGTACGCACCGGCTGCACATCACGCAGCGGTCGGCGAACAGGCTCACGTGGGTGCCCAGGTCCCGCCGTTTGCTGGTGAAGGGATGAATGTCGGCCCGCCGCTCTTTGTGGCCGTAATCGAAATAGTAATCCTGCAACCAGCACTCCCCCGCCTGATCGCAGATCGGGCAGTCGACCGGATGATCGAGCAGAATCCCCTCCTGCACAAAGTTCTGGTTGGCCTTCACCTTGGGACTGTCGGTCACGACTACGGTGCCATCCTTGGCCGGCGTCTGACACGCCGGGACCAACTTGGGCATCATCGAGATCTCACCCGTCTCCTTGTTCTTGGTCCCGGTTTCCACCAGGCACATCCGGCAGCTGGCTACCACACTCAGCCCGGGATGCCAGCAATAGAACGGGATCGACACCCCGGCCCGATCGGCCGCCTGAATCACGTTCAGACGCTCGTTGTCGCCAATCTCGATGTCTTTTCCATCGACGGTGATCGTTGCCATGACTCGCAGCTTCGTCTCGTGGTTTTCCAGAGGCTCTCCGCCGGCGGCGGTGAGGGTGGGGGCC
>JBKDUK010000219.1:0-18757 GCA_046339535.1 Planctomycetaceae bacterium | reverse complement strand
GTGGTCAGGAATGGCCTCCCCAGATTGTCTGTGTCGAGTGTGTGACCGCTGATTTGGGCCGAACCGATCGGCCCGTGGAGTTCGAGGAAATGCAGCCTGAAGAGATTCGCCAAGTCCTGCTCGACATTCTGTCCCGGATTGTCCCCGATGAAGACCTCTCGGGGCTGCGGGACGAAGTGCCGTTCCGGGAGCAGATCGAGCTCGACAGCATGGACTTCCTCGACATTGTGATGGAATTGCGCAAGCAGTACCGGGTGCAGATTCCTGAAGACGATTATCCCCATCTCGCCACCATGGGAGGGGCGGTCAAGTATCTGACCCCCCTGATGAAGGACGTGAAGGCCCACGCCTGAGTGGGCCTCGATTGTGGGGTCTGGTTTGGCCTGCGTCGCACTGTGTGTGCCCAATTGCCCGGCCCCTCGCTGACAGCGGCCGGGGAGAGGTTCCAGCGGCAGTGAGGCGGATCCGGGAAACCAACTCGCGGACCGCACCTTGTCGCGTCAAAACAGGGTCGCGACAACGTGGCGATCGGGACAGCGGGGACCGGAATCGGGGCGACCTGGGGGAAGACGATCCCGGGAAGCGGGGGGTGGTCTCTCCAGTCGTTTTGCTTCGACCGTCTGGTTCTGAGCTGATGGGCGGCCCAGCGTGAGTTACGACACGATCATCATTGGGGCAGGACTGTCGGGGTTGGCGGCGGGAATTCGCCTGGCCCACTTCGGAAAAAAAGTCTGCCTGCTCGAACGGCACACCACAATTGGCGGGCTGAATTCGTTCTACCGCCTGCGGGGCCGGAATCATGACGTCGGCCTGCACGCCGTCACCAACTACAACCCCCGGGGGAGCAAATCGGGGCCGCTTCCCCGGATCCTCCGGCAACTGCGATTCAGCTGGGACGACTTTGGCTTCTTCCCCCAATGCGGTTCGAAGATCAGTTTTCCCGGGGTGACGCTGCGGTTCGGGAACGACCCCGGGTTGCTGGAGTCGGAGATCGCCGATCGCTTTCCCTCCGAGATCGAGGGCTTCCGGCAACTGGTTCGATTTGTCGAAGAGCAGCCGTGGGGGACCGCGTTTCCCCGCGATCAGACCGGCCGCGGACTGTTGGGGCAATACCTGCGTGATCCTCTGCTGATCGACATGCTGCTGTACCCGGTGCTGTTCTACGGCAGCGCCTCGCCGCAGGATGTCGAGCTGACGCAGTTTCTCATTCTCTTCCGCAGTGTCTATCGGGACGGTTTCGCCCGCCCCTACGAAGGGGTGCGGCGGATTCTGGCCCTGCTGGCGAAGCGCTACCGGCAACTGGGAGGCGAACTGCGGCTGCGGGCGGGTGTCCGCCATATTGAGTCGCGGGAGGGTCGGGCGGTGGCGGTGATCCTCGACGATGGGACCCGCCTCGAATCCGAAAGTATTCTCTCCTCGGCGGGGAGTGTGGAAACCACTCGGCTGTGTGCCGACGAGGGCGACCCCGCCCGCGACACCCTGTCTTCCGACCGGGTGGGGGAACTGACCTTTTTCGAATCGATCGCCACTCTGCAGACTCCCCCGGCCGAGCTGGGGATTCCCGAGACGACGCTGTTCTACTGCAGCCGGCCCCGGTTCCAATACGCGAACCCGGCTGAGCCGTGTCATGTCGACAGCGGGGTGATCTGCAGTCCGAACAACTTCGCCTACGACCAGCCGCTGGAGGAGAACACCCTGCGTCTGACGGTGATGGCCAACAACCGGTTCTGGTTTGAACAGCCCGACGAGGCGACCTACCAGTCGCAGAAGCAGCTCTGGAACCAGCGGATCTTCGCAGCCGCGCTGCAGCACATTCCCGACTTCCGGCCGCAAATCGTCGATCTCGACACGTTTTCTCCGCGGACCATCCGGAAGTACACCGGGCATCTCAATGGCTGCGTCTACGGGACCCCCGACAAGCACTGGGATGGAACCACCCAGCTGTCGAACCTGTTCCTGTGTGGCACCGACCAGGGGATGCTGGGGATTGTGGGGGCGATGTTTTCGGGAATCTCGATGGCCAACCGACACCTGTTGGGGGGGCAGGGATGAACAAGGCGTTTGTCCGCGAATCGGACGATGTCGCCCCGCGCTGCCCTGGTTGCGACTCGCCTGGTCAGGAGGTCTTGCCCGACACGCTCGCGGCCCAGCTCACGCCCGGGCAGCGGCTGGGACTGACCGAGTCGGCCTGGTTTTGCGGATTCGACCGGTGTGAAATCGTGTATTTCGACGCATTTGGCCGTTCGGTTCAGGTGTCGCAGCTTTCCCGGCCGGTGTGGCCGAAGGATCCCGCGGCCCCGCTGTGTGCCTGCTTCGGATTGACGGCCGCGGACATCGAGCAAGACCTGACCGAGGGGGGAGTCGCGCGGACCCGCGCGTGTGTCCAGCGGGCCCAGTCCTCCGAGGCGCGCTGCTCGGTGACCAATCCCGCCGGGCAGTCGTGTGTGGCCGAAGTGCAGCGGTACTACATGCGGCGACGCACCGAGCGCGGCTGAGGATCCCGCACCGGGGGCGTCTGGGCCGAGGCATGGCCCCCCGGCAGTTTCCATCGCGACATCGCCCCGGGGACTGACCCCGGGAACTCATCGGGGCCGAATTCCCGTTGACGGTTTGCAGATCGCCTGAAAGAATTTGCAGCCCGGGGGGGAGTCGCCCGGTTGTTCTCCCGACGGGTCGTTGGCCTGTCTGCGTGGTGTCGGGACTTTTCCTGGAGCGCTGCCTGGAAGCCGGGTGGCCTGGTCGGGGTGGCTCGACCGATTGCAGGGACCAGTCTGAGGGCGGCCGCGCGAGGGAACTCGCACCGCAGGCAATGAACGGAGTCGAGTCTTCCCGTGTCGAACAGTCTGCCTGATGTGTCGAGCCCGACGCCCCACGCCTTGTCTCCTGCGTCCCGACCGCGCCGGGGGCCCCGTGGCGCCCGGCTGTGGATGTTTCGGCTGGTGCTGGTGACGGTGGTGACCCTGGTTTCGGGAGAACTGGGGTCCCGTCTGTTCTGGAATCTGCGCGGCGGGGTGCCGCTGACGGACCCCAGTCGCGTGTTGTACTCGCTCTATCCGGGATTGCGGAAAGTCGACAAGCGCCAACCCCGATCCGACGACCTTCCTTTCGACGTGTTGTTTCTGGGGGCGTCGACCCTGCATCCCGACTTTGGCCCCATCGAGCTGATGCTGAAGGAGCGGCTGACGCGCGTGCTACGGCGCCCCGTGCGGACATTCAATCTCGCCGAAGCCGGGCACATGTCGCGGGACAGCGTGCTGAAGTACCGGGCGGTGGAACAGGCGCGGTTCGATCTGGTGGTGGTTTACGACAACATCAATGAGACGCGCGCCAACAATTGTCCGCCCGAGGTGTTTCGGGAGGATTACTCTCACTTTGGCTGGTATCTCTCGGCCAATGCCGTGGCCCCTTACCATGGGCGGGCCCGCTGGGCCCTGCCGATGACGTGCCGGTTTCTGGTGACCGTCTGCCAGCGTCTGCTGTGGTCGGACCAGATGGTGTCACGAGGAGACCCGCGGGCCGACTGGCTCCCTTATGGCCAGACCGTGCGCAGTGCCGATTCGCTGCGGGCCAACCTGGCGGAGATCCAGAAACTGGCTCTGGCGCGCGAAGAGCCCCTGGTGTTGATGAAATTCGCGACGTACTTCGAGCCGCACTATGACCAGACGAAGTTCAAGAACCTCGCACTGGATTACTGTCTGCACATCTCGCCAACCGACATCTGGGGACCGGCCGATCAGGTGCAAAACGCCGTGGCGGTCCACAATGAGGTGATTGTCGACAGTGCCCGGTCGCATCCCGAGGTGATCTTCGTCGACCAGGAGGCCGCGCTGGAAAAGACGGCGGTGAATTTCAACGACGTCTGCCATTTTACAGCGCATGGCTGTGAGATTTTCGTCGAGACCCTGGTGGACGAATTGCTGCGCCGGGGAATTGTGGTCTCGAAGCCAGAGCCGCCTGAGGATCCCGCCGGCCCGGAGTGACCGCGGGGGAGGGGCCTCTGGACGGCGGCGGGAAAGTCTGCCGCCAGCGATGGGCAGAGGTCTGGCCATCCCGGGGAAACAGGCGGGCTGGTGGGCTGGAGTTTCGGCAGTCGATAGAATGCTGAAACCATGCGGGTACTGCTGCTGATTCCCACGCTCGACCGGTCTGGTGCCGAAAAGCAATTGATGCTGCTGGCGACGGGACTGCCGCGCCCCGAATGTGAGGTCCGGGTCTGCTGCCTGACCCGGGGAGGCCCTTATCAGACGGACCTGGAACGGGCGGGCATTCCCGTAACCGTGCTGGGGAAGCGGTTGCGGTTTGATCCGGTGTGTCTCTGGCGTCTGCGCCGACTGCTGCGGGAGTGGACTCCGGACATCCTGCACACGTGGCTGTTCGCGGGGAATGCGTATGGCCGCCTGGCGGCAGGTTCGAGCCCCCCTTACCCGATCGTCGTTTCCGAACGGTGCGTCGACAGCTGGAAGGCGGGCTGGCAATTCCAGGTCGACCGGGCGTTGATCTCCCGCACCACCCGGCTGCTCGCCAACTCGCAGAGCGTGGCCGCGTTTTACCGCGACCAGGGATTTCCACCCGAGCGGATGCTGGTCATTCCCAATGGCGTCGAGCTTCCCCGCGAGACACCCGACCGGGAGGCGGTGCGGCGCGAGTTGGAGATTCCCGCGCAGTTGCCGGTGGTGTGCTTCACCGGTCGACTGGCCCGGCAGAAACGGGTCGACGATCTGATCTGGGCGTTCGAGTTGATTCGGGCGACCCGCGCCAATGTGCTGTTCCTGGTGGCGGGGGATGGTCCCGAGCGGTCCCGGCTGCAGGAGTTCGCCTGGGGATTGGGGCTGGAAAAGCATGTACGGTTTCTGGGGCACTGCCCCGACGTGGGGCGCATTCTGGCCGCGAGTGACCTGTTCTGGCTCGCCAGCGATTTCGAGGGGATGTCGAACAGCGTCATGGAGGCGATGTCGTACGGGCTGCCCGTCGTGGCGAGCGACATTCCTCCCAACCGCGAACTGGTGGTGATGAACGAAACCGGGTTTCTGGTGCCGGTGGGAGATCGGGCGGCCTTCACCCAGTTCGCCGATCGCCTGCTGTTCGATCCCCTGCTGGCGCGCCGGATGGGGGCGGCGGGGCGGGAACGGATCGGCGCGGAATTCTCCGTCGAGCGGATGGTGCAGGCGCATCTCGACCTGTACCGCACGCTGACCCCGACGAGGGAACCATGTGCGGCATAACGGGCATGGTCTGGACGGGGGAGACACCGCCTCTCGCTCCCGGGATTCTGCGGCGGATGACCGACGCCCTGGTGCACCGTGGCCCGGATGACGCGGGGTATTACTTCTCGGGCCTGAGTGGCCGGGAATGGAATGGGGTCACCCCCGTGGAAGTGGCGGCCGGGCCGGGGGCGGCCTTCGGGTTCCGGCGGCTGTCGATCATCGATCTCTCGACCGGACACCAACCGCTCGCCAATGAAGACCGCACCATCTGGATCGTCTTCAACGGGGAAATCTACAACTACAGGGAGCTGCAGGCGGGGCTGATCTCCCGCGGACACCGCTTCCGCACCCACAGCGACACCGAGACCATCATCCACCTCTACGAAGAGTTGGGGGCCGGGTGTGTCGACGTGTTGCGGGGAATGTTCGCCTTCGCGATCTGGGACGAGCCCCGACAACGGCTGTTGCTGGCGCGCGACCGGCTGGGCAAGAAGCCGCTGGTGTACCGCCACGAGCCGGGACGGCTGATGTTCGCCAGCGAGTTGAAGTCGCTCTTGGCGGTTCCCGGAGTTCCCCGCGAGGTCGATGCGCCGGCCCTGCTCGAATACCTGACATACCAGTATGTCCCGCACCCCCATTCGATCCTGCAGGGGTTCGCCAAGTTACCTCCGGCCCACCGGGCAGTCTGGCAGGCTGGGCGATTGGAGGTGGAGCGTTACTGGAGTCCGGGGTTCGAGCGCGGGGGACGAAAACCGGTCGAGAGCGCAGCGGATGCCGACCGTCCCCCGGTTCCCCGGACCCGCAGCGAGGCCCGCCGCCAGTTGCGGTCGACCCTCGAAGAGGCGGTGCAGTTGCGGTTGCGCAGCGACGTTCCGCTGGGAGCGTTTCTTTCAGGGGGGGTCGACTCGACGATCATCGCCGGGTTGATGCAGCAGCTTTCGTCCCGCCCCGTGCAGACGTTTTCGATTGGGTTCCCGGTCAAATCGTTCGACGAGCGGGAGTATGCCCGGCTGGCGGCGACGCACCTGGGGACCGATCATCACGAACTGGAAGTCGAGCCCCAGGCGCTCGACATCCTGCCGCACCTGATCTGGCACTACGATGAGCCCTTCGCCGACAGCTCGGCCATTCCCACGCTGTACCTCAGCCAGTTGACCCGGCGGAATGTGACGGTCGCCCTGTCGGGTGATGGAGGCGATGAACTCTTCGCCGGCTACGACCGGTATCGGGCGGTGGGTCTGGGGCAATGGTACGACCGGCTCCCCGGCCCGCTGCAGTGGATGGTCTCGAACCGTCTGTGGCAGGCGATTCCTGCCT
The DNA here is from genome assembly GCA_046339535.1 of Planctomycetaceae bacterium. Classification (GTDB taxonomy): domain Bacteria; phylum Planctomycetota; class Planctomycetia; order Planctomycetales; family Planctomycetaceae; genus UBA10511. The sequence continues at coordinate 12,236 of JBKDUK010000219.1, read as the reverse complement.
CGACCCGCCAGAAATCGAAGCGTCGCCGTCTGAAACGGCTGCTGTCAGCCCTCCGTTACACCCCCACGCGACGCTACCTGAAGTGGATCTCGATTTTCGATGACGAACGGTTGCCTGGGCTGCTGTCGGATGAGTTGCAGGAGACCCTGCGACAGGAGGATCCCGCCCGGTTCCTGCTGCGCCACTACCTGGAATGCCCCAACCGCGATTTCGTCACCCGCACGACGTGTGCCGACCTGTTGACGTATCTGCCCTGCGACATTCTCAACAAGGTCGACATCGCCAGCATGGCCTGCTCGCTGGAGGTGCGTGCACCCTTTCTCGACCAGAAGGTGGTCGAACTGGCGGCCAGCCTGCCGCTCGCGTGGAAGATGCGCGGGTCACGGGGCAAGCAGATTCTGCTGGAGACGTTCAGCGACCTGGTTCCGCCGGCCATCCGGAATCGTCCCAAGCTGGGGTTTGGAAGTCCCCTGGATGTCTGGTTCCGGGGGGTCCTGCGTCCGCTGGTCGAAGAGACACTGCTCGACTCGCGCAGCCTCTCCCGCGGCTGGTTCCGGCGGAGCGCGATCGAACAACTGGTGCGGGAGCACCTCGACAACCGGTGGGACCATTCGTACCGCCTGTGGTCGCTGCTGGTGTTTGAACTCTGGCAGCGTCATTTCGTCGACTCTGCCTCCATCCCCGTCCCGCCCGAGGGCCGTCCCCTGAGACCCGTGGCATGATCTCGGCGATTCTGTTCGAGAGCCTGGTGATTGTTTTCCTGTTCGCGGCGAACGGCCTGTTCGCCGCGGCCGAGCTCTCGCTGATCTCAGCCAACCGCGGACGCCTGAAGGAACGGGCCGATCAGAATGATCGCCGGGCGGCGACCGCCCTGCGGCTGATCGAAAACCCCAACCATCTGCTGGCGACGATCCAGGTGGGAATCACCCTGGTGGGGACCCTGGCGGCCGCCTACGGCGGGGCGGCGCTCGCGCGCGAGCTGGAGGCTCTGCTGGCGACGCTGGAGTGGGGCTGGCTGACGCGTCTCAGCGGCCAACTGGCCCTGGGGCTGGTCGTGCTGGCCATCACGGTGGGCTCGATCCTGCTGGGTGAGCTCATCCCCAAGCGCATCGCCCTGCATGACCCCACCCGGATGGCCATCTGGGTGGCCCCTTTTGTGGCGGCCCTGGAAGTCGCGGCACGTCCCGTGGTCTGGGTGCTGGGCAAAATCACCGAATCGCTCGCCGGCCTGCTGGGGTTTGGCGGGTTGGCCCGCCCGGGAACCTCACTGCAGGACATTCGGCACCTGATCGAGCTGGGGACCGCCGAAGGACTGGTCGACCCGGTGGAGCAGCGGCTGGCGATCGAGGCGCTGCAGCTGGGGGACCGCATCGTGCGGCAGATCATGCGTCCGCGCATCGACATCGACGCCGTCGACGTGGCGACCCCGCCGCAGGAATTGCTGGGCACGATCTCGATGGCCGGTTTTTCGCGGCTGCCGGTTTACGAGAATGACCTCGACCACATCATCGGGTTCGTGCACCTCAAGGATGTTCTGCGGCAGCATTACCTGGGCTGGCAGCTGGACCTGAAGAAACTGATCCGCAAGGCGATGTTCGTTCCCGACACGCTGCGTCTGGACCAGCTGCTGGTCCGCTTCCAGGAAGAACGCAATCAGCTGGCGATCGTGGTGGATGAATTTGGGGCCACCCGTGGCATGGTCACCCTCGAGGATGTGCTCGAGGAACTGGTCGGCGAATTGCTCACCGAGCATCACGAGCGGGTCGAGCAGATGATTGTTCCGGATGAACAGGGAGGCTGGCTGGTCGACGGCATGGTGAGCCTCGCCGATCTGGTGGAACGGATCGGCGGGACCGCACAGCGGGCGAATCTGCCGCGGAATGTGAGTTCTGTGGCGGGGTTGGTACTCGATGAATTGGGACGCCTGCCCCAACTGGGCGAACAGGTGACCTGGCAGGGACTGCGCTTCGAGGTGGTGGATCTCGACGGACGGCGAATCGACCGCCTGCGTGTCCGCAAGGATCTCCCCGCCAGTACAGAGCCCCACAGAAACTGAGGTCCTGTCCGGGAAGGGACCGGTCAGCCTGGGGGTTCAGCGGGTTGGTGCCTCCACCGATCGAACGGGCGGGCGCCGCAACGCGCGGCCCCGCAGGGCACCGGTGGGACTCCCTTTCCAGACCACCGGCTCACCCGTCACGAAGACATGCCGCACCCCGCTGGCGTAGGCGTGGGGATCATCGTAGGTCGCCTGGTCGAGGAAGCGTTCGGGCTCCAACACCACCAGATCGGCCACCCGTCCCGGCGCGATCTCACCCCGGTCGGTCAGTCCCAGAATGGAAGCGGGGAGACTGGTGGCGCTGCGGATCGCCTGTTCCACCGAGAGAACCCGTTCCCGCCGGGCGTAATGACCAATCTTGCGCGGAAAGGTCCCGTAGCTGCGGGGATGCGGTCGATCGGCACCGGGAAGATAGGCCCGGCCGTCAGAGGCCGTGGCCACCCAGGGCAGGCTCATCACGAATCGCACGTCCTCCTCACGCATCCCGAAGTTGACCACGGCCGCACCGCCACCCCGCAGGATTCCCAACACCAGGTCGACGGGAGGGGTCTGGGTTTCCGCCGCCAACTCGGCGAGCGACTTGCCGGCCCAGCGTGGCTGCGCGCCGTAGCGGGCCAGCCGAATCCGCCCCCCACCGTCGGTGTTTTTCAGGGATTGGCTGATCGCCTCACGGATTCGCGGCCCCATTTCGGGATCGTCGAGACGGGCCAACATCTCGCGGTTGCCCCCCGCGCGGGCCCAATTGGGAAGCAGGGTCGCCTCCAGCGAGGTGCTCGAGGCGATGTAGGGATATTGGTCGGCGGTGACCTTCCGCCCCTCCTGGCGGGCCTGCTCGATCAGTTCAGCCGCCCGCTGGACCAGGCCCCAAGCCTCCTCTCCGGATGCCTTGAAGTGCGACACGTGCACGGGACACCCCGACCTGGCACCGATGTCGAGCGCCTCTTGCACCGAGGCCAGCAGTTGGATCCCCTCCCCCCGAATGTGGCTGGCATACAGACCGCCCGTTTGTCCGACCACCTCGGCGATGGAGGTGATCTCGGCGGTGTCGGCATACGAACTGGGGACGTAGATCAGCCCTGTCGACATTCCCCAGGCCCCGGCCGCCATCGCCGACCGGGCGAGGTCACGCATCTGGCGAACCTCCTCCCCGGTGGCCGCCCGCTGCGCCAGACCCACCACCCGCTCGCGCAGACTCCCCTGGGGAAGCAGATGGGCCACGTGGGTCCCGCAGCCCGCTTCGTCGATCTGGCGATAATACTCGGCGGCATCCACTGGACCCGACCCGCAGTTTCCCGTGACGATGGTGGTACAGCCCTGCAACAGGAAATTGACATTGGCCCGGGTCTGAGGATCGAGAACCTGGGTGTCGCTGTGGTTGTGAAGATCAATGAATCCCGGCGCGATCACCAGTCCGCGACAGTCGAGTTCCTGGGCAATGGTTCCCCGCTCGAATGTCCCCACGGCGACGATCTTCTGGCCGCGCACCGCGACATCGGCGAGAAACCCCGGTTTTCCAGTCCCGTCGATGACCGTGGCCCCGGTCAACAACCAGTCGGAATCGACGGGATCGGCGTGGGCGGCGAGGGGAGGCAGTCCCAAAACGAGACCCGCCAACATCACAAGAGGAATTACCGGGATCCACCGATGTGGGGGAGGAATGATTCTGGGGGTTGGACCGCTGAGCTCAGTCATGAGGCAGTTCCGAGAACGGAATAAGACGTGGCGTCCGGGGACGATGTTCGACGGGCGACCTCAGACGATTGCGGTCGGCAGTCGCGTGGATACCAGAAGGGTGAAATGGCTTTCAACCAAGCCTCCCGTCCAGAGTGATCGCCGGGAGGGGTGTTGGGTCGGCGCGGCAGGCCGTCGGTCCCGGAGGGCACAGCGGCCGATCGCTCCCCAGAGAGGGAGTCCTGGTTCCCGCCAACGGATGCCATCATCCCCGCGGCGAGCAACGGAAGCGGGATTGCGGGAACGGAGAACAGCGGCTGGAACGTTCCCTGGTTGGGGCCCGATGAAGTCATGCGCAGCTGATTCTGGAATCCCCCCTGACCCGGTGGTAGACTCAGGGCCGCAGATCCGTTGCGTAAGGTGTTCGCCGTGAAGAGGCTTTGAAGGCCTCGCGCCACATGAACGCAACCAAAACGTCAAGACCTGGCTGCTTGTGTTCTTGGGGCTTGGGACGTTTCATTCGTCGGGTCGAATTTGCTTTCTGATCTTGCAAGGCAGGCGCATGCCTCCGATTCCACGGCCGATCCGATTTTTTTGCAATCGGCTCCTTCGTACCTGGATGTTTCCCCATTATTTCGGGCAGTTCCTGAGATTGATCCAGGCAGGCCAGGTTCCTGATTCCAGGCTGTACTCGCAGTTGGTGGTGACCTGGGGAAACAAATACTACTCAGCGGACACCAAGTATCTGCAGTGTTGTGTGTCGCAGGTGAAGTCCGGCAGCGGTCCGATTCTGGAATGCGGCAGCGGACTGTCAACCCTGGTTTTGGGGGCTGTAGCGAGCGTTTCCGGAAGGAAACTGTATTCACTGGAGCACCACGCCGGTTGGCGGGACAATGTACACACCGCGCTGAATCGTTTCGGATTGAATTCGGTCGTCCATCTGCCGCCAACAAGGCTGATTTCGTACGGGGATTACTCCTGGTATGACGTCTCTGCGCTCAACATTCCCGCCGGTTTGACTCTGGTGATTTGTGACGCCCCACCGCACTCGACCCATGGTGGGCGTTCGGGATTGTTGCCCGTAATGCGACATAAATTCGCTCCGGAATGTCGGGTTCTGATGGATGACGGGATTCGGCAGGCAGAACAGGACATCGTCCGAAAATGGGTGGCTGCCTTTGGAGGGACTGTCACCGAGGATTTGACCGGAAAGGGGATCCTCGTTTACCAACCTTCCGGGAGCGCTTCTGGCGAACTGCCGGTTGTGCAGGAATGAAGCCCCACGGCCAAGTCCTTGGCCTGCGTCTTTGGCGGCAGCGGGTTTCGCGAACGTTCTCCGTGCGATTCGCCACGGAAAGCGTCGCGGCCCCGTTGGGTGTTCGGGTGCAGAGGTCGACAGCTCTTTGATCCGTCTCGCTTGGCTCGCCTGTCAACCGCTTGCGATTGGCGCCATCATGCATCGGTGGGCCGAGCCCCGTGTCAATCAGCCTCGGGCATCACCGGGATCGGGTTGTGGGGTCAGTGGGGGATGGGGGTGATCCCCTGAATCTCCTGACCCTGGCATGGTGACACTCATCGGACCCCGTGGCAGAATCACGTCTTGGAAATGGATCGTCTTATTCGCCCTCCCAAACGGGCGAACACCAATTCCCGCGCCGGAGCATCCAGGCAAATCCCAAGAAAGCCGATCCCCATGACGAAGGTCAACAACAGGCCATGCAGGCCGATTTCCCCCACGGTCAAAAGCCGTGACACCCGGCTTCCCGCCTCACCGACATCCAGGCCCCACCCCACAAGCAGAGTCCGCAGTTGTTCCAGCGGCACGAACATTTTCAGCCCGCCCGCGGCGATGAGCACCGGAATGAGGCACAGCAGCGGTCGAAGGTAGACATCTCTGGCGATCCTGGCAGCCGACTCATTCAGCCGGGTCCCAACGAGGGACAACTGCATGACCCCGCGGATGGCGAAGGTCGACACCATGGTTCCCAACACAACCCCCAGCGGTCCCAACCACAGTGCGAGGACAAACTGCAGAATCGAGCCGACGATCGCCTCGCTGATTCCCCGCTGCTTCAACAGCTCGACATCGCCGAGGGCCAGAAACAGGTTGTTTCCCGGAATGCTGGGAATCGATACTCCCAGCAACAGTCCCAACAGGGCCAGCAGGGGATAGCTTTCCTGGACCACTTCGGCATCATCCAGCCAGGCCATCAGGAAGTCCCGACCGTACAGAAACAGGCCACTCGCAATCAGCAGTGCCAGGCAGGCCGCGAAACGGGACGACAGGAAAAACACCCGGCGGAAACCGGCCTGGTCCCCCTGTCCCAGGGCCCGGGCCATCACGGGCCCCAGAAAGTCCAACGTCAACACCATGATGGCATTGACCCGGGTGATCAACGACACGGCGGGGGCATAGAAGGCGAGGCTGGTCGGTCCCTGCAGAAGTCCCAGGATCACGCTTCCGGAGGCGGCATTCACCCGCCCCGCAACTTTGCTCCAGATCGTCGATTTGCCGTAATTCCGCAGGCGGTTCTCCAGCTCGGGATCCGCCGTGGGGGGGACCAGCAGCCCGCGATCCTGAAATCGGGCGGCCATCCAGAAGAACGTGAATTGGGACAACGCGGCGACGATGAACTGCGACATCGCCAGTCCCACCAGACCGGATCCCAGGGCGGCCAGCAGGATCAGGACACCCATCATCACCACGCTGACGAGTGTCTCCTGGAAACTCAGCCAGTCATACCGGCCGGCCGACTTCAGGATGGCCGTGTTGGTCATGCCCAACAGTGTCACCGCCACCCGCAGTCCGCAAATGAGGACAGTCCAGCGGACAACCGTGTTGGGGACATCCTCGACCCCGAAGACCCAGGGAAACACCAGGACCAACACCAGCAGCGCGAGGCAGACCAGAAAGCCCTGCCAGCGAACATACCGTTTGGCCGACTGCAGGGTGTTGGAGTAAGCCTGGGCGTTCCGCTCTCCCTCAAACCGGGAGAGATGCATCACGGTTGAGGTTCCCAGACCCAGGTCGGCCAGTGTGCCGTAACCGACCACATCCTGCACGAGACTCCAGACCCCGTACGACTCACGCCCCAGCCGCTTCATGATCAGCGGGGTGGTCACCAGTGCCCCCCCGATCAGGAAGATCGAGCGCAGCAACATGAAGAACATACCCACCAAAGCCATCTTCCCGCGATTTGCCATGGCTTTGTACAGCGTGGTAGTGGGTGTCTCGAACGCGGCTCTTGCGGTGGCGAGGCGGAACCAACGCCAGCTGGTTCCCATCCCAGCGACAGCAAGTCCACCCGAAGAGCGGTGGGGGGAGTTCAGGGTCAACCGGTGACAGGTCGCCACAGGGACCTCTGTAACGGAAAGTGATTAAACTTGTCCGCCAGTGACGCTGTCAAGCGAGCTCAATTGGCCAACTGAGGATGGGAAATTCTCTTTTTTCCGGGCCATCACAACACAGGTGGCCCCCCGCATGAGTCGACCATTGCCCCGCGACAGCGATCCGTTGCATCCCCGGCTGGGTTTGGCAAAGTCCCAGCCTCCCCGGACCGTCCGTTCGCAACCCGCCCTCAACTCCCGGTGCAGGAACTTCCCGCCGATCGGGTCGCTCCGCCTGTAGCGATTATCTGCCCGGTTCAGCGGGAACCAGGGGGGACGGGAGGGAGCCTTGTTGGGAGACGGCGGCAATGCGGAGTTCCGTCGGGGAAAACACGGATTCCTGTTCAGTGGCCAGCGGTCCGGTTACCATACTCGAAGGTGGTCGACTGGAGCGCCCGGTCGTCCGAGCTTCGTCATTACAGACATCCGGCCAGGAGACACTCCATGAGTCGTCAAGCGTCTCGTCGCAGCTTTATCCGCAACACCTCGACCATTGGGGCCGCGGTGTTTGTCGGGGGTTCGGTCAACTATCAGGCGTTGGCCCGCTCGGCCAATGAAAAGCTGAACGTCGCCAGCTTTGGCGTGGGGGGCAAGGGGGGGAGCGATTCTTCGAACGCCGCCACCTTTGGAAACGTCGTGGCGATCTGTGATGTCGACCGGGGCACCCTGGAAAGCAAGGGGAACTCCGAAGGGTTCAAGGATGCGAAGCGGTATACCGACTACCGCGAGCTGCTCGAAAAGCACGGCAAGAACATCGACATTGCCACGATCAGCACTCCCGATCACATGCACGGGCCGATCACCCTGGCCTGCATGCGGCTGGGGATCAGCTGCTACACCCAGAAGCCGCTGACCCGCACCATTTACGAAGCCCGGCTGCTGGCGCAGGTCGCCAAGGAAACCGGTGTCTGCACCCAGATGGGAAATCAGGGAACGGCCCTCGATTCGTCCCGTGAAGCCATCGCCCAGATCCAGTCGGGCGTGTTGGGGACACTCAAGGAAGTTTACGCCTGGTCGAACCGTCCGGTCTGGGCCCAGGGCCCGGATCGCCGGATGGATCTGGCGAAGTTCTCGGCCCAGGCGCAGAAGGAAGACGCCGACGCCGCTCCCAAGCTGATCGCCAAGAAGAAGGAAGAAGTCGCGAAGGCGCTCGAGAAGGTCGACTGGAAGTCCTGGATCGGCGTGGCCCCCGACCGCGAGTTCTGGCCCGGCATCTACCACACCTTCCAGCACCGCGGCTGGTGGGACTTCGGCACCGGTGCCCTGGGTGACATGGCCTGTCACCAGTTGACCGTGCCGTTCGCCTCATGCGAACTGCGTGACCCGATCTCGGTGCAGGCGAAGTCGACCGGCCATGACTTCGACAGCTTCCCGGCCAGCTCGGTCATCAAGTTCGAAATGCCCGCCACGCAGAATCGGCCCGCGATTCCCTTCTGGTGGTACGACCGCAAGGGGAACAAGCCCCCCATGGAAGTGTTCGCCAAGCACGGCATCAACTCGGTCTCCGACAGCGGTGTGCTGATCGTGGGCGAGAAGGGAGCCTTCTACAGCTCGGACGACTACTGCGGCGTCTACGAACTCAAGGGAGTTCAGAAGGTCAAGGTCGACTACGAGAAGGCCGAGAACAAGGGGAACAACGACCTCAACAACATGTGGGAGCTGTTCCGCGCGAAGCTGGCCAACGATCCCAAGATCTGCAAGTCGAACTTCATCGACCGCGCGGGTCCGCTGACCGAGACCATCCTGCTGGGCAACCTGGCCGTCTGGGCCGCCGCCAAGGGTGGCAAGGATGGCGAGATGGGCGACTGGGGCGAGAAGGTGGAATGGGACGCCAAGAACCTGGTCGTCACCAATCTCGCCGCTCTCAAGACCCCCAAGGTCGCCAGCCTCGTGAAGCCGGTCTACCGCGAAGGTCACCGTCTCGACTGATTGTTTGTGTGATTCCACCCCAGGCGCACCCGTGGGTGCGCCTGGGGTCTTTTTTCGATTCACAGGGGTACGGCGCGTACCCCTGTTTGCATTCCGGGTTCCTCCGGGCAAGACAAGGTCATCGTGATGAAACTCTCGTGGAAGACCGGTCTGTGGGCCGCCCTCCTGCCAGGGCTGATCGTGTTCGCCGGCTGTTCGAAGCCCCCGGCACCAGCGGTGCCCTCACAGGGTTCGGCCCCCACCGCGACGAGCGTCGGGGCACCCAAGCCGGCGCCGGAAGTTGCCAGGGAGAAGCCCGCTCCCCAGGGAACGGCCAAGACCGAGGATGTGCAGGCCGCCCGCACCCGGCTCGATGCCATTCCCCGCGCGACGTACGCCCCCAAGACGGGCGACCTGCTGACCGAGATCTCGATTCCCGACAGCTCGCCGGTCACCGCCGAGGATGTGGCCCTCTTCGGCCGGCTGACCGATCTGAAGAAGCTTTCGCTGATCAACTTCCGCGCCCTCAACGATGAGCAGGTTGCCCAGCTCAAGGGACTGACCCAGCTCAGCTCGCTGGCGCTCACGAATTCGGTCATCACCGACGCCTCCGTTGACCTGATCGTGAAGTCGTTCCCCAAGCTTGTCGAACTCGATCTCTCTTCGAACACCAACATGAGCAGTGGGGTGATGAAGATCCTCAGCGAGCAACCGCAGCTGCAGCGGCTGTCGCTGGTCCAGAACAAGATCAACGACATCGGTGCCCAACGTCTGGCCAAGTTCACCGATCTCAAGTCGCTGGACCTGCGCGGCAACATGGAGGCGGGCGACATGGCCCTCGAGGTGCTTGGCGGACTCTCCAAGCTGACCGGGCTGAAACACCGCAGCACGGCGGTCACCGACACCGGTCTGGAAGCCCTCAGCGCCAATCCCTCCCTCGATTCGCTGCTGATCCAGGATTTCGCCATCACCGACCAGTCGGGCCCCCACCTGGCCAAGCTCCCCAAGCTGACCCAGCTGGAGGTCTTCCGCTGCCAGGGATTCGGCTCGCAGGGGGTGCTGGCTCTCAAGGGGACCGGGCTGACCCGGCTGACCCTCCGCGACCTGCCGAATGTCTACGACCAGGCGCTCGAAGTTCTCGATGACCTGCCCAAGCTGAAACGGCTGTACCTGCACGAGCTCACCTCGATCAGCGATGCCGGGCTGAGCCATCTCTCGAAGCTCGAGGGGCTCGAACAGCTCGATCTCTGGGTGGTTCCTCAAATGACCGATGCCACCATCGATGTCATCGCCACTTTGCCCAATCTCAAGACCCTGTCGATCCGCAGTACGGGGGTGACCGATGCCTGCATCGACAAGCTGCTGGCCCTGAAGTCGGTCCAAACCCTCACCTTCAAGGACAACGGTGCGGTCTCGGAAGCAGCCCGGCAAAAGCTCGCCACCCGCAAGTGGGCCAAGCTCGACCTCGGAGGGGGCCCGTCGTCCGAAGAGTGACCGGGCAGTCCATCAACGCCCGACCTGATCTCTTTCGGGTTGTGCCTGCTGACAAGTCGCGATGGCTCCCCCCGTCCCTTCAAGGGGATGCATGTGGTGGGGCCAGCGACTGACAGACAAGGTTTTTCACCGCCTTGTGCCCCGGCGACTGGCCGGGCCAGATTCCGCCGACGTCGCTGCAGTCCACCGGTAAATTCAGTTTGTCGAAGCCATCGACAGCAGGCCGCTGCCAGCTGACGCCTGGCACAGCAGCAGGCTGCGGGGCAGGCCGCGGGCGTCGTAGTAGTAGGTCTCGAGTTGGGTGCACAGTGCGGGCACCTGGGCGGCGTGCACAAGGATCATGGCGCAGCCTCCCAGTCCCGCTCCGGCAATCTGCGCTCCCAGCACTCCCGGGACCTCACTCGCCAGATCGACCAGTTGGTCGATTTCTTCGGTACTGCACCGGTAACCGCCGGGCTGGAATTCCAACTGGGCCGCGGTGTGTCGCGCGGGATCCTGGCTGGCAAGATCTTCCAGCCGGGCCGCGAGGGCCGCATCCGAAATGTCGACCTCGAAGGGAACCGTGGCGCCCCCGCGCTGCGTGCGAAAACAGCGTTCGCCATCATGCGAGATGCGCATCAGATCTCCCAGGGCCACCATGTCCCCCCGGGTCAGCAGCGTGGCTGCCTGCCGGGCGCGGGCACACTCCGCCACCCCGAACATCACCACTCCCCTCACGGGGAACACGGTTTCTTCGGGCACCGTTCCAAAGTGAGGCTGCAACCGGGCCCAGGGTTCGGCCTCGCCGCTGAATTCCTTGCGGATGGCGCCGGCGGTGATCGACACCGGCAGCGTGAGCAGCATCTGATAGATCCACGCGGGAGTGACCTGCAGATGCGCGGGATCGAGATCCCGCACGTACTGGATGAACGGTGCTTGCCGGGGGAACCGGCGGCGGATCAGTTCGAGCCCCACCAGATACGACCCGACCCGCGAATTGAAGGCCGCCCGCGCGCCAGTGGCCTTCCGGGCCTGCACCAGCGAATTCGCCACCACCAGTCGATATTCGGGAGGAAACTGCAATTGCTGCAGCAGGCGGAACGGGTGAAAGGCGACATGGTTGATGGTCCCTTTCTGGCCAAACCGCATCGCCGCGTGATCGGCACTGCCCCCCCGCGTGCCCACGAACCACTCCCCTTCCCCGCAAAAATTGACAAACTGTTGCGAGGAGACTTCGAGGCCATTCAGGGCGACAGCCGCCTCGGCACTCGCGACCACAATCGCCGAAGAAGAACTGAGCCCCGCCGCGATGGGAATGTTCCCCACCACCACCAGGTCCATTCCCTGCAGGGCCTGTGTGCGGTAGGCCATCTGCAGCCGCAACAGCGCCGCCTCAATGTACAGCCGCCAGTTGCCCGAGAGTTCGCGCAGGTGCCGGTGCAACTCTTGCGAGTTCACCACCGACAGCCAGTCGTCCCAGTTGAGTCGGCTGACCATCTCACCCAGAGACGTCCGCACGGGAGGGAACGCCACCGGGTCGACGTTGTGGGCCTCGATGATGTCATCCGTGCGGGGACCGGCGACCAGCAGCACCTCCTGAGACACCGCCATCAGGTTGCAGTGTCCCCCCTGCCAGTCGATGTGCCGGCCCATGAGATTGATCCGTCCCGGCGACCGGACCACCACCACCTCCCGCTCTTCCCCATAGCGGCGGGCGAATTCCGCCAACACGCTCCCCAGG
>JBKDUK010000218.1:0-61062 GCA_046339535.1 Planctomycetaceae bacterium | reverse complement strand
CGCCGGCCCGTCAAGTTGGGCAGTTCGGAAACTCTCGGGATTTCCCTGGGGGTCAACGATGGATTGCAGAAGGGGCATGAGTTGACGGTGTGGCGGCCGGGAAGTCTGACCGGCGGCAATCACCAGGAAGTTGATCACCGTTCCCAGGAATTCCCCAACCAGGATCGGTCCAATTTTCCAGGCCTTGTACCCCTCTGGATCGGGCATGATCATGCCAATCGCCGGCATGATGATGTGGTTGACCAGTGAATCGACGATTTTTCCGAAGGCGCCGCCAATGATCACGCCCACCGCGAGATCAACGACGTTCCCCTTCATGATGAACGACTTGAACTCCTCGAGAAGCGAAAAAGCGGATTTGGTCGGATCTTTCAACAGATCATCGGATGGCATGTGCACTCCAATAAACAGGGGGAAGAGGGGTCGCCGGGAACAGGGTCACAAGCCAGCCAGAAGAGATCCGGACCCATTTGAAAAAATCTAGGGGCCGGTGCCGTTTCGAGGCAAGCGACTGGCTTGAGGGTGTGCAGTTCCGGCAGGAAAAGCCCTGTGTGTCCGCTGTTCGACCTGGGGGGACCGCTCAGCCCCGGGCCCGCTTGCGTCGGGTTTTCCCTGCACCCACCAGCCACTCGCCCAGCGCCTGTTCCTGCGTTTTCCAGCTTTTCGTCAGGCGTTGCTGCAAGAACGCCTGAAACAGCAGATCGAGTGTTTCGGTCAGGCGTCGCAGGCTGGCGATCCGTTCCTCGCCTGGGGTTCCCTCCGGCGGACGCTCGGCGGGATCGATCGCCGCTCCGCTGACGGTCATCGTCTCGGGCTGCAGCGTCAGGTCGTAGGTCTCTCCCTCACGGACCAGAGTCAGCCCGACCCGGCGCGGCAGCTTGCCCGACTGGATCGCCAGGAAGGCTTCGGGCAGCGCGGTGGGGATTTCCGCGGCAATGGTGTCTTTCCCGGTCTCCCCCCGGGGGCATTGCAGCGACAGCGTCCGTGACAACATGCAGGTGACCTGCGTCTCGTCCCCGAGCGACACAACATCCTCCTGGGTGTCGAGCCACCACCAGAGCCAGAGCAGAAACTCATTTCCCAGCCAGTCGGCGCAGTCACCCCGGTCGTGGAGCCAGTCGAATTGCTCGACCGCTTCCGGGGCGGCCAGGCGGCTGGGTTGCAGGGCATCCCAGCCCGACTGCCAGCCGTTCGTCTCGGCCAGTTGTTCGGCCAGGCTGCCGGCTGTCAGTCGTTCCAGGCGGACATTGAACGCAAGCTCAAACAAAGCCCGCAGGTGATCCTGGACGGTGCTGCTGGCGGAACCCATGTAGACCAGCCCCGGCTGCAGATCCCAGAGGAAGTGGGACTGCTGCATTCTCAGGAATCGGCCCGATTTGAGTTCCTCCTCACAACGGGCCTGGACTGCCTCACGGGCTTCCTGCCGCATGGTTCGTGTGATCCGACCGGTCTCCGAACCGCTCGCCAGGGCCGCGAGTTCGATTTCGAGCCAGGCTTTCCGCAAGGGGGCGGGGACCCGGCTGACGTCGATCCGCAGCGCGGCGTGGAGCGTTTCGGCAATGATGTTTTTCGCCGGCTCGAACGCCAGGTCAAACAGGTGTCGTCCGGCGAGAAATCCGACCCGGGGAGCCTCGGGCGAATCGGTGTTGCCTTCCGCGATGGCATGCTTGCGAAGTTGTCTCAGCTGCTCTTCACCGAATTGGCGCGGAGCCTTTCCCGAGACCACAAAGCGATCGAAAGAAACACGTCCGGACAGAAAGGGCATTGTGATGCAGCAAAGGTGTGGGGGATGGAAGCGGGGCCCGACAGGCGGGCCTCGAAATGGTATGGCGTGAGCAATCCGGGGAGAGACGCCGGCCTTGTTACCCTCGACGTGGGCGACCAACGGCTGGGGTTGCCAAAAAAAATCGAACCGCCCCGATCCGGAGCGGTTCGATGGAGTGATCCGGTGCTGTCTGAGATCAACTCAGATTGAGTTTCCCGGTGCTGTCTCCCATGTGTTCGGCCGGCACTCCCATGCGCTCCAGCAACGAGAGATACAGGTTGTTGAGCGGGGTGCCATTCTCGTACTTGATGTGCCGTCCGGGAGTGAGGGTTCCCGCGCCGCGGCCAGCCAGCAGCACAGGGAGATTGTCGTGGTTGTGGGCATTGCCATCGCCGATTCCCGACCCGTAGACAATCTGGCAACGGTCGAGCAACGAGCCATCCCCTTCCGGGATCGACTTCAGCCGCCCCAGGACGTAGGCAAACTGTTCGATGTGGAACCGGTTGATCTTCTTGATCTTCTCATGCTTGCCCGCATCGTTCCCGTGATGCGACAGGTCATGATGCCCTTCGGGCACCTCGATGAACGCGTAGCTCTTGTTGCTTCCCTCGTTGGCGAGCACGAAGGTGCTGACCCGGGTCACGTCGGTCTGGAAGGCCAGCACCATCAGGTCTCCCATCAGGCGGATGTGTTCGCCGTAATCTTTGGGAATCCCCGCCGGAATTGCCTGGCCCGACACCGCCGTCAGATCGATCGGCTTGCTGGCGGCTGCGATCCGCAGTTCGATCTCCCGAACCGCTCCCAGGTATTCATCCAGCTTGCGCTGGTCGTTCACCCCCAGCCGGGTCCGCAGACGCTGGGCGTCATCCCGGACGAAATCGAGAACGCTCTTCTGGTTGCGCTCGCGGCGGGCCCGTGCTTCGGCGGTTTCACCAGGACGCCCGTTGGTGAACAGCCTCTCAAACACCGACCGGGGATTGTTTTCCTTCACCAGCGGCTGGGTGGCCGATTTCCAGGCGATGTTCGACGAATAGGCACAGCTGTAGCCCGAGTCGCAGTTGCCCGACTGGGCACCGGCATCGCAGCCAAGTTCCAGAGAGGGAAAGCGGGTGTGCCGACCGACCTGGTCGGCGGCGAGCTGGTCAGCCGAGACCCCCACGCGGATATCCGCACCATGGGTCTTCTTGGCCTGACAACCGGTCAGGAATGAGGCCAGAGCCCGGGCATGGTCGCCGGGCCCATCCCCATTGGCGTTGGCCTTCGACTGGGTCAGCCCGGTCAGGATACTGAAGTCGGATTTCAAACCGGCAAGCGGTTCGAGGATGTGAGGCAAAACGTAGTCGGTTCCCTCAGCCGTGGGAGTCCAATCCTGCATATGGACGCCGTTGGGAACGTAGAAGAACGCCAGACGCATCGGACCGGCCGGGGCCGCGGACGGGGCCGCCTGGCTCACAGAGGGGAGCATCCCCTCCAGAAAGGGAAGGGCCAAGGCCGTTCCCAGTCCTCGCAGGGCGGTCCGCCGGGTGATCTCGAACGACTTGCTCATGGTTCGTCTCCACGCTTGGCACGACGCTTCTGGAACGGATCGCTGGACACGATCTCCAGCACCACCGCCGCAAAGGTGTCCCGGTTGGTTTCGATGTTCCGCACCATCTGGTTCACCGCACACTCATCATAGTACTCCAGCCCGCGCCCGAGTGCATAGGTCAGCAGCTTCTCGGTCAGGCATCTTCGGAACTCGGCACTGCGTCCCTTGAGAATCTGTCGCAGCTCACCGGGGGACTGGAACGACGCCCCTCCCGGCAACGAGCCTGAGGCGTCAATCGCGAATTCACCATCTTTTTCGCGCCAACCCCCCACAGCGTCATAGTTTTCCAATCCGAAGCCCAGAGCATCCATCTGGGTGTGGCAAACGGCGCACGACGGATTGGCCCGATGCTGCTCCATCCGCTGCCGCAGGCTGCCAGTCAGCTGCTGGTCCTTGTTGTCTTTCAGCTCGGGGACGTTTGGAGGCGGCGGGGGCGGGGGAGCGTTGAAGATGTTCTCGAGCACCCATTTGCCCCGTTTGACGGGGGAGGTCCGGGTGGGATTGGAGGTGACCGTCAGGATGCTCGCGTGACCGAGGAGTCCCCCCCGTTGGGTATTCGGGAGCATGACCCGGCGGAACTCTTCGCCGGTCACATCGGGAATCTGGTAGTGCTGGGCCAGGCGTTCGTTGAGAAACGTGTCCGTCGAGTCGAGCAGGTCGAAGATGCTGCGGTCTTCGCGCATGACGGACTCAAAGAACAGCCGGGTTTCCTGCTCCATGTCGCCCCGCAGTTTGTCGTCAAAACCGGGGAACCGTCGCTTGTCGGGATTGATTGTCCGCAGCAGGCGGAGGTTCAGCCACTGCCCGGCGAAGTTGTCGACCAAAGCCGACGATTTGGGGTCCTTCAGCATCCGCAGCACCTGGGTCCGCAGGGTGTCTCCCTGCCTCAGGTTTCCGGAGGCGGCCAGCTGAAGGAGCTCTTCATCGGGCAGGCTGCTCCAGAGAAAGTACGAAAGTCGGGTGGCCAGTTCCCAGTCGTTGATGGTCCGGACGGGAGGGGCGTCGGCCTCCTGGGAATCGGGTTCGAGGCGGAACACGAATTCCGGAGATACCAGCACCACCTGCAGCGCCAGTTGAAGGCCCCGTTCAAAACTGTCTCCCGCCGTCACGGCCTGCTCGACCAAAGCGGTGAGCCGACGGACTTCGTCGTCCAGAACAGGCCTGCGCCAGGCGCGGGTTACAAGGGGCTTGAGAATCTTCTGGCAGCAGTCGGCCAATTGGTCGGGGCTCTCTGGACGGCAGGTGACAATCGCCCGATGGGAAGCCGGCAGATTCTCGGGGAGAACGTTCAGCGGTCCGAACGCCTGGAGTCTCTCGACAACCAGGTTGCGGTCGCGGTTGTTCGGGTTCGGATCGTCCGGCTTGTAATAGTCGTTGATGAACTTCACCGAGAACGTCTGCTTGCCCGGCTCGATTGTCACATTCACATCATAATCGGCTCCCTGGCCTCCGGCGGCCTCGACGGAAATCGTTTCGAGCAACTTTTCTCCGAGCCGGATTTCCATCTTCGCCAGTTCATCCCCGGCCTGCATGGCCCACGCGCGAGTCCGCAGGCGGTAAAGACCGGGCGCGGGGGCGGCGAACTCCAGCGATGTCTGCCCGACCGAGGCGAGGGTCCGGCCTTTTTCGGTGGCGAGGGGCTTGGGTTCCGCATCCGGGGCGACAATGGCCAGTTCGGCGATCTGCTCGGCTGCCCCCAGATACTTCTCGAGCAGCAGCGGCGGCAGGGTCAGCACGTCACCAATGTTGTCGAAGCCGTACCCGACATCGTCCGACGGAAAGTCGTTCGCCGGTTTGAAATCGACCAGCAACAGATCGCGGATGGTGTTGTTGTACTCGGCCCGATTCAGTCGGCGGACCGTCACGCGCCCGGGATTGATGCCGACACTGCAGTCGACCTTCAAGACCCGCTGTTCCAGCCAGTTCAGAACAGCGGTTCGAGCCTGGTCATCGGGTTGGGGGTCTTCGGGAGGCATGCTGCCGGCATCCAGAACGGCCCGAACCCGCTCGGCGAGTTGCCGGTACTTGCGGACGTCGGCCTCCGTCTCAATCTTGTCGAACGCCAGTCCCCCCTTGGCCTTCTCTCCCGAGTGGCACTTCAGGCAATAGGTGGCGATAAACGGTTTGACCTGCTGTTCGAAATCGGCGATTTCCGCCTCTGCAGGACGGGGCTGAGGACCATCCTGGGCCACGCTGAATGAGCACAGAGTGAAGACCAGAAGACCCGCGCTCAGGAATGCGGGGAGGCATCGCATGGGAAACCTCGGAACAGGGGCAGGAGGACGTCCGGTAGGACGGGCGGGAACATCCACCGCGGCGGGGATGCAGAGCGGATTCCGCAGACTGTCAGCTTAGCGCCCCCTGTGGTCAACAGTCAATCGGAGGAAAGTTCCGGAAGATGGCCCGGGCAGGCCCCCGATCGCGCCGAAACCTACTCTTCGGCCAGCAGGTTTTCGACGGCCGCCTGCAACTCGCGCGACTCGTGATATCCCACATACATCAATCGCAACTGGCCCCGCTTGTCAAAAAACAGGGTTGTGGGAAATCCGTCGAAATCCGGAATCTGCGCCATGATCCGGTCGGTGATGATCGCACAGCGATACGGAATTCCAAATTTGGCACGAAACTCCCGCACTTTTTGGGCTTGGGCTTCCGGCGTCCCATTTTCCTTGTTCAGTCCCACGATCTCCAGCCCGGCGGAACCATAGCGTTGGTGGAGGGCGATGAAGTGAGGGATCTCCTCCCGGCAGGGAGGACACCAGGTGCCCCAAATGTCGACAATCAGGACCTTCCCCTGGAATTCCGACTTGCGCAGCCACTCCCCGGAGATGTCGCGAAGCTGGAAGTCAAACTGAAAGGGAACGGTTTGGGCCATGTCCCGGGCCACGTCCCGCCGGGCGGACTTCAAGTCGATGCTGTCGGACGGCAGCAGCGTGGTGGACATCGGCCCGGACTCGCTCACAGGAGCGCAGCCGGACGTCAGGAGGATGGCGAATCCCCAAGCCAACAGCAGGCGAGTAAAATGAAACGATCGTGTCAATATGAGACCTGACAAAGCGATTGAACCCTTGGAAAAAGGGGTGCCGATCTCTGGAGAAAACCCACCGTGCCCGGAAGAGACTTTTCGGGCACGGTGGGGCACATGTCACAGCAGAACGCGATCCGTGGACCGGCTCAGTTGGAGGTTCCTGCGGCAGCCTTCTCGGCCAGCAGGGTTTCCACAACGCCCTGCAGGAATTCAGGGCCCCGGGCGCCGACGACCTTCAACCGCACCTTGCCGGTGTGGTCGATGAAGAGCGTCGTGGGGAATCCCTGGAAATCGGGGACCTGCTCCATCACCGCGTCGCTGATCAGGGCGCAGGGGTAGGTCACACCGTTTTCATCGCAGAAGTCCTTGACGGTCTTCGCGGCCTCTTCGGCATCCCCGCTCCGCTCCTTGTTCAGACCAACGATCTGCAGACCCTTCTCCTTGAACTGCTTGTCGAGTTCCACGAAGTGGGGGATCTCGGCCCGACAGGGGGGGCACCAGGTTCCCCAGATGTCGACAATCATGACCTTGCCGGCGAAATCGGCCTTCGACACCTTCTTGCCGCCAATGTCGTCGAGTTCGAAGTTGAAATCGAACGGCTCGTTCGCAGCCAGCAGCGAGTCAATCTCTTTCTGAGCGGCGGCCTTGACCAGGGCCTTGGCTTCGGTTTCGAAACCCGCCCAATCCGGCAATTGACGCACGGAGGCCAGATCGTCGTCCTTCATCATCTGGTTGAGGTCGTTGAAGCCGTAACCCACCGCCTCCTTGAGGGTGGTGAAGGCGTCTGTGGCCCGGTTGTCGAGCGCCTCGGCACAGGCGAGGTTGTACATCACGACCCCGGCGAACCCCCGGATTTGCGGATTATTGGCCGCCTCGGCATTCGCCTTGAAGAGCTTGCGAACGTAGGTACCCGACTTGAGGAAATGCTCCTTGCCAGCCTCGGTCCCCGCGGCCTGACGACCGCGAATCTGCTCGATGTTGGCCATGGTCAGCGTGCCATCGAGGTGTTCAGGCTCCTTCTCGAGGAGCTTCTCCAACTGCGAGGCAATCTTGTTGATGTCGGGGGGGCCGTTCGGATTGCGGAGCGAACCCAGCAGCTCATCGACGCTCTTCGGACCTTCGTCCTCGGTGGGAGCCGGTTCGGCACCGGGTTCGGTCGCACCCTTCGCTTCGGCTTCGGCCACCTTTTCGGCGGCCTCTTCAATCATTTCCTCCTCCTCGTCGGCCACCTCCTGGGCAATCTCTTCCTTGATTTCCTCAATCATCTCCTTCGCCGGAGCGGCGGGGTCCTGGCGCGCAACTTCTTCGGCGGCCTGGGCGACCGCCTTGGTTTCGGTGGGGGCTGCGGTTCCGGGGGCACCGGTCGTTGCCGGAGCGGGGGGGGTGGGCTGCGAGCAGCCGACGGCGGCCATCAGCAGCAGAGCTGGAGCAAGACGACGCATCGTGAAATCCTGTGACATGTGGGGGAAGTGTGGCACCGATCCGTGGGACCGCTACCCGGTTCGGTACCACCTGACAGGTTCCCGGGAAACAGTGGACGCCAGTGTCCCGAACCGGTCGCGGAAATTCAACTGGCCATGCCGATTTTATTGACTGTTTGGGCCTCTCCGGACTTGTCGGAACAGCATCGGCCTCCAGCGGAGATCCCTCGCCGGAGGACTGTTTGCAACACCCTGTGGGAGGCTGGCCAACCCTTGCAGAATTCCAGCCGTCCGTCAGAATCGCGACGACAAAACCAACCGCCCGCTGCTGCGCGGGGCCGATTCCCGGGGAGGAAAGACAGGTCGCCATGGCTGATCGAATGCTGGAGGGAAGAACCGCCCTGGTGACCGGGGCTGGACGCGGCTTGGGCCGGGCTTTCGCGGAACGCCTCGCTTCACTGGGAGCCCGCGTCGGCGTCCATGGATTCCGCGAACATGGTCCTGCCGAGTATGGGGAGGGGACCACCCTGACCGAAACTGCGGCTGAGATTGCCAGGGAATTTCAAACCTCCACGGTGCGTGTTTTGGGTGACCTGACCCGTTCCGACGATGTCCAGCGTGTGGTGGCCGAGACCCAGGCCGCGCTGGGACCCATCGACATCCTGGTACATAACGCTGGAGGAGACATCGCCGCCGCCGGTGGCAAGCCCAATCCCAATGATGCGGTGTTCATCAAGCAGGACGATGTGCGGGCCGTCCTGGACCGCAATCTGATGTCGACGATTCTGATCTGCCAGGCGACAGCGCCGGGGATGATGGAACGCCGCCAGGGACGGATTCTGACCATCAGTTCGATCTCGGCATTCGCGGGGACCGCCAACAGCGCCATCTATGCGACCGCGAAGGCGGGAGTGGTGGAATACACCCGCTGCCTCGCGCTGCAGTTGCGGGAATACAACGTCAATGTCAACAGCCTGGCACCGGGGGACACCCGCACGGGACGCTTCCTGGGAACCCGACAGGTCGATCCCGAGCGGCTGGCGACGGAAGGGACTCTCAAGCGGGTGGCGCTGGTGGATGAAGTGGCCCGGGTGGTGGAGTTTTTCGCGGGGCCCCTGGGAGCATTCGTGACCGGGCAGGCGCTGCGGGTGGACGGCGGCAGCCAGTGTTGGCCTTCCTGAAGAGCGCCCAAGCAACTTCCTGAAGGCAGATGGGTTGCCGTTCGGACAACTCCGGACACAGTTTTTGCGGCAACCGCTCAGGCACCCGCGATCTGACCGATTGCCGCGATCACCGCTTCGACGTCGGTCGGTGTGGTGAAGGCCCCTACCGAGAGCCGGACGGTCCCGCCACCCGGGAGCGTTCCCAGGGCGCGGTGCGCCCCGGGGGCACAGTGCAGCCCCGCCCGAACCTCAATCCCGAACGACTGGTCAAGCGTTGTCGCCAGTTCCTGGGGCTCCCAGCCTGAGAGAGTCAGGCTGAGCACCCCCACACGGTCCTCATCGGCCAGCGGCCCGTACAGGGTCACCCCGGGGAGGTCGCGCAGGCCAGCGATGAGCTGCGCGGTCAACTCCCGCTCGTGCTGGTGCAGGCTCTGGGGTGATCGCTCCAGGACCCAGCCGACCCCGGCGTCGAGCCCACACAGACCCGGGGCGTTGTGATTGCCCGCTTCGAACTTGTCGGGAAGGGTCGACGGCTGTTCTTCGGTCTCGCTGGTACTGCCGGTGCCCCCCTGGCGACAGGCCCGCAACTGCTCTTCGATGCCGGGGCGCAGATACAACACTCCCGTCCCCAGCGGGCCCAGCAGCCCTTTGTGACCCGAACAGGCCAGCAGGTCGATGGGGAGTGTTCCCAGATCGATGGGGACGTGTCCCGCCGTCTGGGCCGCATCCACGAGCACCAGTGCACCCGTTTCCCGGGCGAGTGTCGCCAGGTCGGCCAACGGCAGGATGGCCCCCGAGACATTGGATGCGTGCAGCAGCGCCACCAGGCGGGGACGGCACGCCAGCGCCTCCCGAAAAGCATCAATGTCCAGTCCGCCTTGTGCGTTGGCGGGGACCCGGGTCACTTCGAGCCCCAGGCGGTGCTGCAGGTCGTGCAGCGGGCGGATGACCGAGTTGTGTTCCAGTTGGGTGGTGACGACCCGGTCTCCAGCCCGCAGCAGTCCATGCAGCGCCTGGTTCAGGACGTCCGTACCGTTGAACCCAAACACGATGCGATCGGAGCTTTCGGCGCGGAACAAATCGGCCAGCCGGTACCGCGCCCGCTGGACAATCTGCCCCACCCGTTGGGATGTCTCGTATCCTCCGCGCCCCACCGCCGTCCCGAGATGTCTCTGGTAATGCTCGACCGCCTCCCAGACTGCCGGGGGTTTGGGATAGCTCGTGGCGGCATTGTCGAAATACAGACGGGACACGAGGTCATTCCGCGAAAGGTCGGGAGCGGGGTGGGTCACCCGCCGATGGAATACATGGGCCGCTGGGGCTGCACGAACCGTGCCGAGTTGATCTCGTGGCCTTCATTCTTCGCAGCGATGCTGGCTTCAATGGCCGCCGCAATCTCCTGGTCGGGGGATCCGCCGCGCAGCATCGCCCGGACATCGGTTTCGTCGTGACTGAACAGGCAGTTCCGCAACTTGCCGTCGGCGGTGACCCGGAACCGGTCACAGTTGCCACAAAACGGCTGGCTGACCGAGGCGATGATGCCGATGCGTCCCCGACCGTCGGCGAACTCAAATTCGGTCGCGGGAGCGTGAGGATCCTGCTGGCCGACCGGGACCAGCGGCTGGACTTCCCGCGAGAGCAGGTCGATGATTTCCTGTCCGAACAGCACCCGGTCGCGCCCCCATTGACCTTCGGCATCGAGCGGCATGAATTCGATGAACCGGATTTCCACCCCGGTGTCGCGGGCCAGTTGTGCGAAGGGAACGAGTTCTTCTTCGGTGATGCCACGGATCGCGACGGCATTGATCTTCACGGGGGCGAAGCCGACCCGCTGCGCCTCGCGGATGCCCGCCAGCACCTGCTCATAACCTGACCGGCGGGTGATCTGCTGGAACTTGACCGGGTCCAGGGCATCGAGACTGACATTCACCCGTCGGAGACCGGCGTCGAACAGTGCCTGGGCCTGGTCCGCCAACAGCAGGCCGTTGGTGGTCAGCCCGATGTCTTCAATCTCGGGAATTGCCGCCAGCAGCGCCACGAGGTGGTGCAGGTCCCGGCGCACCAGCGGTTCCCCTCCGGTCAGCCGGATTTTCCGCAGCCCCAGGGGGACAGCCACCCGTACGAACCGTTCGATTTCCTCGAAGGTCAGCAGGTGGCCGCGATCCATGAACTGCACATTCTCGGCCGGCATGCAGTAGAAGCAGCGGATATTGCAGCGGTCGGTGACGCTGATCCGCAGATTCGTATGCACCCTTCCGAAACGGTCAACAAGCGGCATGTGTGGGGGGGCGCAAGGCGCTGTGGCAAGCGGAGTCAGAATGAGAAGGCAGAGACAGGAGGCGGTCACGGCCTCCGGTGGATCAGGGGCCTCGAACCGGGGGGGCAGTGGCGGTGTCTCCGGTTCCGGGGTGCACCCACTCTTGTGTCCCGTCGGACCAATTCTCCTGTTTCCAGACGGGAACCACCTCTTTGAGTGTATCGATCAGCCACCGTCCGGCTGCGAACCCTTGATCGCGATGCGGTGTGCTGACCGCGATGGCCACGCTGATGTCTCCCAACTCGAGCAATCCGAGTCGATGGACAATCGCGACCTCGGTCATGGGCCAGCGGTGGGCGGCCTGTTCGGCCAGTTCCCGCATCTTGGCGAGGGCCATGGGGGGGTAGGCTTCGTATTCCAGCCGCAACGTCTGTCGCCCCGAGGTAAATTCCCGCACGGTCCCCAGGAACAGCAGGACGGCGCCGGCCTGCGGAGAACGGACCCGTTCCGTCAACGCCTGATAATCGATTGGCTGGTGAGTGAGTTCGATGTGTGGAGCAGCCATCAGTTCAGCCCCCACTGACCGGGGGAAAGCAGGCGATCTCCTGTTCGGGAGACAGTGGCTGCTGATCTCGGGCGTAATCCTGACCGACGGCGACCAGCAGGTGCGGTCCCAGTGGGGCGAGCACCGGAAACTGCGCTGCAAGCGCCCGCCTCAGGGAACCAACATCGGCATTTGGGGGAAGTTCGACCTCCACGGGACTGGTTCCAACCAGGTCCCGCGCGCGGGCGAACAGCTGCACTGAGACTTTCATGTCGCCAGGGACTTTCATGTCACCAGGAGTTTACGGCGAGAGATGCGCAGGCTCTGTTCCAGCTCGGGCATCAGTCCGTAGGCCAGAGCCAGCAGCTTCAGCGGATGCACCGTGGGAGTACTTGAGCCCTGTTCCATCTGGATCTTGCAGGAGCTGCACTCGGTCACGCCCGCGACCAGGTCAGGTTGCCGCATGCGTGAGATCAGTCCCCAGCCGATCCGGATGGACGAGGTGAAGTTGTCTCGGGTCAGGCCCCAGGCCCCGGCCATCCCCGAGCAGCCCGACTCCATCCTAAGGACCTCCAGCCGGGGGATCAAATCCAGAAGATCAGCGAGGGGAGTCCCCTGGCCGAGGGTTCGCAGGTGACATGGGGTATGATAGCCCACTGTCAGGTCCAGGGGTCGAAAGTCAGTCCGCAGTTTGCCCGCGGAATGCAGCTGTTGCAGGAAGGCCCCCGCCTCGATGGTCTGACTGGCGACGACCGCGACGTCGGGGTGGTCGACCAGCCGCGGGTACTCCTGCTGCAGGCAAAGCGCCGCGGTCGGTTCCGTACAGACGATGGGGCAGCCTTCGCGGGCGAAATCGGCCAGCACCCGCAGGTTGGCGCGGGCCAGTTCGCGGGCCGCTTCCAGGTCACCGGCCGAGATGAGCGCCATCCCCGACGCGGTCTGTTGGGGGGGGACATGCACCCCGATCCGATGATGCCGCAGGATCGCCACCAGCGCCCGTCCCAGTTCCGGGTCGTGGTGGTTGGCGTAGTGATCAACAAAGTAGACCACGGGCCGCTGCGACGAGTTCAATCCGGGGCGTGACAAGAGTTCGCGCTGGATCAATCTCAGGAAACTGCGCCGGGCGAGACCGGGAAGTTTCCGCTGGCGGGAAATGCCGGTCAGTTTTTCCAGACACCACCTCAGAGCCGGGTTTTCGAGGGCCCAATTGAGGGGGGCCGAGACCGCACTGGCCACCCCCGCGAACTGATGCAGACGGCTGAGGATCCATTCCGCCCGAGGCAAGCCCTCTTCGACCACCCAGGCGGCCTTCGCTTCGATGGCGAGGTGCGGAATGTCGACATTCGAAGGGCATTCCCCCAGGCATTGCTTGCAGTTGAAGCACAGGTCCATCACCCGTTTGAACTCGGACTGCTGGGGGGCTGTCGCCGGCAATTCGCCCGTCAACCAGTGCCGCAGCAGGTTCGCCTTGGCCCGGGGGGTGGCGGCTTCCGTCGGATCGAGACGGAACAACGGACACATCCGCTGTTCGGGTTCGCGCGAGCGGCATTGGCCACACCCGTTGCAGCGGCTGGCCGCCTCGAGGATTTCCGGGGGTGTCCAGTTGAGCTGCAGTTCGACCGTCTGGAGGGGAGTTTCCGGCGTGGGGCGCAGATTGCGGGTGATCAGATCGGGGTCGTCGGTCACGACTTTGCCAGGGTTCAGGATTCCCTGGGGGTCGAACAACTGCTTGATCTCGCGGAAGACCTCAAACAACGGACCGTATTGCTCGCTGACATAGGCTGAACGCGACAGCCCCGCTCCATGCTCACCGCTGATGGTTCCTCCGACCCGATGGACCACCTCGTACAGGTCTCGGGCGATCTCGGCCAGTAGGGGAGCCGTCTCCCGCGTGGGGGGGGCAAGGAACGGCCGCAAATGAATTTGGCCGGCGGTCGCATGGGCGTACAGCGAAGCGATCACCCGGTGTCGCTGAAACACATTCTGGGCGGCCACGACGAACTCCCGCAGAGTCGCCGGGGGAACCGCCACATCTTCCACAAAAGGGAGGGGGCGGATCTGCCCCGGCAAGCGGGCCAGGAGCGGGACGACGGTCGTGGGCAACGACCAGAGGAAATCGACCTCGGAGGGGGTTTGAGCCAGCTGAAAGGCGAGTTGGTCCCCCGCGATCTCCCGCGCGGCTGAGATGGCCAGTTGCAGGCGATGGGCCACTTCCCTGGCCGTTTCGCCCGTTTGTTCCACCAGGAGCGCCGCCTCGGAATCGGCGGGAATGAGCTGTCGAAAGCGGCTGTCGGCATCGCACCCGAGGCTCAGCAGCCGGCGGTCGAGCAGATCGCAGGCCGACGTATCGTGAGACAACAGCTCCTGCACGGTCCGCAGTGCCAGATCCATTTGGGGAAAAACCAGCAGGGCCACACCCACGTGGGGGGGAAGCGGGAGGGTCTGCAGAGTGGCGCCGGTAAACAGGGCCAGAGTCCCCTCCGACCCCACCAGGAAGCGGGCGAGGTCGAGTTGGTCACCCCGCAGGATGCCCCGCAGGTGGTAACCGCACCGGTTCCGCAGGCCGGCAGGCTGGTAACGCTCGATCAGTTCGCGGTTTCCATCAACCAGTTCCGCCAGACGCGTGAGCAAAGGGTCGGCGGGAGATGCTGGATCCGCCGGAAGAGTTTCGGGCAATTCCCACCGCCGGCCGGAATCGCCACCCGATCGGGAGAGGAAGGAGGAGGGGAGCAATTCCCGGCCGAGAGACAGAGCCGCGCCGGAGGCAAGCACCACATCCAATTCCCGCACATGATCGCGGGTCGAGCCCACCCGGCCCGAGTGGGATCCGGCCGCGTCGACCGCCAGCATGCTGCCGATCGTGGTGATGCTCGAATTCGATGGGTCGGGGGCGAAGTACCGTCCCTGGGAACGGAGTTGGCGATTGAGGTGGCTGTGGATGACTCCCGGCTGCACGTGTACCAGCGAGTCGTTGATGCGGCGGACGCCGCACATGAATCGGGAGAAGTCGAGAATCAATCCCGCTCCCAGACTGTCTCCCGCGATTCCGGTCCCGGCTCCCCGGGGGAAGATCGGAATCCGTTCCTGGGTCGCGTAGCGGACCACTTCCTGCACATCGGGCACACCGGCCGGGGCGACGACCGCCAACGGGATGATCTGGTACAGGCTGCCGTCGGTGGAGTAGAGCGCGGTGGTCAGTGTGTCGCAACTCACCTCACCCCGCAGCAGGGGCGACAGATCTTCCCGCAGCCGGCGGCGGCGTTCGTCAATTTCAGTCGCCATAGGTTGGGGCAGGGCTGGGGGAGAGGGACAAAACCGTACTGAAGGGGATCAACTAGCGTGACCCGCCGCCGTCACGGGCTTCGGCCAGCCGCCTTGATTCCTGCCGATAGCGTTCCGAGGTTTCGAGCTGGAAGGCGGGAAACGCCTCGCCCGGTTGGGGGTCGCGATACCGGGCATGACACCGGTAGCAAACCAGGACATCGGGCATCCACGCGTAGAGCAACATGTCGAGCAGCGCGAAGAACAGGAGGATGCCCATGGCCCAAACCGGTTGATACCGGGCGATAGCCCAGGTGCTGGCGATGACCCCGGCCACCACCATCGCCACTCCCAATCGCTGCGGGAAATCCTTTTGCCGCCAGAGGTCGGAACATCCACAGACAAGACACTTTTTGGGACGGCCCACCGCGTCTTCAGCAGGACAGGAGCGACTCCATTCGCATTGGCTGCAGTGCAGTGCGAGGTCCGCACCGGTACCGATTCTGTTCCGGTTTTGCGATTCACAGCGGGGGCAACGAAACCGAACCAGCATCGGGGGATCCAGGCAGAGTGTGGGAGCGTGTCTGAGACCGCAGCGGACACATTTCTCAGAAACTATAGCAGCGTCGCGACATGGTCCGCAGTCTGGGAGCGGCCGGCGTCCAGAATCGGTACGAACGGTCCCAGGGCGGTTGTCCGGCCCGACTTTCGCCGGGGAATCAGGCTTTGACGCTTGAAGCGCAACTGATTGTTGATCTATACTTTGCCTTGCCTGAACAGGCGTCCTAATTTGTGGTCCTCCCCCGCAGGAGTGGTGGAAGACCTCCCACCTCCGTAGAAGTTCACGATCCGTCACATTTTGAAGCTGGTTTGGCGAGCTGCTGGATGGAGTTTGCCAAGCCGCTGAGGCTCCTCCCGGAGTCTGTGACGGACCCGCCCCGAACCCGCAAGACCTGTCCACCAGGTTGGGTTCTTTTCATTTGCCAGTTGAGTCCCCCATGAAGCCGTTCCCTCGTTTGGGGCGTTCCCTCCCTTGGGCACTGACATTTGCGATGGGCGTCAGCCCTGCCTGGAACCGTTCGTGGTCGCAAGACAAACCGGCCACCCCCGACGCGGCCAGTCCTGCGCCGGCGGCTCCTGTCACGCGTCCCGAGGTTCCCAACGATCCGGTCAATCCCGAGGAATTGGAGATTCGTCCCGATGAACAGGGACGCATCCGGTTCCAATTTCAGGGACAGCCCTGGCAGGCCGTGGTGGAATGGCTGGCGGAAGTCTCCCACCTGAGTCTCGACTGGCAGGAATTGCCCCCGGGATTCCTCAATCTTCACACCCAGCAGACCTATTCGCTCGAAGAGGCGCGGGACCTGATCAACCGGCATTTGCTGGATCGGGGATTCACCCTGCTGAAGCATGGCGAAGTTCTCTCGGTGGCGAAGATTTCGCGGATTGATCCCAGCCTTGTGCCGCGGCTGGAGCCCGATGAGCTGGATGAGGCTCTCCCCCACGAATTCGCCCGCGTGTCGTTTCCCCTCGACTGGATCACCGCCGAAGTGGCCGTGGAGGATCTCAAGCCGCTGGTCAGTCCCAACGGCAAGTTGACCACCATCAAATCGTCGAATCATCTCGAGGCGATGGATGCCGTCGCCAATCTGCGCGATATCCGCCGGCTGGTGGGGGATCCGAATTCTCCCCGTGGGCCCCGTCGACAGGTGAAGCAGTTTGTGCTCGAGCACACCAAGGCCGAAGAGGTGCGTGATCAGCTTCGTCGGCTGCTGGGGATTGACCGGGGGACTTCGGCCGCAAACGCGGCCGATCCCGGGGCCATCATGCAGCAGATGGCGACCTATATGAAGCAGGCGGGGATGGATCCGGGCCAATTGGCGAAGGCGCGGTCGGCACCTCCCCCCCCGGTGCACATTGTGACGAATCTGCGCGACAACAGCCTCCTGGTGAACGCTCCGGCGGACCAGATGGCGATTGTCGCCGAGGCGGTGAAGGTGTTGGATGTGCCCAACGACCGCTCGAAGTCGGTGTTGCGGAACAACAGCCGCGTGCAGACCTATCCGCTGCAGTCGGCCGACCCCGACAACATCCTGAAACTGATCCAGGACCTGGGCGATCTGGAACCGGAGACCCGGCTGCAGGTCGATCGCAAGAAACGGGCAATCGTCGCGCATGCCAGCCTCATCGATCATCTGACCATTCGCACCCTGGTCGAAAAGCTGGATGGGACTGCCCGGAGCCTGAAGGTCATTCCGCTTCGCAAGCTCGAGGCCCATGAGGTCGCGGGTTCTCTGAATCTGGTGATCGGAGGCGGTGCGGCCTCTACCCGGGTCTCGACCCGCGATGCCGAGGATGAAGCCAAGCGTTTCCGGGTGGTGGCTGACGGGCAATTGAACCGTCTGATGCTGTGGGTGAGTGACGAAGAACTGATCGAGGTGAAGCGGCTGCTGGTGGAACTGGGCGAACGGGAAGAGGCCGACGCCCCCGCCGACACGGCAGTTCGGGTTCTCGAATCGGCCGATCCCGAGCAGATGGACACGCTGCTCCGACGTCTGCAGGCGGAGTGGCGCGACCTGCTCCCCAACCGCCTGGAACTGGGTCCTGGGGTTGAGCTGCCCCGTGCCAAAAACGATGAGGGGCAATCGAAGGCCCCCCGTAAGCCCAGTCGGTCCGCCCGGCAGACCAAACCTGTCCCGGCCCAGGAGGCGCGTCGTGAGGAACACGAAAGCGAGCCCGCCTCGGCTGTGAAGCTGACTGCTCTGCGGCCCGCCATGCTGCCCGAATCGGCCGGGCAGGAAGGCGCGAATCCGGCGACACAGGCGGGCGAACTCCCCCCGGTGCGTGTCGATCGGGACTCACTGGGACGCTGGATCCTGCGATCCGATGATCCCGAGGCTCTGGCGAAACTGCAGAAGCTGTTCGAGCAGTCGAAGCCCGAGCGTGACAACTTCCATGTCTTCAAGATGAAGAACAAGTCGACGTGGGCGGGAACGATCGCCGAGAATCTGCGGATGTTCTTCGACGAACGCCGCAAGGCCGAAGAAAAACGTCTCGGCGACACCTCGGTGGCCCGCTGGTACGATCCGTCCCAATCCAAATGGATTGATACTCCCCGGCAGGATCCCGCCACAGCGCTGAAGAAGTTGCGGATGCCCCCCAAGTTCATCGTGGACGAAGAGTCGAACACGATTCTGGCGCTCGAGGCCGACTCCGAGCAGATTGCCGCCGCCCAGAAGTTCATCGACCTGTACGACACACCCGAGGCGGTGGAGTCTCCGATCGTCCGGGTGACCCGGCTGGTCCCCGTCAGTTTCGCCAATCCCAAGCAGGTGACCGACACCCTGAAGGACGTCTACAAGGATCTGCTGGTTTCGAATGAGCTGGCCGCTTATTCGGCTGCGACCAAGAAAAAGCGGAATATCGAGCCGACCTACGTACTGGAGGGCGGACCGGGCAAAGCGGCCTCGAACTCGCTGCTGCGGTTCCGCGGGCAATTGGCACTGGGAATCGATGAGAGCTCTTCGAGCATTGTGGTCTCGGCCCCGTCGGCACTGGCCGACATGGTCGAGGAAACGGTGAAGTCACTCGACGAGGCGGCCCGTTCCAACCGTCCCAAAGTGCAGGTCTTCAGCCTCAAGAAGGGGATTGATGCCGCCGAAGTGCAAAAGCGGTTGGCACAGGCACTGAACAAGAAGTAATCGGCTGCGGTAGTCATCGGGGGGGGCCGCCGAGGTCGGTGTGCCGCCGAATCCCCCGCAAAGAACGTTGACGCTTCAGGCCGCGGGAGTAGGAGACCGGTCCGCCCGCGTTGCGGGGGTCTTGCCGGTAGAAAGTTTGCGCTGTCCCGGGCCCTCCATGGTTTTTTCGGAATCATAAAAGTGGTTCGCCACGAAATGTTCCGCGAGGAAGATCGCCAGCAGAAGCACTCCCAAAAAGGGAAAGACCTCGTGTCCTTCCCGGCCGGTCTGGACGTTGCGCCGCAGGTTTTCGACGGTCTTGGCCAGGCTGTAACGCTCGGCTCCCAGACGCTCATCGAGGTCTCCTGAAGTCAGCCGGTCCAACAGGCTTTCCTTCCCGTCGGGATTGATGCTGAAGCCCTGCTCCATGGCGTCGGCACCTTCGCCGAGGATCAACCGGTAGTTTCCCAGTTGATCGAGTTCGGCCAGCCGTATACTCGCCGCGTTCGCCGGAATCTCACCTGGCAATTGCTGCAGACCTGGCTTTCGCAGCAGGTACCGTGCGAAGGCATGTTCGGGTTCGAGAGGGACCCGCACTTCGGCACCGGCGAGATGGTTGAACTGCGACCGTCCCGCGCGGCCCAGATAGGTCATCATCTGGTCCACGAGCCCTACAAACTCCCAGCCCACCACAGGCAGATCGTTCCAGCCACGTCGATCGAGGGGAGTCGTCAGCAAGAGAACCCGCCCACGCCCCACGGCCCGCTCGATCAGGGCCGGGCCCTGCCGGGGATCGGTGTACCGGGCAATCACTGCGGTGTCGGCGGTGGGGTCGACCCGCCAGTATCTGAGGATCGGCTCCGCCTTGAGTCCACCCGCTCCCCAATCATCGAAGCGTTTGAGCAGAGGATGATTGAGGTCCCGAAGGTCGAGATACTCGGCCGGTCGGAACGGGAGGGGCGCCCCCAATTGACCGGGCAGCACTGCGAGGGCCTGATCGGTGAGATAGGCGGGATGATTGACCCGGTCTCCAAGGATGACCAGCGCGCTTCCCCCCGCAGACACGTATTCGGTCAGGGACTTCCAGCCGGCGGGGCCGGGATCCCCCACATTGAGCAGGGCCACCACCGAGAACCGGGACAGATCCGTGTTCGAGAGCTGGCCCGAGCGCATCACCTGGCAACGGAAGGGGCCCTGGCCCCGCTCCACCAGGTCCTGGGGGGCGAGCGCCTCCAGCACAAACCGCGCTTCACCGGGATTGTCGCAGATCAACAGAATCTCGGCGGGGGGATGCACCGCCACGGTGAAAGCCCGGGTATCGTCGAATGACAGCGGATCACTCGAAACCAGCCGCAGTTCTCCCTGCAGCACACCCGGGGTTTGGGGACGCAGGAGGAACTGGGCGGTGGCCCCTCCGGTTCCGTCGACCTGGATGGTCTGCGGGGGCCCCTGACGCACCATCTGGCCGGTACTGTCCAGCACCGACAGTTCGACCACTTTCTCGCCCTGAGAGGCCCCCTGGGCATCGACGCGGGCCTGGATGTTCAACTCACTCCCCACCGCGACGGACTGATCGGTCAGCATCAATTCCGTCAGACCGGCGTTGCTGGGGTTCTCGACGCCGACGTCAATGAAATACAGGCCCACTCCCGCCTGCGACGCCAGCACGTCCTTGAGGCGGGGGAGCGCATCGGCACGAAAGGCGTGGGCCGTGAGGTCGGTGAAGACGTAGATTTCCCGGATGCGGTCATCGGGTTCCGTGGCCTGCGTCGTCACCGATGGGTTCGCCGGAGCGACTTCCCGCCGGTCTTCGAGATGGGCATCCAGCGCTGCGAGGATCCGGTCTTCGAGCGGCCGGAACAGCGGAGAAAGCGCGAGTGACTCCACCCTGCGGGAGGCTCCCAGCAGGTCGGGGGCGAAGCGGATGAGGGAGTCGGAGCCCGTGTCGCAGATCGCCAGCCGACTGCCGCGGGGAAGCGACTTGAGATGCCGCTGGGCGATGTCCCGGGCGACCTCGAGGCGGGTCTGGCTTTCGAGTTGGTAGCCCATGCTCAAGCTCGTGTCGAACAGCATCACCGCGGTCACGGGCTGCGTGGCATCCACCACGACCCCGGGATTGGTCATCGACGCCCAGACCCGTTGGCGGTAGGGCAGGGCGAAGACCAACAGCAACCCCAACAGGCCGGCTACCGCGACCCCCGCCTTCAACAGGGTCTTTTTGAGAGCGATTTCGGGAGGCGCCACCGGTTGCCGACCAAGAATCCTGCCGCCGATCCCATAGACCATCCCCGCTGCCGTCAGCACTCCCAACAGTCGCAGCCAGTCTCCCCAGGTGAGCGTCCAGTCTCCTGCGGGAACCCTGGGCCGGGCCACGGCAAACACCAGCGCTCCGACAACGCCCATGCGCAGCAGGAGCAGCCAAAGGTGTCTGAGACGCAGTCGACGGGCGGTGGTTTGCCGACGGTTCTGGATGAGGCGCAGGGCGGGGAAGTCGAACTTCTTCGGCCGCGCCTTCATCAGCAGGTGCAGCACCACGGGAACGAGCGTCAGTCCCAGGCCCAGCAGCAACAGGGGATGCAACAGGCTCATCGGAGGTTCCGGAAAAGTTTTCAACCACGCGCGAAAGTGTACGCGGTTCGCATCGGAACCGCAAAAAGCGCCCGGGGTCCGAAGTATGGCCGAAGCCCGCCGCACACCCCATCCGGGATTCCACCCCTTCCATGAACAGCGCTACCAGGCCAGGGCGTAGCCATCGCGGCGCGGATCGGCCCCAGCCAGTCGTGTGCCGCATTCGGGATCGATCATCACCCCCTGACCGCCGCCCACCAGGAAGTTGTAGTCCCCGATGAGTTCCAGATGATGCCCCCGCAGCGACAACTGCTGCAGAACTGCCCCCGGCACACGGGTCTCGATCTGCATCCGGGTCCCCTCGAAGAGCCGAAACCTTGGGGCGTCAATGGCTGCCTGCAAATCGGCTCCAAAGTCGATGACGTTCAGCAGCATTTGCAGCGTTGTGTGCAGGATGCCGTAACTGCCGGGGGTCGAGACGGCAAACCAGAACCGACCGTCTTCATGAAACACCTGGACCGGCGCCATGCAGGCCGCCCAGCGTTTGCCGGGAGCCATCAGGTTGGGGGTGGGACAGGCCGGGTCGATTTCGCACCAGTAGCAAAAGCTGTTCAGAGCCACTCCCGTTCCAGGAACAAAACAGCCCGAACCGAAGCCGTGCCCCAGAGACTGGGTGATGCTGGCGACATTCCCCGCCTCATCCACCACCGAGAGATGGGTGGTGGAGCCATGCTGGCTGCCGGGAGGAACCACCGGCAGGCTTTGCCCGCCATTCCACCGCTCCCCCTCGCTGCGCGACGCCGCGGTGCGTTGGATCATCGCGCGGCGCTGGGTGATGTAGTCGGCACTGAGCAGCCACTCAACGGGGACCGGCTGGAAACGTGGATCCCCGGCGTAGGCGATCCGATCGGCAATCGCCAGTTTCGCCGCCTCGGTGACGAGGTGCAGATAATCGGCCGAGTTATGTCCCAACGCAGCGAGGTTTTCGGGCTCCAACAGCCGCAGGGTCTGCAGGATCTGGAACCCTTCATTGTTGGGGGGGCAGGTCCGCACCCGAAAGTCGCGATAGCGGGTCTCGATCGGCTCTTCCCAATCGGGGCGATAACCAGCCAGGTCGGCGGCGGTCATCAGTCCTCCCGCCTCCTCCATGAAACGGTCGAGCTGTTGGGCAAATGGACCCTGATAGAACCAGTCGGGCCCCTCGGAAGCGAGAGCCTGCAGAGTTCGGGCCAGATCGGGCTGGTGGACGCGGGCCCCGATCCGCAGTGGAACCCCGCCCCAGACTTCCATGCCGGCTGGATTCAGACGGGGGAGCGAACTGCGAATCAGTTCAACGTTGAAAGGGTGCAGACCAAACCCCTCGTCCGCGAGTTCAATGGCCGGCTGCAGGACCTGGTCAAACCGCAGCGTGCCATGCGCCCGCAGGGCCTCCGCCCAGCCGGCGACATTCCCGGGAATCATCGAGGCTTTGGGACCAACTTCTCGCGTTACCAGATCAAATTGATCGGGAGTTGCCCGGGCCGGTGTGTTGCCGCAGAAATTGAGCACTTTCGTCGGCCCGCCGGCGAGGTGCAGCAGCAGGAAACCAACCCCCCCCACGCCGCTCATGTACGGCTCGACTACTCCCAGCGCGACGGCAGTGGCGATCGCCGCATCGACGGCGTTGCCCCCCTGTCTCAAGATGTCCAGACCCACCTGGGATGCAAGGGGGTGAGCACTGGCCACAGCGGCTCTCCGTCCCACGACGGTGGGGCGGGTTCGGGACCATGAAGCGGCAGGATTCATGAGCGCGATGCAGAAAACGGAGGGCGAGGGAGGACCGCCGAGGCATGTCGCGGGGGTTGCAGAAGTTCTGCTGGATCGGGGAGTATAAAGAGAGTCTTCCGGTCCCGCACGAGTTTGAACCCATGCTTCCGCTTCGCGACAACATTCCGTCCCGCACGTTCCCGGCGATCAATTACGCCATGATCGCCCTGTGTACCGTCTGCTTTCTCGCCCAATTGGCCGGCCAAGGGGACGGACGGGATGAGTTGATCGAGAAGTACGGGATGATTCCCGCAAGAATCGGTCATCCCGACGCGGAGATTCCCATTCCAGTGGAACGACCGCAGTGGTCGCCCGGCAACGTGCTGGCACCTGGAAGTTTCGTCCTGGCCGAAAAACCTCCCTTCGCGCCGCTCTTCACCCTGCTGACGTGTATCTTTTTGCATGGGGGCTGGGGACATTTCCTGGGGAATATGTGGTTTCTGCATATCTTCGGCGACAATGTGGAAGACCGCATGGGACATCTGGGCTACTTCGTGTTCTATCTGCTGTCGGGAGTGGCTGCGAGCCTTGGGCATTACCTGGCTGCCGTCAACTCGGGCATCCCCACGATTGGAGCCAGCGGAGCCATTGCGGGGGTGATGGGGGCCTACATGGTGCTCTATCCCCGGTCGATGGTCATGAGCCTGATTCCCCTGGGATTCATGTCCCAGATCGTAGCGATTCCCGCGCCGGTGTTTCTCGGTATCTGGTTTGTGATTCAACTGCTCAGTGGAACCGCGGGGAGCAGCGAGGGGGTCGCCTGGTGGGCCCACATTGGCGGGTTTGTGTTTGGAGCGGCGATTGCGTTTCTGCTGAAGCTCACTGGCCTGACCAATCCACAGATGGAATATCGCAAGCCGTACCGGGATCCGTTCACGCGGTATCGGGTGCTGGATCGCTGAGAAGGAATGGGGTGCGAAACACGGTGCCAGCCACCGGTCGCCATCCGGGATTGTCCCGAGCGGCGGACCGGTTTGCCAAACCGAAGGGACATTCAAAGCAAACAGCCCCGGGAATTTTCCCGGGGCTGCTGCGAAGACTAGGGAGGCATCGCTCCGCGGGACCCGCGCAGCGATGCTCAAGGTGGGGGAGACTACTCGACCCAGACGTACACCCAGCCTTCATTGGTGGCTACCATGGATACGGCCATCGTGAACAGACGGTTGCCCCGCTGGATCGTGGTCGACCGCTTGACCAACTGCTCGGTAAAGGCCTCCTCGATCTTTTTCTTGATCACACCGGCCCGGACCGCCTGGCTCTCGGTCTTGTCTACGGTCTCGACCGCGACTTTCCCCGGGCTGATCTGGATTCCCTCGTTGAGAGCCGTGATCTTGAGGGGGATGCGAATGAGGTGCGGGGGAATCTCTTCCTTCCCTTCCTGCTTCAATCCGGCACGAATCGTGAGCTCGAGCTGGTTGTCGATCGCTTCGATGAGGATTGGGTCCTGCGAGTCGAAGGACAGCAGCCGGGCGGCGCTTTCGGCACTGACATTCTTCGTTGCCCCGCCGAGGTTGACCTTCTGGCCCAGCAGGTCTTCGAGGTGCTTCTGCAGCTTGGTGCGCATCTCGTCGTCGGTCAGGGTCTGACCGGCGAAGCCCAGGCGGTCGATGCCGTTGTTGAGGGCCGACTGGTGCAGCAGCACCGTAATGCCGCGGGGATTGATGAGCGATGGATCGGGTTCACTCCCGCCCAGCTCGGCCCCTTCCATGATCCGCCCGACCATGCGGATTTCGTTGCTGGTCGAGCTCCAGTTGAGGGGCGTGGGGAACAGGCGGTACTTCCGCAGGGCGGCAATCCGCTCGTTGAGCTTGCGGGGGAGTTCGCCGAAGGGGCCGAACTCACGACCGATCTCGGCATCCAGCTTCGACGCGACTTCGCTGCGAATCCGGTTGACCACCATCTGTTCGCCTTCCCCCAGCCGGCTGGAGGCTTCGTCGTACGCCATGTTCTGGGCGATGCGGCGGATGATGGGAATGCCATCATACTTCGTGTCGATGTTGCCCAGCAGGTTTCGGGCATTGGCCCCCACCAGGGTCTGGCCGACCGCGAATCGCTCCCCATCGAACACGATGGCCTTCGAGGCATTGAAATTGGCGTTGCCGAAAATCGAGACCTGAGCCTGATCGGTCGAGGCCAGCGTGGCCGAGTTCACCGTGCCATTGAGGACCAGGTTCATCAGGGCACCGTTCGCGCTCGGCTGCACATCGACCCCCACATTCGAGAGGGTCGTCTGCGAGCCGCTCACCTGGGCCTCGGAGACAAACTCGTTGATGCGGGAGCTGTCCTGGCGGGACTCGGCGATGAACCGGTTGATGAAGCTCTCGGGGGCGTGGAACCGGACGTTGTAATTGAAGTAGTTCTGACGCAGCGCCTGGGTGATGCGGGCTCCACCGTCGGGAGCGAGGCTGACCACCTTCGCGTAGGCGTCACGAGCCTCGCGGGCAAAAGTGGAGGAATGCCCGTCTTCAAACTGCTCGAGGGCATTGAGCAATTCTCCAGCCGCCTGTCGCAACCCTTCAGGCGAAGCGGAGGCTCCCAGGTGGTTGTCGGCGGCCCGCCGGTAGGCGGCAATCGCTGGCCGCTGCAGAAAGGTCCGCGTGGCGTCGTCGGTGGGAGCCTGAGCGAACCTGTCTTTGACCGTCGCTGCCTGATTGAGGAGCTTCGCGGGATCCTGCGAAGCGTAGGCGGCCATCGTCTCGGAGGGCTGCAGGTAGGTTCGCCAGCCCTGTC
Source organism: Planctomycetaceae bacterium (assembly GCA_046339535.1). Taxonomy (GTDB): domain Bacteria; phylum Planctomycetota; class Planctomycetia; order Planctomycetales; family Planctomycetaceae; genus UBA10511. The sequence continues at coordinate 35,251 of JBKDUK010000218.1, read as the reverse complement.
CGGTCGAGACCAGATTCAGATCGTTTGAGGCGTTGGCGGCGGCGTTGTTCAGCTCGCGGGCCGTGGTGGACCGCCGCTGTTCGCGGAGAGCCGGGGAGGTTTCGACGGTATCGAGAACCGCCTCAGCCAGATCCAGCCGACGCTTGAGCCCCCCCTTGAGGGGCATCAGCAGGTTCGACAGACCGCGGTAGCGGGAGTCTCCCAGGTATTGGCGGGCGGTGGCTTCGCTGCGGCGCAGCTTCGCCAGCAGTTTCCGCTGGGCGGCCGCGTCGAGCGTCTGGTCGGTGTAGAGGCTGTTGAGGTCGGCCTGAACCGCGTCGGCCCAGGGTTTCCAGTTTTCCGGGAACTGGGCGAGAGTGGCTTCCAGTTCGGCTGGGGAAGCGGCTGGCAAGACGCCGGTCAGGCCGCTGGGGGGGGCTCCTTCGCTCTGGGCGCGGGCCATCCACGCTCCCCCGACAAAAACCGCAGACAAGCTGCCCACCCAGCCCAATCGAGCCAGGGTGCGACGAAGCGAAAACGGGAAACGTCCAATGTTCATTAGGCCAATCTCCTGAGGTGTGACCCCGTGAGTCTCCCAACAAGACTCGGGGTCGAGCTTAGAACCTCTGCCGGCTCCCGGTCATGCAGACGCACGCCCCGCGTGGTCCAGGGTGAGGAACCCGGCAGTAGTTATCGTCGCGTCCGTGGCAGCCCCCCCCAGCAATCCTCGTTCAGCCCGGGGAGACCCAAGCTGGCGGGTGGCATCGGTCGTGTTGAAACGAAGATTCGTCCTGAATCCGTCGCGGCGATTTTGAGGAACAGGTCAACTTTGCTGATTGGGCAAGTCTACTTGTGCGGATTGCGGTTCGCAACGGACTCCCCCGGAACCTGGCCTCCTGTCAATCGCTCTTGATTGTCGTGAGTTCTCGAAATCTGTTCAGCAGACGCCGGGTCGCCCCTCAGGAGATGCCCCCCCCTGCAAGGAGGCCGTCCCCTGCCTGCCGACATTCCAGTCCGGGAGAGGTCGTTGCTGCGCGGTGGTTCCTACGCGACCATTGAGTTAAAAACGGTCTCATGAATGCCACTGACACTGCGGCCGCCCCCGTTCCACCGCGTCCTCCCCGACGCCCCGTCCACTGGTTTGTCCTGCAGCAGCTGTTCCGGGTGTTGTTTGCGATCTGGTTCCGCTATACCTCCCGCGGACATACCCACGTTCCCACCCAATCGCCCGCCCTTTTGCTGTCGAATCACCAGAGCTTCCTCGATCCATTGCTGGTGGGGCTGCCTCTCAACCGGCCTGTCAGCTATCTGGCTCGCGATTCGCTGTTTCGCATTTTCGGGCTGGGTCCGCTCATGCGGATCAGCCATGTTGTTCCGATCAAGCGCGAAGGAGCCGGGGGGGGTGGACTGCGCGAAACGCTGAACCACCTCGCCCAAGGGCATTTGATGGGCATCTTTCCGGAAGGAACCCGCAGCCTTGATGGTTCGGTCGGCCCCCTGAAGCCCGGATTTTCGGTCCTGCTGCGGCGTGTGGAAGTCCCCGTCATTCCCGTGGGGATTGCCGGTGCGAACCGGGCGTTTGGGCCCGGGAAAAAATTTATCTGGCCAGCGAAGATCTGTGTGGTTTACGGCGAACCGATTCCCCTCGACGTGATCGCCCAGAGCCGCGAACGTGGGCAGGAAGACCGTTTGCTCACCGAAGTCCGCCAGCGGATCGTCGACTGCCAGGCGCAGGCCGAAGCCATCGCCCGGGGTTGATGCGAGGGCCCGGCGGGTTGCATCGATCCTCCCGGCGGGCGAAACTCTCGGCCGGTGGGGCCAGTTCCTCTCACTTCGCACGACCGTCGACACCATGGCACAACGGATTCTCAGCATTTCAGGGTTGCGCGGCATCGTGGGAGATGGCCTTGAGCCAGGCTACCTCGTTGACTTCGCCTCCGCCCTGGGGACCATGTTCGAGGGTGGCACTGTCGTTCTCAGCCGCGATGGCCGGGCGAGCGGCGAGATGATCCGCCACGCCGTCCTCTCGGGTTTGCTGGCGACCGGGTGCCGCGTCATTGATCTGGACATTGCCGCCACTCCGACCTGCGGTATTCTCGTCCGGCAGTTGAACGCGGCCGGCGGAGTGCAGATCACCGCCAGTCACAATCCCATCGAATGGAATGGGCTGAAGCCGTTCGCCCCCCAGGGTTCGGTGTTTGATCACGCGTTGGGAAGCCGACTGCTGACCGTGTTGGAATCGCGTCAATTCCGCTTTCGGGATGCAACGCGGCAGGGGACGCATGAGTTGTTTGCCGATCCCCATGCGCCCCACCTCGCCCGGGTGCTGGAGCTGGTGCGGCCCGAACTGATCCGCGGCCGTCGGTTCAAGGTCGTTCTCGACTGCACCCACGGTGCCGGGGGTTTGCTTGGGCCGCGGCTGCTGGAGGCTTTAGGATGCGAAGTGCATCTGCTGGGGGGGACGCCCGACGGGCACTTCGAACACACTCCCGAGCCGATCGCCCAGAACCTGACCCAATTGTGTGATGAGGTCCGCCGGGTGGGGGCAGATCTGGGGTTTGCCGAAGATCCCGATGCCGACCGTCTGGCGATTGTCGACGAGCACGGACGCTACATCGGGGAAGAACTGACACTGGCGCTGTGTGTCGACCACTTGCTGAAGACCCGCAAGGGGCCCGTGGTGGTGAATGGCTCGACGAGCCGTACAACGGCGGATCTCGCGGCGCGGCATGGCTGTACTTTCGCCCGGTCGCACGTCGGAGAGGCGAATGTGGTGGCGAAGATGCAGGAACTCAACGCCGTCGTCGGGGGAGAGGGGAATGGGGGGCTGATCGATCCGCAAATCGGCTGGGTGCGCGACAGCTTTGCCTCGATGGCGTATGTGTTGAACGAACTGGCGACCCGGCGGGGGCCCTTGTCGGCATGGGTGGCCGAATTGCCGCAATACGTGATTGTGAAAGACAAAGTATCCTGCGACCGGGCTCTGGTCGAGCAGGCGTGTGCCGCGCTGCGGAAGCGATTCGCCGATGCCGAGGCGACCGCCGGCGATGGTCTGCGTCTTGACTGGTCCGATCGCTGGGTGCAGGTGCGGGGGAGCAACACCGAGCCGATCGTGCGGGTGATCGCCGAGGCACCGGAGGCGACCGCGGCCCACACGCTCTGCCGGGAGGCGCTGGATGTTGTGCGTGGTGTTTCCGGGTGATCTGGAAACCACCCGGATGGAATGGAGCAGACTCTCCGTTCAACCCGTGGGAAGCAGGTGCATCCCTCGGTCACACCTGCTGAGCCATCGTTCGAGCGACCGCATGTTGGGAACTGAGTGCGAGCATTACCAAAGGTCGATTCTTTGTTGCTGCGCCAGCCGCCTCGATTGTCCCGTTCTGGTGGAAGTCCAAAAAATCGTCGGTTGTAAACCACCTGGAAGGAGCGTGAGTAATGGGGATGTCATTTTTGTTCCAAATGGTTGGAGGATTACCGGAGTTGGCGCTCGCGGTCTTCGGGTTTTGGGTCTGTCGTCGACACCGGTATCTAACCCCCTGGATGTGGTGCTTGCTGGCGGGGCTGGCGGGGATTCTATCGAGGACTGGTTTCCAACTGTTGTTCCTGGTGATTGGGGTGGTGAGTGAACTGGGCTTGGATTCCCAGATGCTCGGTGGTGAAACCATGGGGATTGGATTTGTGGGGCTGTTTCTCAGTCAGGTTGCGGGATGGCTGGGGGAATGTGCCCTCCTGCTGGGGATTCCCATGGTCATCCGCGACCTCGCGGGGCAGTTCCAACTGTGGAAAGAGCTGCAGGCGGGCGAACCGCGCATAGAGTCCGACTGACCGTTGCGTCAGCCTCGTTCCGGCAGCAGGCCGCGAGGTCGGCAAGGGGCTGTGAGAATTCCGGAGCAAATCCGGTGTCATTTGATTCCCGTTTCGACTGGCTGAGAAGACGGTGTTTCCTTCACGCTTTTTCGACAAGGTCAGGCTGAATCATGCTCACCGGGAATTACCAATTGCTGCTGTCGCTGATTCTCAGCGGCATCGTTTCTTGTTCCCATGTCGTGGCGCTGCTGTTCTGTTTCCGGTACCGGTATTTTTCGTGGGCGATGCCAGTCTTGATCCTGGGACTGTTGGGCCGAATTTCGACAGGGTTGGTGTTTCTCGCCAACTCTTTGTCGATGCTCTCTGGCAACGGGTTGGGTGCCGTGACGACCACTTTCGGGTCGCTCCTGCTTTCCGGGGCTCAATTCATCAACGTGGCCGCGACGATCCTGATGGATCTCGGGTTGATCCTGCTGCTGGTTGATGTAGCGCGGCAATTTCAGATGTGGCGCGAAGCGGCGGGGACGGACGATTCCCTGGATCAAAACTAGGCTGCGCGCGTCACCACAGAGTGGAATGTGATGGAGCGCAACGGGGGATCAGCGTTGCTCGATCCGATACAGGTGGGTCTCGGTCCGCAGAAACAACGCCTTCCCCGCCACGGCGGGAGAGGCGCGAAAGCCGCCGTCGAGTTGATTCTCGGCCAACAGCCGAAACTCCCGTTCGGGGGCGAAGACGGTTGTTTTTCCCTTGTAGTCACTGGCGTAGATCCGACCATCCGCCAGCAGCAGTGAGGCGGAGAAGTTGCCCCCAATCCGTTTTTCCCAGAGGTAGTTTCCCGATGTGGCGTCGAGACAGGTCGCGACCCCTTCGTCATTCACGCTGAACAACAATCCGTTGACCAGAATCGACGACGGCATCGACGGGAGGTTTTTCTTTGCGTGCCAGACGATGTGACTTTCGGTCACATCCCCCCGGCCATCAGGTTTGACCGCGAGAAATTCCCCCCGGGGAAAGCCCGTGTTGAGGTACAGCAGACCGTCTCCCCCCCACAGGGGCCGGGCGGCGGCTGAAAAGCCGGCGTAGCGGACCCGCCACAGTTCGTCCCCAGTCTCGGGATCCAGGACGAGGCACGCCTTCGAGGTGGGACTGGCCAGCATCTTCCGCCCCTGCGATTCGAACAGCAGCGGAGTCGCGTAGGCCTTCATCACATCCCCATTGTCGGTTCCATAATCGACCTCGCGTTTCTTTTGCCAGACGGTTTTGCCGGTGTGCTTGTCGAGCGCCACGATGTACTGGCGGTCGAAGCCGTCGTAGTGGATGTAAAGCCGGTCTCCCGCCAGCAGGGGGGAAGAGCCCGGACCCCGAAAGTGCTGGCAGGGGAGGTCGCGGCGGGTCCAGAGCATCTGGGCGGTCGCCGTATCGAGGCAGGCAGTCCCATAGCTGCCAAAGTGAACGTAGATGCGTCCCTCTTCAATGGCCGGGGTGCTTGAGGCAAAGCTGTTGAATTGCCGGGTGTTCTCGGGATCGGCATTGTCCCACAGCTTGAGATCGTGCAGGAGTTTGCCCGTGGTGCGATCGAGGCAGAGCACGAACGACTGCTTCCCGTCATCGGTCGCCGTCGTCACCCAGACCTGATTCCCCCAGATGACCGGGGTGGACCAGCCACTGTCGTGGATGGGGGTCTTCCAGACGATGTTGTCGGTCTCGCTCCAGGTCAGGGGGAGCCCGCGGGAGTCGGAGTGATTGTTGTGGCGGGGGCCATTGAAACCCGGCCAGACTTCGTCACCGCGCGCGACTGGGAAGCAGGCCACCGACATGATCCACAACGCGGACCAAACCGGAACTCTCACGCGGATCAGATGCGTCGCAAGCATGGTGTGGGGCTCGACGAGTGGGGGAAGCAGCAACCGCTTCGCATCGTCGTGAAACCGTCCGGGAAATTCCACCGACCGACGGCAACACCAGGCGAAAATTCCCCGGACTGATCGGCCACGCAGCGATGCTCCGTCACCGGGCGGCCGGTTGGTGTGGCTCGTCACCCTGGCCAAGCCGCGACAACTCCAAGAGGACCGGCTCGATCAGGTCGAGATACTCGTCTTCGGCCAGCTTCCCCTTTTGCTGTCGCAGCCGGACCAATTCCTGTTCGAGTTCGTCCCGTCGGGCTCGAATCTCGGAAGGCAATTCCTGTTCTGAGGCACTGCGGACCAGGGTCCACTGGCTGGCGAAAGGCCCGTCGGGCCGCGCTCCGCTCTTCGCCGATTTGACCGCCACCACCCCCTCGAACCAGTCGGCAGGGGTGCCGAGCCGGTCGCCGTTGTCTTCGAGCAGCGGATGCTCGGTGGCCAGTCGGCCGGCGTCGGCGTAGAACTCGCGGACCTTGGCCGCGGCGGCCAGAAATGCCTCCAGCAGCGAAACCTGTTCGTCTTTATCAAGGTCGGCAGCCTGGTCGAGCAAAGCCGCTGAGAAGCCGTCACCGAAGCGGGCGAAGTTGTATTCACTGCCGCTGCGGGTCGCGGTAATCACCACCCGACCCGGTGCCGAGAGCGAATTCACGAACGGACCACTGGCACTCGCACAGTTGATCACCGCCACGGGACCGGAGAGCGGCTGCATCGCGGTCGCCAGGTCGGCCGCCGAAAGATCGGGGCCCCGCAGATTGAAGCGGGCGGTCTTGCCATCGAAGGTGCCGTGTCCAATCAACACCAGCCACAGGGGAGCTTCGCCGGGGGACTCGGTGTTGGGTTTGGCCAGTTGCCCCAGGCGTTCCAGCAGGATCTGGCGGTCCGAAGACCCGGCAGGTTGGTCATCGAGGCCGATCAGTTGGCAGTCCGCTCCTCCCCGGTCGGCGGCGGCCTGCCAGCGTGCGGCCCAGGTCCGGAACTGGTCGCCGAATTCGGCGGAGCCCGCCGCACCGACCACCACAATCACCCGTGGCGGAGGATCGGCGGCCGTCCACAGGCTCCCCACCAGCAGCAAAGTCGAGAGCGTCAGTGTCATGGCAGGCCCCTCAAGCGGCGCAGCGCCCATTCGCCCACCAGGCAACCGACAGCCAGCAGGAAGACGGGCCAGCGATTCCAGACGGGATAGGTCCACGTTTCGGTCACGGGAATCTTGCGGTTCGGCTGGCTGGCGACGAAGTCGTCGAGCGCGGTCAGCGAGATCACCTCGCCCCCCGTATCGGCCGCGATGCGCGACAGGAAGCTGCGGTTCACCGCCAGCGAACGGAATTCTTCGGTCTGCGGCTCGACCACCCACCCCGCCTCGCGCTCTCCAACGGAACTGCCGTCGGCCGCGGTCACGGTGGCCTTTACGCGGTAACTGCCGGGGGTCTTGGGGATGTAGGTGGCAGACTGCTGACCGGGCGTGCGGGAACTGGGCTCGGGACGCAATTCGATGGGTTGACGGTCGGGGCCGGTCACCACCAGTTGCACCTGGGCGTTGTCGAGCGGTTCGAATTGCCGGTCACGAATTGCCACCTGGATCTCGCGGGCGAAAGGCCCGCCGGTCTCGCCGCGTCCGGTTGAAACTTCCACGCGGGCCGGAACATCGGAGACAAGCCAGCGCACCAACTGTCGCCAGGCCTTCTCCAGATCGCTGTTCGCCGGATCGGGACGCCGCAGGTGCCAGCGCCACAAATCGCCAATCAACAGGGCACCCGAACGCCCCCGGCCATACGGCTGCACCACAAGAGCGGGGCGGAGAGTCTCTTCCTCACTGAGCACCTGGGCCAGAACCGAGGCGCCAGGCTTCATCGAGCGGACCTGGTTGAGCGACTGGAATTCGGGCATCGAGGCGAGGCGGGCTTCTTCGTCGGTTTCGGTGGTCCGCAGGCGGACCCAAGACTGCAGCCAGCCTTCGCGTGTCAGCCGCAGGCGGTGTCCGTCCGCCGATCCGGCGGCTGCGTTGCGATCAACGTAGACAGGCAGCAGTTCCGAGACTGGTCCCCGGTGGTAGCCCCCTTCAGCAAACGATTCGACACCGCCGAGCATCAGGAACCCGCCCCCACGACGGCTGACGAACTGCTGCAGCAGTGAGAGTTGATCCTGTGTGAAGAAGGCCTGCTCGACATCGTCAATGATGACCGCGTGATACGGGAACAGATCGTCGGCTGTGGAGGGAAATCCCTGCCGCAGTTCGGCGGCATCGGAAGTCCCCAGGCGGATCAGGACCGGTTGGTCGTATTGCTCGGCCTGTTCCTCCTCCTGATTGGTGAAACCGCGGAACAGCGGATTGGTGCGCTCTCCACCCCGCCCGAGGAAGGCGAATTTCGGCTCCTTGCGGGCGATGCGGATCAGGCCGATCAGGTTCAGTTCATCATCAGCGTCGATCGCCCGCCGCAAAAACTTGAATTCCCAACTGGGACGACCACCGACGTACAGGATTCGGTAAGGGCCTCCGCCGCGATCAACCGTGGCGGTTCGTTGATTGTTTTCGCGGGTCGCTTCGAGCCCCGGTCCCGTCTGGCCAAGCAGCGTTTCTTCCTCCTTGAGGAAAGCCTGTACGCTGTAGAAGCTGATGCCTGTTTTTTCGGGACGCAGCAGGAAACGTTCGCTGCGTGGTTCGGACTCGGTAAGGGTTCCGAGGGACCGGCGTTCGACTTCATTTCCTTCTTCGTCGACAACCCGCAGCAACACCTCACGCCCCCCCAAGGCCTGCCCGGTCACCCGGGCTGTCAGCGTGACCGGGGCCGCCTCGAAATTGGTCTGGGTGACCTCGACCCGATCGACCGCCACATCGAGTTGGCGGGTGTCGCTGCCGATCGCGACGGGAAAGACCGGGGGGAGGCCCGCATGCTCGGTGCCCCATTCCTCGGCATCGGTCGCGTTGCCGTCGGTCAACAGCACAATGCCCGCGACCGGACGATCCCGGAAACGGTCGGCGAGCGCCCGCAAGCCCTCGACCAGTTGCGACGCCTGTCCCTGCTGCCGCAATTCGTGGAACGTTTTGACCGGGTGCAGGGCTTCGTCGATCGCGTAACGCCGCAGGTCAAAGTCCTGCCCCAGTCGGACCAGCCACGGAGCTTCGTCGCGCAGTGGTTCACGCAGAGATTCCCCACGGGGCGTACCGGTGGCGGGGTCCAGCACCTGCAGGCTGCGGCTGTCGTCCGCCACCACCAGCACGAGGTTGCTTCCCGGGCGGGGCCGCGTGCCGGTGTAGAGCGGTTCCAGCAGGCAGGTAGTGAGGGCGATGATGCCCAGTGTCTTCAGAAAGAACGCCGCCCATTGGCTCCTCGAGCGACGCCGTGACCGGGCGTGGGACCACGTCAGCACGGCCAGCGCCAGTCCTGCCAGGCACAGTGCCGGGACCAGGAATTGTTTTCCTCCCAGGGTGATCTCGGCGATGATCACTTCCCGCTCCCCAGCCGTTCGTAATACTTGCGGGTCTTCTCGGAATACCTGGGCGGGACCTGGTCGCGGTCCAGCGGAACCACATTCTGGCGGTTCTGCCGGCGGAGCAATTCGTCGTTCACCCGCCGGCTGAGTTCCGCCAGAGGATTCGCCACCTGCATGCGGACCAGATCCCAGTTCGGTTCGGCCGAGTTGCGGCGGGCGTCCTGGCGGATGGCCCGGGCGCGGTCGCGGATGCGGGCGGCTTCGGCCCTCAGTTCCGGATCGCTGACCATTTCTTCGACATCGCGCAGGCGGTCGGACCACTCCCGGAAGTCGCGGCCGGTGAATGGTGCGAAACCGCCCGCATCGGTCAGTTGGTCGGGGGCACTGTTTGCAGGACCGCGCTGCGGAGCCCCGGTGCGGCTGCGATTCCCCGCGGGCCGTGAAGCGGAGTTCGGGCGACCAGCCGGGGAGGGCTGATCTTCGGTCTCCTCGCTGGAACGTTCAGATTCCTCGGGGGAGGTGTCCGGATCGGCGGTCTCATTGCCGGGTTCATCCCCAGGCTGTTCTCCGGGCTGAGGGGCGCCGGGGCGCGAGTTGCCGCCGTTGCGTTGCGGGCTGCCGCGTCCCGGGCGGGGAGTCGGTTCTGATCCGGGTTGGGACGGTGACTCTCCGGTCGAGTCGTCCGATTGCGGATCTCCCTCGCCCGGCTGCTGTCCAGGTTGGGGCTCGCCGGAGGGATTTGGTTGGTCGCCCTGGGGTTGGCCTCGGCGGGGACCGCGCTGCGCATTCCGCGGCGAGTTGTTGTTGGACCGGGGTTCCTCGGGATTGTCGCTCTCCTGGTCGGCTGATGAGCCGGCGTTCGAGGTTTGCTGCGGGTCATCGGCGGCGTCTTCATTCGGACGGGGGCGCTGGCCCCGACCAGCCCCAGTCCGATCTGGCGAACGCAGGGGATCGGTCTGCGATTCGTTCCCCTGCGGTTGCCCATCGCGCGACTCTCCCTCACGCGGTTCGCGGCCCGTCGTTTCTTCACGCTCCGGGACGCTGACTGCCGCGGCTTCACGCGGTGCTTCACCTTCAGGTTGGTTGCGGCGCAATTCATCGTTCACCTCGCGGGAGAGGTTGCGGAGTTCGGCGCGGGCCCGGCGCAGCGACTCGGTTTCGTCCCCGAGGACAGCTTCGGCAGCTCCTTCGATTTTCTCGCGGACCTGTTCGATCCCTTGCCCCGCCCGCTGTTCGAGCTGCTGGGCGTCTTCGAGCAGGCCGCGCTGCAGGCTTTGACGGGTGGCATCGAGGGCCTGGGGAACATTTTGACTCTGGACCTCGCGGGCGGCGTCGTAGAGCTTTTCGGCGAGCAGCGGCTCCGATTCTTCAGCGTCGGTGATGGTCTGCTGCATTTTCTCGACCAGTTCGGTCAGCCGCTCGCGTTGCCGGTTGAGCTCCTCGGCGATCTGCTCGCGGTTCGTATCCGATCGCAGCGTGCGGTTCTCGGCAGTGGGGTTGATCGCCTGATCGATCTGCTGCCGGACTTCCCGCTCCCGGTTCTCCAATTGGCGGGCCTGATCGACAATGTCGCGCACGGTCTCGTTGAAGCGTCCAGAGGACTGCCGGCGGAAATCGTCGCGAAGGTCTTCGAACGCCTGTTCGGCCCGGGTGCCCGACGCGGCGGCACGGGTGGGCTGCTGCTCCTGCAGAGATTCGGCTGCCCGCTGGACCTGTTCGCGGGCCTGCTCCAGTTGCTGCCGCTGTTCCTGCATCCGCTCCTGGTTCTCCGGAGCGTCCATGCGGGTCTGCAATTCATCGGTATCGCGCAGGATCTGTTCCTGCTCTTCCTGCAGTCGCTGCAGTTGCCGGCGGATCTCCTCTTTCTTCTCTTCGGTTTCGGCCGCTTCCAGGGCCGACTGCAGATCTTTGAGTTGATCATTCAAGTCGTGCTGGCGGCGGGCCAGTTCCCGCAGGCGATTGAGAACCTGCCGGTCTTCGCGATCCGTCGAGGTCTCCTGTTGGGCCTGGGCCATCCGTTGCGTCTCGTAACGGTTTTCGTCTTCTTTGAGATCCAGCTGATCGAGCTGCTGCCTCTGCTGGGCCGATCGTCCGCGGTTGGCCTGCTGCCCCGGTTGCTGCTGCTGTTGCTGCTGGCGGGTGATTTCATGTTCGCGGGCGCGCAGTTTCAGCAGGGCCTGCGAGGCGGCCTGTTCGTGAATCAGCGCGTTGGGCAGCGGCTCGCGGGCCGAGTCATCCCGGGCTTCTTCCAGATGGTTGAGCGCGGTCCGCATTGCCTGGGTGACCCGCTCGACGTGCCCTCGCGATTCATTGTCGGTCACCCTTTCGGCCAGCGACGTGGCCTGCGACAGCGCCTGCTGTTGCGATTCGGCCATTTGCTGCACGTCTTCCTCGAACGAGGGGGTGAGGTTCTCGGCGATCTCCCGGCGGATCACCTTCCAGGTCGCATTGATGATTTGTTTCTGCAGGTCGGCCAGCTCCTGCGCCGCATTGGCGTTCGCTCCCTGGCCCTGCCCCTGACCCTGCGGTGGACGATTGGTCTGTTGGCCGCCGGGCTGTGCCTCCCCCTGGCGATAGATCTCTTCGAAGTGCCGGACTTCGGCGAAGTACATGTCTCCCAGCGTGCGACGGACCTGGCCATCCGGGCCCAGGTCTTCCGCCCAGAAGTAGTACGCGACCAGTTCGTCGGGTTGAGCCTGCAGAGTTTCGAGCGATACCGAGTGCGCCATCTCCTGCCGGTTCTTCCCGGCAACCTGTTCCACCAGCACGGCCTCGACGGGAGCGCGTCCCGCCAGGGAATAGGTGACCCCCGCCCGGGGAATGCCGAAGTCATCCCAGACTGTGGCTTTGAGGTCAATTTCCTCGAGTGGAGAGGCTTCGATATCCCGGGCCGGGAAGAGCGGCTTGACCGTGGCGGGCTGGTTCGGAACGACCTGGATCTTGATTGTCGACGATTGCACGTTGCTTCGTCCCGCCTCGTCGACCAGTCGCAGCGTGAGCTGCCGGGTGCGGTCGGTGGGGACGAGGGCGGTGTAAAGAGTCGGGTTCGCTTCGGTTGGGGCGAGCGGAATGGGTGGCTGGTTGGGTTCAGTCAGCTCGGCTGTGGCGACCGGCTTGTTGAGTTGGCAGTCCAGTTGCACAGTGGTCCCCTCGACCACCGACAGGCTGCGCACATCCTGGACCCGCCGCGATTCAAGTCCCGTGTAGGCCGGGTAACTCAACAGAGCGTCGGCTCGTTCCAGTCGCGGGTATTCGAAGACGGTGACCTGGAATGTGGGAGAGACCTGGCCTTCAAGCTCCACCCGGTAATCCAACGGGGCGTTGACCTGGGCAATGCGCGCGGCGAAGACCGGGTCGTTCAGGCTCCGGTTGAGTGTGAGCCGCGACTCATCGGGCTGGTCCCCCGCGGTTGGTGAGTGAATGAGGGTCCCTTGATCGGGCAGGGTTCCCGTCACCCGAGCCAGCACCAGCAGGCTGGTACCCCGTTCGACCTCGGTGTTTCCGGGCTCAATGGTCATGGTGAAGCCCGAGGTTGTCCCGGTGGCGAGCGGACGCTGCGACGCCAGAGGCTGGCCAGCATCCACCGACCCTCCCCTCCCCAGTCCCCACAGCAGGGCGGCCAGCAATCCGAGCGAGGCGAATTGGGCCGCCATGGTTCGACGCAGCCGGCCGGCGGGCACGACTTCGTTCCAGTTTTGAAGAGCCGAATGGCTGAGGGCCTGCAAGATGACCGAAGACTGCAGAAAGCCAAACCGGCCATCGGGCAGGTCGGGGCGCAACTGCAGCGCCGTCAGCAGCGTGCTGTTCAGTTCCGGAAATGTCTGTTCCACCTGCTGGGCCGCCTGCCGCTCACTCGGGGCGAACCACCAGGCCTGGAAGGCTCCCAGCAGCGCCAGCAGTGTGGCGAACACAGCAACGACCCGCACCAGACTGCTGCCATCGGCCGCGTGGCTGCCCACCAACCACAACAGCCCGCCCAAAGCAGCGGCCAGTAGCCAGGCGACCGTCAGGGCCCGCCACAGGCGCAGTTGCCGGAGCCGCCCCGCCACCTGGCGCAGCGTCTGCCGCAATTCTCCCTGCACCTGGGGAATGCGGGTTCCTTCCCGGGCGAGGGAGCCAACCCGTTGGTGCCGCAGGGTGTCGTTGTTCATGGCAGGCCTCGTCGCGCGAGGGAAACAAGAATGTTCATGCCGAAGTCTCCGCGGGGATCAGGGCCTGTTCACTGCGGCCTGCCCACCACGTTTCGAGAATCACCAGTCCCAGGGCTCCAACCAGCAGCCAGCGCCACAGCTTCTGTCGCGATTCCAGCTCCTGGTCACGCAATTGTCGCAACCGCTCTAGCCGTTCCGTCTGAGGAGGAACGCTTCCCAGGGGGACCCCGCGACGTTCCAACTGTTCAATCTCGAGGGGAGTGGTCTGGCTTTCCAGGTCGGACAGGTTCACCGCCAGAGGGATCGAATGGTTGTCCCAGGAAACGGTATAAATCCCCGGAATGTCCGTTCCGAAAAATTGCGTGGTCCCGGCGGGAAGTTCGACAGCGGTCCCGTGCGGAGTGGTCACGCGGCAACCTGCCTCGGCGGCGTCGGTCGGCAGCGGAATTGGCTGCCCGGTCGTGAGCAGGGCGGGGCGGATTGTTTCTCCCAGGGAGAGATCCAGCAGTGTTCCCATCAATCCGACAAACTTGCTGGAGAGAGCGAGTTGGCTCAGGCGGGGTGTCCAGCCGGCCCCGAGCGCCAGAATTCGCCCGCGCCCCACCCGCTCTTCCAACAGTGCGGGGTCTCCATTGTCGAAGCGGGCCACCACGGCGAGTGCCGCCGAGCCTTCCGTTGGTTCCCGCAGTGCCAGCTTCCAATGCTGCCAGAAATGAATCTTTGTGAAGTCGCTGTAGGGAGGGTTGGCGAAGGGGGAGAAGAGGGGATGGCTGAAGTCGATCTCACCCAGCAGCAGGTAGCCCCCTTTCGCAGGGCCACCGGCAGCGGCCGACTCGATTCCCGGAAGCAGCCGGGAGAGACTCTGGGCGGCCGCCGGTTCGACCGGAGCTGCAAGGACAATCGCCCCCGCCTCGGCCTGCTGACGCAGCCGGTGGGCGAGATCGTCCGAGAGTTCGGTCGTCACCACGATCAGGGACCAGGTCGGGTCGGCTCCCGGAACAAACGAGCCGGAGAGCTCGATCGGCTTGATCTGCACATTCCGGCTGGGGTCGTTGGCGAGGGCCAGCTCAAGGTAATAGCGCGGTCCTTCGGGGTCTTCGGCCGGGGCTGTTCCCACCCAGCCCACCGTCACATCGCGGCGTGCCGGGGGAGAGCTGTAGAAGCGGTTGTCGAAATCGTGGTCATCGCCGGTCAGATGCACCCCGGCCGCCTGGGTGTCGAAAGGCGGGACCGCCAGCGGAACGACCCGCGATTGACCCGGGGGAACATAGGCCGTGATCTGCGGTTCGCGGATCGACCGCCCCTGGGTATCGAACCACCCCAGCAGGAATTTTTCCGAACGGGAGTTGCCCGCATTGCTGATGCGCACCCGGACCTTGTCTTGACCGTCCGACTCGACATCCTGCAACACGCGGGGGGCGGCATTGGTGGCTGATTCGACCGCGACCTGACGGACCAGAACCCGGACCCTTGCCGGCCATTCGAACTGTTCGAGCGCTTCGAGACGACTTCCCTGGGTCAGATCGGTCAACAGCACGATCTGGGGCTCCAACGTCGATTGCTGCGCATCGCCCGATGCCTCCAGCTCTGCCGCGAGGGCCGACAGGGCGCTGCCGAGATTCGTTTCGCTCCAGCCCGGCTGCAGCTCTTTCAGCCGACTGCGGATGAGAGGAGCCCGACCTCCCTCGCCGGGAGCGGCGTCGACGCCCAGCACAGTTTCCAGCCGGTCATCAAAGACATACAGCGCGACCTCGTCTTGTGGACTGAGGGCATCGAGCTCGGCATTCGCCAGTTCGAGCAACCGGGGCCAGGCACCGGCCCGTTGCAGGCTGGCGCTGCGATCCACCAGCAGGGCGACCCGCCGCCCCGGGAGGTCGCTGACAGAGAGAGAGGCCGTTTCCCGAAGAAATGGTCTGGCGAACGCCAGCGTGGCCAGGCCCAAGGCTCCGAGTCGGAGCAGCAGCAGCAGCACTTGATCGAGCCGGCTGCGCCGCGTCAGTTGCGGCGGAGTGGGCTCGAGGAACATCAGCGAACTGAAACTCTGCCTTCCCCGGGGCGTCCGCCGGACCAGGTGCAACAAAAGCGGCAGTGACAGTGCGGCCAATCCCGCCAGAAAGAAGGGGACGAGCAGGCTCATCGGGCACCTCCCCCCACGGTAGCCGATCCGCTGGACTGCCGGCGGGCGACCGCGCGGGTCCGCCGCAGCCGGGCGTCGAGCAGATCGAACAGCGCCCGGTCGAGAGGCGTGTTGGTTGGCAGATTGTGCAGATCGATGCCCAGATCGCGATTGAGGGTGGTCAGTTCCGCCTGATGCTGTTCAAAACGTTGGCGATAGCCACGCCGCGCCGCGACCGGGTCGATCCACAACTCACGCCCCGATTCCAGGTCGAAGAAGAGCGATTCCTTCTCGAACGAAAAATCGATCTCGGCCGGGTCGAGCACCCGCAGAATCAATACTTCATGGCCCATCGCCCGCAACCAGGCGAGCCGGTTCTTCAGACCGTCGATGGGGGCCAGCAGGTCCGAAAGCAAGACCACCAACCCACGCCGCCGCGCCAGCCGCGAGACCTGCTCGAGGGGGGCCGTCAGGTCGGTCGAGGCCCCACCGGGGGACCGTTCCAGGGCCATCAACAGCCGCTGCAGGTGACCCGATCGAAACCGCGCGGGGAGAAATTCGCGCACCTGCTGGTCGAAGGTGATCAACCCAACGGCATCCCGCTGCAAGGTGAGGAAGTACGCCAGAGTCGCGGCGGCCGTGCGGGCGTACTCGGCTTTCGAATACCCGAGGGTGCCAAATGCCATCGATTGGCTCTGGTCCACCAGCAGCCAGCACCGCAGGTTGGTCTCATCCTCAAAGCGCTTGAGGTGCATGCGGTCCGAGCGGGCCAGCAGCTTCCAGTCGAGGTACCGCAGATCGTCTCCGGGGGTGTATTGCCGATACTCGGTGAATTCAACCGAGAATCCGTGGTAGGGGCTCTTGTGGAGACCGCTGAGAAATCCCTGGACCACCGTGCGGGCCCGCAACTGCAGGTTGCGGATGCGCATGAGGGTGGTTGGGTCGATGGAGCGGGACCGGTCCGTGCGCGAACCGGCCACACCGGACGCCGGCTGGCCCGAAGCCGCGGGCGTGTCGACCGGATTGGTCCCGCGGGATGATGCTGCGCCAGGTGCACTCACGCCGGTCCTCCCGTGGGAGCCGGAATGGCGGCGAGCAACTGGCGGATCACCTGCTCGACCGAGATTCCTTCGGCCTCGGCGCGATATCCCAGCAGAATGCGGTGCCGCAGTGTGGGAGGGGCCAGGGACTGGATGTCGTCAGCGGTGGCGAGGCTGCGCCCCTGCAGCAGGGCCCGCGCCTTCGCTCCCAGCACCAGATGCTGCGCCGCCCGGGTTCCCGCTCCCCAGGCGACCCAGTCGTTCACAAAGGCCGGGGTGCCGGCCCGGCCCGGGCGGCTGGCGGCGGCGAGGCGGACCGCGTACTGCACCCCCTCACGGGCGATTGGAACCTTCTGGACCACCTCGTGGAACCGGCGGACGTCATCTCCATTGAACAGCCGTTCGATGGGCTCGGGCCGCCGGGAGGTGGTTTTCAGCACGACGTCGACTTCGTCTTCTTCGGGCAGATAGTCAATCAACACGTTGAACATGAACCGGTCGAGCTGCGCCTCCGGAAGGGGATAAGTCCCTTCCATCTCGATCGGGTTCTGGGTCGCGAGCACAAAAAACGGTTCCTCCAGACGGTGCCGGGTCCCCGCCACGGTCACCTGGTGTTCCTGCATCGCCTCCAGCAGGGCCGATTGGGTTTTGGGAGGGGTCCGGTTGATCTCATCGGCGAGAATGACATTGCCGAAAATAGGGCCACGCACAAACTGCAGCCGCCGGTGTCCGTCATCCGACTGGTCCAGAATCTCGGTTCCGGTGATGTCGGCGGGCATCAGGTCGGGAGTGAATTGGATCCGCTGGAATTTCAGGTCGAAGATCTCGGCAATCGACCGGACCAGCAGCGTCTTGGCGAGGCCCGGTGCGCCGGTCACCAGACAATGTCCTCCCGCGAACAGTGTGATCAGCAACTGCTCGACCACATCCGCCTGCCCCACGATCACCTTGGAGAGTTCGGCATCGATCCGCCGGCGGCTTCCCCGGATCTGTTCGACAGTCTGCTGTTCCCGCTGAATGGGATCGATCGATTCAGACACGCTGGCTCCTGGTGCAGTCGGTGAAGTGATGGTTCGTGGGGTCAGGCGGGGAGGCAATCAGTGGGTCATGGCATAAGTCAGGATATTGATTCCCATCGGGTACGCCCATTTTTCCGAGAATTCGCGGAAATAACGGGGATCAATTCCCTCCCGTTCCCAGCCATCTCCGAGGTCGGTGTTGTGGCAGATGATGGCCATCATGCGGCCCCGGTCATCAAACAGGGCTTTGTAGTGCGGCTCCGGAGCATCCCAGCGCTCGGTCGTTTGTCCGTTCATCCACGCGTGAATGCTGGGAACCTGGGGCTTCTGAGTCAGATCATAGACGCAGTGAAAGATCTCGTGTTCCAGGGGGAGCTCGATGGGATCACGATCGGGAAAGACCCGTTTGAGTTCACTGCGCAAGTTCTCCCATTCGTCCTCTCCCCAGAAGTCGTCGACCATCAGAAACCCCCCGTTGAGCAGGTATTTCCGCAACGCGACGATTTCGGCGTCATCGAAAACCAGGTGTCCCGGTTCGATGAGGTACAGGAACGGATGGTTGCCGAGTTGGTCATCGGTCAACTCCAGGATCTTCCCGTGCGGATCGACCTTGAGGGTGGTCAGTTGCTGCAGCCGGAACGAGAAGTTCAGGTCGCTGTCGGGATAATCGGTGGCCCACTTTCCATCTCCCCAGTGAGCCCGGCCGCCGTACGACGAATACCGCACGCGGGCGAACGTGAAGAGATCCCCGGCAAATTGGGGATTGTTTTCCCAAACTGGCAGCCCCTGGCGGTCGACCTCTTCGGGGCGGATTTCGCGCCGCCGTCCCCGGCCCCATTGCCCGACCGCCACCGGGGTCAGCAGGGCGAGCGACGCGAGTAAGGCAATCCAGCGTGGAACCCGGGTCATGGCGACCCCTTTTGGTTCGGGGCAGGTCCGTCGCCGGCGGCTGACTCGGACGTGTCGGCGGGAAGGTCAGGGAACGGGGGACGCTCGGCGGCAGAGCTGTCGTTCGCTGAAGGCGAGACCTCGGCTGGAGCCGTCCGGGCTCCCTCGGCCGCCGCTGTTCCCGAGGTGGCGTCCAGCAGCAACCGCTGAGCCGCCCGGAAACGCGGGGTGCGTTCGAGGGCCAACAGAGCCTCCCGGCGGGCCCGGCGGCGGTCTCCCTGAGCCAGCCGCAACTGCCCCAATCGCACCCGCAACTCCGATGGGTCGAGGGGATCGAGGCGCAGCAGGGCCTCGTAGCTGTCGGCGGCCAGCGCCGGGTTGCCCAATTCTGTCGCAGCCGCTGCCAACCGGCGGTGCGGGGTGGCCTGCAGCGGATTGACCGACAACCAACGTTGCGTCTGGGTCAGCACCTCCGGCCAATCCCGCGCCTCGGTCGCCAACTCGGTCAGCCGGTCGAGACTGGCCACACTCGCGGGGTTGAGTGCCACCAGGGATCGCAGGGCGGCCCGTTCGTCTGCTTCGTGTTTCAGTTCCCGGTGAACGCGGGCCAACAGCCCGTAGAGTCCTTCCTCGGTGGGATCTTCAGGATAAAGCCGGCGCATGGTTTCCAGCGGGGCGAGTGCCCCGGACCAGTTGCGGTCTGCCACCCGTCGCCGGGCCAGCCGCACCAGCGCAGGGTAATTGGTGGGATGATCTTGCAGCCACGCGGCGAGTTGTGGCTCGGTCGCGTCGCGCGGGAGTTCCGGGTCGGCCCAATCGGCGTCTTGAGCGAGTTGCCGGGCCCAGGTTCGCGCCTGCTCAGCGAATCCCCGATCCAGTTCTTCCAGCGAACCAGCCAGTCGCGCCAGGGCGTCGCTGATGGTGATTCCCTCCCGCAGGTCGGCCAGCAGTCCCCGCAATCCCTCGAAGCCGTACTTCTCGACCAGATACTCCACAACCAGCGACGATTCGAGGTAGGCGAACTGCAGATCGAGCGGCCCCTCGGGATGCAGAAACGCCGAGCTGAGTTTCGAGACCGGGGTCAACTTGTCCGACAACAGCATCTCACGGGTGCGGGGGGTGATGGTTTGACCCCAGCCCGGGGCCGCCAGGCGTTCTTCGTAGACCGAGATTCCCTCGCTCAGCCAGCGGGGCATCTTGTTCCGGGTGGCGTTGAGGGTCACCACATGGCAGAACTCATGCCACAAAGTCGCTTCCCAGCAGGTGGGGCGATCGGCCTGCGAAGCGGGACTGTTCGCGGTGATGACGGTCCCAAAGCAGACCCCCAGAAAGCCTTCGCCCCCGGGAAGCCCGAACGTCCGGATGGCGAAGTCGGCCTGCCGGGGGAAGAGCTCGACCACAATCGGTTCGGGGAGTTCGACCTGGTATTTGGGGGCGAGGGTGCGTTTGGCCCGGCAGAGCAGGTCGAGCACGCGGGCCCCATAGATCTCAGCCTCGCGCGGATCCATCCGTAGCAAAATCCCGTCGGCCGACAGCGTCTGGAATCGCTCGACTGTTTCGCGCAGTGTCGCCAGGTTGTGGGCGAAAATGTTGTAGCCATCATCCTGGGCGACGGCTGACGCAAGTTCCCACCCCTCTTGTTCCGGCCCCAGCCGCAAGAGGTCCGGGGCCAGGTGAACCCGTGACGGCAGATGCTTTGGATCGAAATTGAGTGCCCGCCGCTGGGCTTCGGCTCCTTCACGGAACCGATACTTCTGGGAGAGTTTGCGCCCCAAAAGGTGATCGACCTCGGGATTCGTGGGCCAGGTGGCGAGGGAGGCCTGGCGGAACCGCTGCTCCTTTTCGGTCTGATTTCGCAAGTGGGCCAGCAGGGCCCGATAGGCGAGAGACAAGGGCTGCTGCGGGTTCACCTTTTCCACGGCGTCGAGCAACGTCTCGGCCTCCTCGTAGTCTTCGTTGTCGATCTTCCCATCGGCGGCCAGCAGCAGGCTGGGAATGTGCCGGGGATTGGCCTGCAACGCCGCCTGCAAGGCCCGGGTCGCCTGTTTCTCGTCGCTGGGGGCGAAGGCCCGGGCGAGACCAAAGTGGGCGTCGGGGTTGGCGGGATTGAGCTTGGCGGCCTGGGAAAAGTTTTCGGCGGCCAGGGCGAAATCGGTTTTTTCCAGCGCCAGTTCGCCAGCCGCCAGCCAGGCGGGAATGAAGTCGGGCTGCTGTTTCTTGAGGGCGTTGTAGGTTCCCTCCTGCACCCGCTTCGGTTCCAGCCCCTGCTTCAGCAGCAGCCGGCCCAGAACCAGGCGACTGGCCGGGTCTCCGTAGCGCCAGCCCGCTTCACGCAGTTGGGTGAGGATCTCTTCTTCCAGCAGGGGGGCCTGCTCGGGGTGACCGGTGTACCGGGCGATATCGCGGCCCAGCCACCGCAGCTCGAGACTGTAGGGAAAGACCTTACGGGCCGCCGCGAGACTCTCGGCCGCCTGGGGATATTCCCCCAGTTCGAGTTGGGCCTGCAGCAACAAAATGCGGCAGCGTTCGCTCGGTTCATTGGCTTCAATCGCGGCCCGGGCCAGATCGCGGCACTCGGCATAGTTCCCCTGCAGAAACGCCTGCTCGATCGGTTTCAGATCGGCGGCGTTCGATTGCCCCGGGAATACCGCAGGCACGCACAGGACGGAGAACAGGGCCAGAGCATGCCACAGCCACCGCCGTGATGTGCGTTGACCGCTGGATGAGGTTGGGCAGAGCGGTCTTCCCCCTCGTTGGCGGAGGGTCGCCGCGCGTCCCAAACCAAGCCCCGGTGCTGCATGCGACCATGAAGCCAAAGGACCACTTGGGAAATCCCCCAGATTCAGGGTCGCGGAAGGCCTGGAAACCTGGGCCGATAAAAGACCGTCTCCGAACGAGGGGCAAGTCCCCCGGACTCGACTGACGCAGGTTCGCTCCATGGGCATCCTACGGGTCTGACGGCTGACGTTCGGCCGGGGAGGGGTGGGGAACACCATCTCACTCACTCCCGTCCCGCCCACCAACATTCGGAACTGTAGCAGGGGAAGAGTCACCGAGACAGTCTTCCCTCCGCCTCCTGACGTGGGTTTGATGGATTTCCAAACCCTCGGCTGAAACAGGTTTTTATGTCCGGCACTCTGTTGGAATTTGTCGGGTGATTTAGCGAAACCGCGTTGGTTGCGGTGAGGGAAGTCACAGAAATTCCGCAGAATCGGCGGTAGCCCCCATCGCTCGACCACCCCGTTCACGGAGGGGAGTCCGGGAGGAGAGTGCGAGGTGGTGAGCCTTGGATGTCTGCACCGGAGGCTTCCGTGCCATCGGAAGCCAGGTCGCGGGGAGCAGAGGGTCTTGTCAGGGAGTTCCGGGGATGATTGAATAAGAGAGTGTTGTTGCGTTTCGGGAACGCTGTCTGGTGTTCCCGGGGCCGTTCCGTCGTGACCGAGGTTGCCATGCGCCCTGCGATTCCCGCCCACTTGCCGTTGCGTCGGCGTCCCTGGATTCAGGCGGGGGCACTCGGCTTGTTGGGACTCGGGACGAATCATCTGACGGAACTGCGGGGAGCCGAGGTTCAGCGGGTCGCACCCGGGGCGGGCCGGGCGAAGTCGGTGGTGATCATTTTCCTGTCGGGGGGACTCACCCAGCACGACAGTTTTGATCCAAAACCTGAGGCCCCGGCCGAGATTCGGGGAGAGTTTGGCTCGATCGGAACCGCCACACCGGGGGTCGCGATTTGTGAGCATCTGCCGATGCTGGGGGCGCGGAGTCGGTTGTGGAGTCAGGTACGTTCACTGACCTCGCCTCACAACGGGCACTCGGAAGGGCACATGGCGCTTCTCTCGGGGCGCAGTCTGCTCCCCCCCGGGTTCAATGGTTCGAAGCCTCAACGGACCGACTGGCCGTCGATTGCCTCGGTGGTGGGGGAGGCGGTCGGACCCGGCCACACCAATCTCCCTCCCGCCGTGGTCTTGCCCGAACGTCCGGTCCACCGGGACGGCCGTATCTTACCGGGGCAGTTTGGGGGGCTGATGGGACCCCAACGGGACCCTTGGTTCATCGAGGCGTCCCCCTTCAATTCGACGTCTTACGGGGCCTATCCCGATTACGAATTTCACTTCGTGCGGGGGCGCGAGCGGAATCCCAAGCTGGTGTTTGAGGCTCCCAACCTCAGCCTGCCCCAGGGACTCTCAAGGCAGCGGCTGGCCGACCGGAACGGCCTGCGGCAAATCCTGGAAACGCAGCGCTGCGAACTGGACGAGGCCGCTTCGACCGGAGGGTTTGACCGCAGTCGTCAGTCGGCGCTTTCTTTATTGACCGACAGTTCGGTTCAGCGGGCGTTCGACGTGCATGCCGTCGATGACGCGGTCCAGCTGAAATACGGCAAGAATGCGTTTGGCTGGTCGCTGCTGATGGCCCGCCAACTGGTGGAGGCCCGGGTCAACCTGGTGCAGGTCAACCTGGGAAATGATGAGACCTGGGATACTCACGACAACAACTTCCCCCTGCTGAAGGACTGCCTGCTCCCTCCGATGGATCAGGCCGTCTCGGCCTTCCTGGAGGATTTGCAGGAACGGGGCCTGTTGGAGGAGACCCTGGTAGTGATGTTTGGCGAAATGGGCCGGACCCCCAAGGTGCAGGCTCAGAATCGCAGCCCCGGGGCGAAGCCGGGGCGCGACCATTGGGGGGCGGTGCAGACGGTCTTGGCCGCCGGTGGCGGGATTCCCGGCGGGGTGGTGGTGGGAGCCTCCGACAAGAATGGAGCCTATCCCGCCGCCGACCCGCAGAGTCCCGAGAATCTCGCGGCCACCCTCTTTCACGCTATGCGGATTCCAGAGACCGCCGCCTGGTTGGATGAGGTGCATCGGCCGCACCAGATTTATTCCGGCGATCCGATCCGCTTCGGCTGAATCACCGCGAGGCACACGGCAATTTCGGTTGCCTCATGGTCCGTCCTGCGAACCGTCCGGGAGGAGACTCAGCAGAGAATTGGTCCGAGGGTGATTTCGAACCAGAGGTGGGCTGAGGCTCCGGGAGGGAGTTCCCGCCAGCCGGTGTCGAGTCCCTGGTTGGCGAGGTTCGCGGCATCGGTGACGCAGGTGTACGGTTCGAGACAGACCGACCTGCCGTGGGGGGGAGTGAAAACCACCAGTTCGCGGAAATCGGTTCCCATGGATTGGGTGACCTGCACTCCGGCGTGAGGGTCGAGAATCAATGTATCGATTCGGCCCCCGTGACCGTGGAGTCCGCCAAATACATGGTCCAGACGTTGTCCCGCCAGGGTAACCCCCTCGGGTAGCGGCAAGTCGGCCGGAATGGGAAGTCTGCGGCCGGTCGGCAGATTGTGCTCCAGTTCCCACAGCTCAAGCACCGGGGCCTGGATGAGGATGTCTCCAGTACAGCCCCCCGGCTTGAGGGGGATTTTGAAATAGGTGTGGGTGCCAAACCCCCAGGGGAGGGGGACCCGGTCGGGATTGTGGATGCGCACATCGCAGCGCAGCACCTGGTTCAGCAGTTGGTAACCCACTTCGATGAGATAGTCGGCCGGCCATTCTCCCGCGAGTTCGGGAGCATCGCGACGCAGGTGGAATTCACCCACGAGGGCGTGCGACTCATGGCGGGTCACACGCCAGGGGCGGTTGTGCACATGGCCGTGAATGGCATTCCCCAGAGTGTCGACCCGGTTTTGCGTGAGGTGCCATGTCTGGCCCCCCCAGTCGAAGGTGCTGTTCCGGATCCGGTTGGGAAACGGGAAGAGCAGGGGGATGCCACTGCGGGCGGAGATCGACCCTGGCTGACCGAATTCCGGTTCGGTGTCGAGCACCTCGTACAACCGGCCGGCGCAAGGAATGTGCAGGGAATGGCAGTTGAAGCCCGCCTCAGAGAGAATCCGCGCGGTGGCAGTCGAACGGGGATCGAACAGCGTGATGTCGGGCATGCAAAGACCCAGGTGCGAGGGGCGAAGCCGGGTGAGCCGTTATTTTCTGCTGGCAGCGGCCACCGGTTCGTAGGGGGTGAAGGGCAGCCCGAAGGTTTCGGCGACCGCCCGGTTGGTGACTTTGCCGGCATGCATGTTGACGGCATTGGCCAGCCCCGGATCCAAAGCGGCCGCCGCCGCGAGTCCCCGGTTGGCGATCTGCAGCACATAGGGAAAGGTGACGTTGCACAGGGCGTAGGTGCTGGTCCGCCCCACGGCTCCCGGCATGTTGGCGACGCAATAGTGCACGATGCCATCGACCAGGTAAGTGGGATGCGAGTGCGTGGTTGGCTTCGCGGTTTCGACACATCCTCCCTGGTCGATGGCGACATCGAGAATGACGGCGCCGGGCTTCATGAGCTTCAGATCCTCCCGGCGGACAAGTCTTGGGGCGCGGGCTCCTTCCACCAGCACGGCACCAATCACCAGATCCGCACGCTGCAACTGCTCGCGGATGTTGTGGCGGTCGCTGTAAAGCGTGTTCACGTTGGCCGGCATGATATCGTCGAGATACCGCAGCCGGTCGACGTTGATATCGAGGATGTTGATGTCGGCCTGGAACCCCGCGGCGATGCGGGCGGCGTTCTTCCCGACGATTCCTCCGCCGAGAATCGTGATGTGGGCGGGAGGCACACCGGGGACTCCACCGAGCAGAATCCCCCGGCCCTCCTGCGGGCGTTCGAGAAACTTGGCCCCCTGCTGGATGCTCATCCGGCCGGCGACTTCGCTCATCGGTGTCAGACAGGGAAGGTCGCCGTGCCGTCCTCGGAGCGTCTCGTACGCCGCCGCCGTCACTCCGGTTGCGAGCACGCCACGGGTGAGCGCCTCGCTGGCTGCGAAATGCAGATAGGTGAAGAGCACCTGTCCGGGGCGTAGCAGGGGGAACTCGGCCGGCTGGGGTTCCTTGACCTTCACGACCAGTTCGGCCCGCTGAAAGAGTTCCGCGGGGGTGGCGACGATCTCGGCACCATTGGCGCGGTAGTCGTCATCGGCGATCCCGGAACCGACTCCGGCACCGGTCTCGATCAACACCTGATGGCCAGCCCGGGTCAATTCCTCGACCCCGACCGGAATCATGGCCACACGGTACTCATCCGACTTGATCTCGCGGGGAACGCCAACAATCATCATGCAACCTGTCTGCCAGAGCGTTGTTCATCGGCGCCAGCGATTGCCGGGCGCGCTCCTCAACACCATTTGACCGCCGTGTCTTTCGCGGTGCAAATGGCGACGGCATTTCCGGCTCGCGGGTTCCCCCGGCCAATTCTTCTCTGACCAAGATTTTCCGTCATGCGCGGATTGTTCATCACTGGGACCGATACGGGAGTCGGCAAGACCGCCGTCACTTCCGCCGCGGTTCGTTGGTTGCGGATGGCGGGGATTTCGGTGGGGGCCTACAAACCCGCGGCGTCGGGCTGCGAACCATCGCCACAGGGGGGGCATGTCTGGGGGGATGTCGAAAGTTTGTTTGCGGCGCTGGGGGAAAGATTTCCCCGGGAGCGAATTTGTCCCCAGACGTTTGTGGCTCCCCTGGCGCCACCTGTGGCGGCGGAAGCGGAGGGACGCCAGGTGGATGGAAGACTGTTGCGGTCGGGAGCCGACTGGTGGCGCGACCGTGTGGATGTGCTGCTGGTGGAGGGGGCGGGGGGCTTGCTTTCACCCCTCTCCGACAGGGACAACGTGGCTGATGTGGCGGCCGATTTGGGTTTTCCTGTGTTGATTGTGGCCCGGGTGGGGCTGGGGACCATCAACCATACGCTGCTGACCATCGAGGCGGCGCGGGCAAGACGGCTCTGTGTCTGCGGGGTGGTCTTGAGTGAAGCGGTTCCGTTGCCCGAGGCCGATGTTTCGTGGAGGACCAATCCCCGCGAACTGCAGCGTCGCTGTGATGTTCCCGTTTTGGCGGTCGTGCGGCATGTGCCGGGAGGTGACTTGCTCGAAGCCGGGGAATTGCAGAGAATTCCGTGGCAGTCACTCCCCCAGCCGAAAGTCTCCGCGGCGTCTCAGGAATAGGTTCGGTGGAAGAGCAACGATGTCCCACCTGTCAGTGCCCGCTTCCCTCCCCGCGAGCGGGTGAGGTCATTGTCTGCCCGCAGTGTCACAGGCTCATCGATGAAGGCACTTCGGTTTTCGCGAGCGACAGCAGCCTGACGATGGCGGCCGTTCCTCCGGTATTGACCCCGGAGGTGGAATCCACGGGGGGCGGGACGACGAAACCAGATCGATCGGTGGAGAGTGCCCCGGTTTCCCCTGGGCGCGACGTTCTGGTCCCTTCGCGTTTCGCCTGGCAATTGCTGCTGACGTACGCGAGCCTGATGACCCTGGCCGCCCTGTTTCTGGGTTGGCAGTTGTGGCGGCGGCCGACCCGCGATCTGCTTGATCTTCCCGATCTGGCCCCGCCCGCCAAAAAAGATGGGCGTGTGACGACCCTGATTTACGTCCCGGCAGGCAAACCGTTGCTCCCGAATCATCAGCTGGAACTGGGAGAGAGCCGCCGCTTCGGATCTCTGGAAATCTTGGCCGTAGAGGTCCTTCGCGGCCCGCTGACTTTTGAGTATTTCGATCCGATGCTGGACCGGAATGAAGTCCATCGCGATCCCTCGGGTGAGGTATTGCAGCTTCATTTGAGGGTAAAAAACGTTTCGTCAGACCAGACCTTTATCCCCTTCGATCGGCATCTGGTGTACACACGCGAAACGAATCCGCGGGATGAAGAGAGCTACAAGTCGAACAATCTGATCTGGGATCGTTCCGATCCGTCCGAAATCGTCCTGTACCTGTACGATCTCTCTCCGGATAGCGACTGGGTTGTGGCGGGGCAGAATCTGGATCGTGAACTGGGGCCGGGCGACTCCCTTGATGTCTTTCTGCCCTCGACAGATCCACTTCCCGAAGAACTTCCGGAGGAGATGGTCTGGCGATTTCACTTTCGCAAGGGATACAACCGCCGATCGTTGCGTGGAGTGACGACGGTGGCTGAGGTCTGCTTCAGCCGGCAGCAGATTTCGCAAGCGGCGCTGGCAACTTCGTGGCTGGTTCCCGGTCACGGCTGGACTGGCCAGCCCCCAATGTGCTCCCTGCACGCGGCTGGTTCGAACCCCTCACTTCCTTCCTCCCCCTGACCTTGGAGCTGATCCATGGCCCACCTGTCTCGGCGTGATTTCCTCGAAAACTCATTGCTCACTTCGGCAGCGGCGGCCCTGGCGGGTTCCGCTCCATCGCTGGTTCGGGCCCAGGGTGAGACGGTGGACACGAACAGCATCCTGCGGGTGGCGGTTCTGGGGGTGAATGGTCGCGGCCAGGATCACCTCAACGGGTTCATGCGCCGCAAGGATTGCGAGGTGGTGGCCGTCTGCGATCCCGACGAGCAGGTGGGCCAGAAGAAGGGGGTTGAGGTGGTTGAGAAGGCCACCGGGAAGGCGCCGGTCTACCACAAGGACCTGCGGCGGGTGATGGAAGACAAGTCGATCGACATCGTCTCGATCGCCACCCCCAATCATTGGCATAGTCTGGCGGCCATCTGGGCCCTGCAGGCCGGCAAAGATGTCTACGTTGAAAAGCCGGTCAGCCACAATGTTCAGGAAGGTCGCCGCGTCTTCGACGCTGCCCGCAAGTACAACCGCATCTGCCAGACCGGAACCCAAAGCCGGTCGATGCCCGGGACTCGCGAGTTCATGGATTTTCTCCACTCGGGGGGGATCGGGGCCATCACCCTCGCCCGCGGGTTGTGTTACAAAAACCGCCCCTCGATTGGTGCACGGGGCACTTATGCCGTTCCTGAATCGGTCGATTATGACCTCTGGTGTGGACCGGCTCCCACCTCTCCTCTCAGCCGTCCCCGGTTCCATTACGACTGGCACTGGCAGTGGGAGTATGGCAACGGGGACCTGGGCAACCAGGGGATTCACCAGATGGACCTGGCACGCTGGGGACTGGGTAAATCGGACGTGGGGGTTTCGGTTCTCAGTTACGGCGGACGCCTGGGCTACACCGACGCGGGTGAGACCGCCAACACCCAGGTCTCCTTCCACGACTACGGCGACAAGCTGCTCGTGTTTGAAGTCCGGGGTCTGCCGTCCGATTCCTACAAGGGGGCCGGAGTGGGAGTGATTTTCGAAGGGGCCGACGGCTACGCCGTGATGCCCAGTTACTCGGGCGGCGTGATCTTCGACAAGTCGGGAAACCAGGTGAAGAAGTTCTCTGGTGAGGCAGATCACTACGACAACTTCATCAAGGCGGTGCGAAGCCGGAAGATCTCGGATCTGAATGCCGACATTCTGGAAGGGCATCTGTCGAGCGCGCTGTGTCACTTGGGGAACATCTCCTACCGGCTGGGAGAAGTCGTGGATGCGGCTGAGGTCTCCAAGCGCCTGGGGGCGCTGAAGAGCAGCGGTCCCGCCGGTGAGGCCCTCGAAACCTTCAGCCGGGTCGAAGCCCACCTGAAGGCCAACAATGTCGATTTGGGGGCGGCAAAAATGACCTACGGTCCTTTGCTGCAACTCGACCCGGTGGCCGAGGTGTTCACGGGTGAGCTCAGCCAGAAGGCAAATCCCCTGCTGACCCGCGAGTACCGCAAGGGATATGAAGTGCCTGCCACGGCCGAAAAGGTCTGAGAACGGGTTTTCCAGCGCCGGGTGTGGGGCCTCCCCTGGCCCCGCCCGGCGTTGGTCTTGGTGGACACCATCCCTCGCGGGGTTGGTGATTGATCCGCAAGCGGGGACCGGCGGCGTGATCCGCCGGCGAATTCTCCGCAGGGCCCAAACGGGGGGCGTGTCGATGCTGACTCCAGAGTCCCGCAGCCGGGATTTTCCCGCGCTGCACAACATGGTTTACCTCAACTCGGCCGCCGAGGGGATTCCTCCCCGGGAGGTCGGGCAGGCACTGCAGCAGTACTTCGAAGACAAGCTGCTGGGGATGGATGGACGTGTTCCCCATGCCGAGCAACACCGCCTGGCACGGGGTTTGGTGGCCGAGATGTACGGACTGGAGCCCGACGAAGTCGCGATCTGTTCGTGCTCGTCCGAGGCTTTCAATTTGGCAGCCTGGGCACTGCGACTGCAGCCCGGCGACGAAGTGGTCATCAACGATCTCGACTTTCCCGCGGGGGTAACCCCCTGGCTGCAGCCGACGTCACCAGCGAGCGTGCGGTTGTGGCGCTCTCGGGACGGAATTCTGGACCTCGCTGATCTGGCGCATCTGCTGTCGCCGCGCACAAGGTTTGTGACAACCTCGCTCGTCAGTTTCTACAACGGTTTCCAGGTTTCGCTGCCCGAGTTGGCGCGCGTGGTGCGGCGCCATTCCCCGGCCTTGCTGGGAGTGGATGTCACCCAGGTTCTGGGGCGGCGCGAACTCGACCTGAAGGACGCCGACCTGATTATCAGCAGTACGCACAAGTGGATCCTCTCCAGCCACGGCGGGGGGTTGGTGGGGGTTCCCAAGCGGCGGGCGGCGGAGTGGACGGTTCCCGCCGGCGGCTGGGCCAACCTGTATGATCCGTTTGGTCCCCACCGGTTTGATGGAGCCCGCAGTCTGCCGGGAGCGGCCAGTTTTGCCACCGGCATGCCGAATTACCCGGCGATTTATTGCCTGCGGGCGGCCTTGCAGTACATCCGGCAAGTCGGGGTGGGGGCGATTGATGCCGCCGCCACGCCGCTCGTGGAGCACTGCCTGGCCGAACTGGCGGCGATGCCGGTCGAGCTGATCACTCCGCGGGATCCCGCACAAGTGGCGGGGATCATCGCGTTTCGTCATCCCCGTGCCGAGGCAATTCACCAACATCTGCGTGGCCGCAACATTCATGTGATGTACCACGCGGGACGGATCCGGGTGGCGATCCATGGATACAACACCTCAGCCGACATCGTGCGATTTCTGGGAGAATTGAAACATGCCCTGCAGACGGTTTGAGCCGGCCCGGCACACCGCCCGGTTTGCGGAACGAGTCTGGTACCATGGGCTGAAGACAGGCAGTGACAAGATGGCGAGCAGGCGGCTGGCGGCGTGGCCGGGGATGATGTGCTTCTTGTGGCTGGCACCGATCTGGATGGCTGCAGGGGCAGAGGTCGAGTTTGACAGCCAGGTGGCGCCACTGTTGGCGAAGGCCTGCCTGGGGTGCCACAACCCCAATGAGCGCCGGGGGGGGCTTGACCTGACCTCCCGGGAAGGGGCCATGCAAGGGGGAGACTCGGGGGCGGCGTTGGATGTGGAACATCCGGCGGAGAGCCTGTTGGGGGCCCGCGTCGTGGCGGGCGAAATGCCACCGCGAAAGCCCTTGGCGGCCGCCGATCAGCAACTGCTGCGGAAGTGGCTCGACGAAGGGGGCAAATGGGGCACCGACAAGATTGACCCGTTGCGGTACACGAGCGAGGCGCGGGCTGGTTACGACTGGTGGAGCCTGCAGCCCGTCCGGCGGCCTGTGCCCCCGCTGATGGCCGATGTGCCGGTGGTCAATCCGATCGACCAGTTCGTCGCGGCGGCCCGCCAGGCGAAGGGACTGCCTCACTCTCCCGAGGCGGATCGGCCGACACTGGCCCGCCGCATTTGGTTCGATCTGCTGGGCTTGCCCCCCAGCCCCAGGGAAATCGAAGATTTCGTGGCCGACGGTGGCTCAGACGCCTGGAGTGAACTGGTCGATCGGCTGCTGCAGCGACCCGAGTATGGGGAGCGCTGGGGCCGGCACTGGTTGGACCTGGCCCGATTTGGAGAAAGCCAGGGCTTCGAACGGGACAAGCTGCGGACCAATTCGTGGCCCTATCGCGACTGGGTGGTTTGGGCATTCAACCACGATCTCCCCTATGACGAGTTCGTTCGGCTGCAGGTGGCGGGAGATGTCCTCCGTCCGGATGATCCGCGGGCTGTGATTGCCACCGGTTTTCTGGTCGCCGCCCCCTGGGATGAAGTGGGACAGTCGCAGCAGAGTCAGGCGATGCGGATGGTGGTGCGCCAGGATGAATTGGAAGATGTGATTGGCACCACCGCCCAGACATTCCTGGGACTGACCGCCAACTGCGCCCGCTGCCACGACCACAAATTCGATCCGATCTCCCAGCGCGAGTACTATCGGTTGGCCGCCGCTCTGGCCGGAGTACGACATGGAGAGCGGGAGGCATTGTCGGAAGCCGGGCGCCAACAATGGGGCACCGAGATTCAGCGGTTGGAAAGCGAACTGTCGGCCAGCGGCCGCGCGCTCGATGCCTTCGACCGTCCGCACCGTACCGCCATACTGGAAGCCCGCGATCGGGGCCTGACGAAACGCGAAGCTCCCCGGCCGGTCTCCCGCTGGGAATTCACCACCGACCTGCGTGATTCGCTGGGTGAACTGCATGGCAGCCCGCACGGTGCCGCACGGGTTGATCAGGGACGCCTGATTCTCGATGGGGGGGCCGACACCCGGGTCGAAACCGCACCGCTGCAGCGGGAACTGCGGGAAAAGACCCTGGCTGTCTGGGTGGCTCTGTCGGACCTCAAGCAGCAAGGGGGAGCTCCCCTGAGCGTGCAGACCCCCAGCGGCGCGGTGTTCGATGCGATTGTGTTTGGCGAGCGTGAAGCGGGGCAGTGGATGGCAGGAAGCAATGGTTTTGTCCGTACCCAGAGTTTTCGCGCTCCTCTGGAAACGGTGGCGACGGCAGACCTGGTTTCGGGGCCGACGGTGCAGATCACCCTGGTCTATCGTTCCGACCAGACGATCACCATGTACCGGAACGGCAGCCGTTATGGCGAACCCTACAACGCGGGCGGGCTTGCGACCTACGAGCCGGGCAAGGCCCAGGTGGTGTTTGGAATGCGCCATTCTCCTCCCGGGGGGAACCGGATGTTCGCCGGCGCCATCGACCGGGCCGAACTGTTCGATCGGGCCCTTTCTGAACAGGAAGTGGCCGACCTGAATGGCACGGTCAGTCAGGAGATCGCCAATGACGAGCTTGTCTCCCGACTGTCGATTCCGGAGCGGGCGGAGCGAAACCGGCTGGTGCGGCACTTCTCGGAAATCCAGTCGCAGCTCAATCTGTTGCGGGGAGGGGTGGTCTACTCGGTCAAACCGTCTCCCCCGGGCCAGACCCACCTGCTCGACCGGGGAAATCCCGCGGCACCTCGCGATGTGGTGGCACCGGGGGCCCTGCGGGCCGTGGCGGACTTGTCAGCGGAATTTGACTTGCCCGACGATGCCCCGGATTCCGACCGTCGTCGGCGACTGGCGGAGTGGCTGTCTTCTCCGCGCAATCCTCTCACGGCGCGGGTCATTGTGAACCGGCTCTGGCATTACCATTTCGGCGTCGGGCTGGTCGATACGCCCAATGATCTGGGATTCAACGGTGGGCGTCCGAGCCATCCGGAATTACTCGACTGGTTGGCTGCCGAACTTGTCGAGCCGACGCTGGGGCCTGTGGAACAGCGGATCCCCTGGAGTCTCAAGCACATTCACAGGCTGATTCTGAACTCGGCCACGTGGCGTCAGTCGTCGCGGCGCAATCCGCGGGCCGAGCAGATCGACTCGGGCAACCGTTACCTCTGGCGCAAAACCCCACAACGGCTCGATGCCGAGTCGGTACGGGATGCGGTTCTTGTCGTCGCGGGTGAACTCAATCCGTCGTTGGGCGGGCCCGGTTTTCGGGATTTCAGGACGTTCAATTTCAATTCCCAGTTCTACGAGATGATCGACCCGGTCGGGTACGACGTCCATCGCCGGACCCTGTACCGCACCTGGGTGCGCTCGGGTCGGAGCGACTTTCTGGACGCATTCGATTGTCCTGATCCGTCGACGACCGCACCGCGACGCGCGGTCACCACGACCCCTCTTCAGGCGCTGGCAATGCTCAACAATTCCTTTACACTCCGCATGGCGGACCGGTTGGCCCTGCGGGTTGAGGCTGAAGTTGGCAAAGATCCGAATCAACAGGCGGAGCACGCATGTGCACTTGCCTGGGGGCGGAAGCCGATGGATTCGGAACGACAGGTTTCGCGCGAGTTCCTGTCGGAACATGGCCTGAGCGCCCTGTGCCGTCTTCTGTTAAACAGCAACGAGTTCCTGTACGTCGACTGAAGGTTGGCCGCGCCAGGGCTTGAGTCTTTTCGAGCAGCGTTGATTCTGATGATTCATCCTTGGCACGATGTGACCCCCGGGGAAAATCTCCCCGGGGAGTTCAATGTGGTGATTGAGATTCCCATGGGGTCGAGCGTGAAGTACGAACTCGACAAGCGGACGGGACTGCTGAAGCTCGATCGCATCCTGTATTCGGCGGTGTATTACCCGGCGAACTATGGGTTCATTCCCCAGACTCTGGCGCAGGATGACGATCCTCTGGATGTGTTGGTGCTCTGCCAGGAGCCGGTGGTTCCGCTGACCCTGGTTCGGGCTCGGGCCATCGGGCTGATGACGATGATCGATTCGGGCAAGAAGGACCACAAGGTCCTGGCGGTGGCAGTGCACGATCCGGAATTCAATGGATTCCGGCAGGCGAGCGAACTGCCCGTGCACCGTCTGAACATGCTGCGCCGGTTCTTTCAGGACTACAAGCAACTGGAAGGGAAAGCGGTCGAGGTCGATGAAATGGCCCCCGCCGACTTTACCTGGCCGATCATTGAAGATGCTCTGCAATGCTACAGCGAGCATCGCCGCCGTGGGTTCAAATGAAGTGGACGAGCGCGGTGCGGACTGGCTTCGCTTCGCGGCTTTTACAGACGCTGGGTCGGATTGGTCATCGGGGCCCAATTGGTCCTGATTCGACCGCCCAGACTGCCGGGACCGGTTTCGAGACTGTTATACTCTCGCCGCTTCGACCGCCGCCGTGACGGTGGTCGGCGATGCTTGCGCTGGACTTGTTTGCCAGGATGGTCATGACTGACAGGAAAAAAGACCAGGATTCCACCCGGGTTCCCACTCTGCACTGGCAGGGAGGTCCCGAGGGGCAACTGTGGTTGATTGATCAGACTTTACTGCCTCTGGAAGTTCGCGAGATTCCGTGCCGAACGGTGCAGGATGTCTGGGATGCCATCAAGCGGTTGGCGGTTCGGGGGGCTCCGGCCATCGGAGTGTCGGCGGCCTATGGCGTGGTTCTGGGACTGCAGGTCTCCAGCTCGTCCACTCCGGACGGTTGGCTGGCGGCAGCCGAGGGGGCTGCGGACCATCTCGCCACCAGCCGTCCCACCGCGGTGAATCTGTTCTGGGCTTTGAACCGGATGCGGCAGCGGGCTCGCGAACTGGTCGCGCAGGGAGTTCCCGATCTTCCAAAAGAATTGCTTCGGGAAGCCCAGGCGATCGAGGCGGAAGATCAGGCGATGTGCCGGGCGATTGGCCTCGCCGGGGCCGCCTTGCTTCCTGCGGACTGCGGCGTCTTGACCCACTGCAACGCGGGAGGGTTGGCAACGGCGGACTATGGCACGGCGCTGGCGGTCTTTTTTGCCGCACACGAACAGGGCAAAATCCTGCGGGTGTTCGCGGACGAAACCCGTCCACTGCTGCAGGGCGCGCGGTTGACGTCGTGGGAGTGTCAGCAGCGGGGGCTGGATGTGACGGTGATCTGCGATTCGATGGCCGCCCAGGTGATGCGGGAAGGACGCATCCAGGCGGTGGTGGTGGGAGCCGACCGGATTGCGGCCAACGGAGACACCGCCAACAAGATTGGCACCTACAGCGTGGCCGTGCTGGCCAGGCATCATGGGATTCCGTTCTATGTGGCCGCCCCCTCCAGCACCTTCGACTGGGCGATCTCATCGGGTCAGGAGATCCCGATCGAGCATCGACAGGCTGACGAGATCTCCCGGGGTTTTGGCCGGCAGACTGTCCCCACCGGGGTCAAGGTCTACAATCCAGCCTTCGATGTGACTCCCCACGACCTGATCACAGCGTTCATCACCGAACGCGGGGTGATTCCGGCTCCGTTTGCCGTCAACCTGCCGACCCGGCTGCGGGTCGGCTGAATAGCGGCTGAATTCTGAAAACTCTTTCGT
>JBKDUK010000217.1:0-4112 GCA_046339535.1 Planctomycetaceae bacterium | reverse complement strand
AACAGCACCAGCCCAGCCCCCACCAGGGGAAGCGCCACCATCAGACAGGGAAGCAATTCACTGGAAAACATCGGCCACTCAGGTTTGCTTGGACAACAGGGCCCACATCAGAACTGCCGTCGCCAGCATCATGGCCAGTGCATAGAACTGCACCAGCCCGTTCTGGATCGGCCGAGGCAGCTGTCCGAGCAGGGAGGGAATGCGACTGACACCGGTGACCAAGGCACCATCCACCAACAGCCAGTCGGCGAACCGGCTGACCTGCGAGAGTGCCTCCAGGGGCCGAACTGCCAGCAGCTTGTAGACTTCGTCAAGGTAGAAGCGGTTTTCACTCAGCCGGGTGAAGGGTCCCGCCAGCGCCGCAACACGTGCGGGGACCGGAGACTCTTCCTTGTACATGACCCACGCCAGTCCCACCCCGGCCAGAGCGACAAACGTGCTCACCACCGCGACGGTCCAGTTGATGCCGTGCTCGTGGGCGGCTTCGGCCAGTCCCGGAATCGTCCGGCCCAGAAAGCCATCGAAGACCCCGGTCAGATGGCCAAACACCAGACCCAACAGGGCGGCCCCCACTGACAGAATCCACAACGGACGGCACATCACCGCCGGCGATTCATGGGCGTGATGTCCCGCCGCATGCGGAACTTTCTCGGGGCCGTTGTAGAAGGTCAAAAAGAACGCCCGGAAGGTGTAAAACGCGGTCAGGAACGCCGTGAAGGTACCAATCCAATACAGCAGGTTGTACAGACTCGCGCGGGTCATCCCGAACGGCGTCATGGCGACCGCTGGTTCGGTTCCCGGCTCCCCGTCGGCGGCAGCGGCCACCGCATGCGGATGCGCCTGCTCGTGCACCGCGCCCAGGATCGTGTCTTTGCTCCAGAACCCCGACAACGGAGGCAGGCCGGCCAAGGCCAAGGCCCCCACGAGGAAGGTGGTGTGGGTCTGTGGCATCAGGTTCCTCAGGCCGCGGAATTCCCGCATGTCAATCACGCCCCCCATGGCGTGCATCACACTGCCGGCTCCCAGGAACAACAACGCCTTGAAAAATGCATGGGTCACGAGGTGGAACATCGCCCCACCCACACCCACCAGCGATCCCGTTCCGAGACCGAGGAACATGAAACCCAGCTGGCTGACGGTCGAATAGGCCAACACCCGCTTGAGATCGTTCTGCGTGAGAGCAATCAACGCCGCGAGCAGGGCCGTAACGGCACCAATTACCGCCACGAACGCCTGAGCCGTCGGTGACAGCTGATACAACGGTGTGCAGCGGGCCACAAGATACACCCCCGCGGTCACCATCGTCGCGGCATGGATCAGGGCGCTGACCGGAGTCGGCCCCTCCATCGCGTCGGGCAACCAGACATGCAGCGGGAACTGGGCACTCTTGCCGATCGCCCCGGTGAAGAGGCACAGGCAGATCGTGGTCAATAGATAGGGATTGCGCTGGTAGACATCGGCAATCGCCTGTCCGTCCAACACGCGGGCGAAATCGGTGCTGCCGAAGGTCACCCAGATCAGGAACACTCCGGCGGCGAAGCCGAAGTCGCCAATCCGGTTGACGACGAACGCCTTCATCCCGGCCGCCGCCGCTTCGGGCTTCTCGTACCAGAACCCGATTAGCAGGTAACTGCACAACCCCACCGCTTCCCAGAACACAAACAGTTGCAGGAAGCTGGCCGAGAGAACCAGCATGATCATCGAAAACACAAACAACGCCACAATGGCGAAGAATCGCCAGTAGGCCCGGTCATCATGCATGTAGCCCGAGGCGTAAATCACCACCAGCGTGGCCACAAACGTCAGCATCGCCAGCATGGTGGCCGACAGCGAATCGGCCCGGAGGGCGATGCGGGCGTCAAGCCCCGGCGAACCCCCTGCCCCTCCCGGTTGGTAACCCGGGATCCCCGCCACCTGCGGCTCAACGACCTCCATCCACTGGTAGAGCGTGACCGTCTTCTGA
Organism: Planctomycetaceae bacterium; assembly: GCA_046339535.1. Lineage (GTDB taxonomy): Bacteria > Planctomycetota > Planctomycetia > Planctomycetales > Planctomycetaceae > UBA10511. The sequence goes on along the minus strand of JBKDUK010000217.1, from coordinate 2,149 downwards.
CCGCTGGGATTGGACGGCGAGGGAGAGAGCGAGAACAGCAGCAGCACCGAACAGGCACACGAGAGAGCGCAGCCCAGCGCCACCGGCAGATGACTCTTGTCTTTCAGCCAGCGGGCTCCGGCGAGCGCCACAAACAGGCACGCCAGCAGGGGACACAGCGGGATGGCCCGCACCAGAAACTCAGCCATTGCGAGCCACTCCTTCTCTGGCGGCGACCGCCTCACGACGCGGTGCCTGCCCCCCGCTCACACCAGGCCGCCGCTCGGGCAACCGCCCGGCCGGGGCCAGATGCGGCCACTGTCGCGGTGCTTCCACCGGCTCATCGCCCAGGGGTTCGTCTTCGACTGGCGGTTGGTCTTCTTCCCGCAGGTCACTCCAAATCGACACATCCAACGAGAAACCCCGCTTGAACAGCACCACAAACAACGCCAGTGCCACCCCCGCTTCCGCGGCGGCCAAGGCCAGGCTGAAGATCGCAGTCACCTGACCGCCCCACGTGCCATGAAATCCACTGAAGCCCACGAGGGTTGTCGAGACTCCCTGAAGCATCAGTTCAGCACACAGGAAGATCACGATGAGGTTCCGCCGGGTGAGGAAGCCCACCGCCCCCAGCGAGAACAACAAGGCTCCCACGACCAGATAGTTGTTGAGCCAGGCGTCATTTCCGGACATGGGTTTCCTCGGTACGGTGCCCCGCGATCAACATCGCCCCCACCACTGCCGCCAACAGCAGCAGCCCGGTGATTTGCACACTCACCACCTGCTCGGTGAACAGCATCCGTCCCAGTCCGCCGACGTGCGGATGAGTGGACAGCAATGCATTTTTGTTGGCAGCGGCGTGAATCGTCACCACCGAATCAGACGGACGGCTCGCGACTGACGCCACCGGACCCCGCGGCTCGGTCCGCATCGCGAGGTGCAGCGAGGCAATCAGCACCCCCGACAGCAACAGTCCGGTCAGTGCCGACAGAAATCCCTCACGGGCGAACCGGTCGTAGCGGGCCGCCCCGTTGGGCTGGGCCAGCATGATCACGAACAGAAACGTCACCACAATCGCACCGGCATACACGATGATCGTTGAAGCGGCGAGAAAGTCGGCCCCCTGCAGCAGGTACAAACCTGAATTCGACAACAGCACCAGCGAAAACCACAGGGCCGAGTAAACCGGGTTGCGGGCGGTAATCATCAACGCGGCCGCAACCACGCTGACAAACGCCAGAGCGTGGAAGGTGTAGCAGGAGAGGGTCTGCGGCAGAGCCCACAGAGAGGTTCCAGACGAATCAGCCACCGCCCCGTCGGCCGAGGTCAACGGAAAGGTCACCAGCAGCACCAGCGACAGGACCACCAGAGCGGCCCCCAGCCAGCGGATGGGAGAGCGGTCTGCCCCCCCGCGCGGCAGCATCAGGAAGATTCCCAGGAACAGGGGAACCAGGGCCCCCAGCACGCGCAGGGAGAATTGGGCCATAGGCCCCTCCCACAACGCCGCGGCCAACATGGGAGTCAGTCCCCCGAGGGAGACTCCCCAGAAAGATGCCAGCATCAGCTCAGTGCCCCTTTCCCATCGCGGGAGCCCGTTCCCGGGATTCGCGTTCTTTTCTCGAGGGCTCCGCGGCCGCCGTCATGTCGTAGACCGACAGCAGCTTCTCCTTGTCGAAGATCATCTCTTCGCGACTCGCCCCGGTCAGGTCAAACAGCGAGGTCAATTCAATCGCATCGACCGGGCAGGCCTCTTCACACATGCCGCAGTAGATGCACCGCAGCTCGTCGATCACGAAGCTCTGCGGATACTTCTCGCGGTCGTTCCAGGGGGCCTCGGTCCCGATGATGTCGATGCAGTGGGCCGGGCAGGCGGTGGCGCACAGGAAGCAGGCCACACACTTGACCCGCCCCTGGTCGTCCTTGTTCAGCCGGTGAACTCCGCGATAAATCAGCGGGTTACCAAACTCGGGCCGCTCTTCGGGAAACTGCCGTGTAAAGCCATCCCCCTTCACGGTCGAGAGGAAGTGCTTGGCGGTGGTTGCCAGGCCATCGATCAGCGGCGTGAGGTACATCCGGCCGGTGAGCCCCAGCTGGGGTTCCCGCACCCACTTGATGGACTTGTCGTCGGGCTGCATGGAGGTGTTCGGAAAAGACTTGGAGGATCAGCCCA
>JBKDUK010000216.1:0-11255 GCA_046339535.1 Planctomycetaceae bacterium | reverse complement strand
AACTCGCCCGCGTCGTCTCGGTCACTTTCCCGCGGCGAGTGCGATTCCTCCCGTTCGACAGTCGGCGGTTTGGCCGGGCCGGCTTCGTTGTCATCACCCCGTGCGGATGCCATTCCCCAGAGCAGACCGGCCCCGGCCACCAGCCCCAAGAGGCCGGGGAACAGTCTCCGAACACCAACCACCATCCGCGCCGTACGACCATCCATGATCTTCCTCCCGAACAAGGGGGGCGAAGAATAGGACATCCCCCCCCGTCCGAAAAGACGAACTGCACGGTCGTCCCGCTTACACAAGACAGGCGGTCCGTCATGTTGGTCACAGAATGCAAACAGCCCGGTCTGGCGGATGCCAGACCGGGCTGCGTTCAAATCCGTTCCGGAACCTGCCGGCAGACCGCTCAGACGAACTGGGTCACGCCGGGCACCGCCACAACCGGTTCGGGCAGCTTGGTCCAGTCGTAGCTCGCGGGAGTGAGGTTCTCCTTCGAATTCAGCGCCTGTTCCCAGGTAATCGTCTTTCCGGTGTAGGCCGACATGCGTCCCATGATGGCCATCAGGGTGCTCTTGGTCATGTAGTCGCCGTTGTTGATCGGCTCACCCTTGCGGATGGCGGCGAAGAGCTCGTTGTGCTCGGTCTGGTACATGTCTCCCTTTTGACCCTTGAACTTCCACGCCGTCTTCCCCCCCACCTTGACCGAGTGGGCGAAGATATCGCAGGTTCCCTTGGTGCCAAACACGTGGTCCGAGACGTCATTCGAGCAGCCGTCGATCTGCCGGCACGAGGTGAACGCCTTCACTCCGTTGGCGTACTCGTACACCACGCTGAAGTGGTCATAGGCATTGCCCGATTCCGCGCCGGTCCGGGCCTGCCGGCCGCCGCTGCCGGTGCACTGCACGGGAGGTTCATCCCCCATCGCCCAGGCCACCTTGTCGAGACTGTGGATGTGCTGCTCGACGTTGTGATCGCCCCCCAGCCACACCATGTGCTGCCAGTTCCGCAGCTGGAACTCCATGTCGCTCCAGCCAGGCTGGCGGGGAAACTTCTTCAGCGTCGAAGTGTGGTAGGTCGCCTGGATCGCGGTGATGTCTCCCACCGCCCCCGAACGAATCTGGTCGAAGGTCGCCCGCATGCCGTAGTCGTACCGCCAGCACAGTCCCGAGACGAGACAGAGCTTCTTCTCTTTCGCGAGGTTGCTGACGGCAAAGACCTGCCGCACGCCCGGGGCGTCAACCGCCACGGGCTTCTCGGCGAAGACGTGCTTTCCCTTCTCGACCGCGTAGGCGAGATGGGCGGGGCGGAAATGCGGCGGGGCGGTCAGCACCGCCACGTCGATACCGCTGTCAATCACCTGCTTGTAGGCATTGAAGCCCACGAACTTGTGGTCACTGTCGACCGCGATCTTGTCACCCAGGCCCGTTTCCTTGAGGCTCGCAAGACTTCCCTCCAGACGGTCGGCAAACGCGTCTCCCATCGCCACCAGCCGCACGTTTGGGTCGGCATTCAATGCTTGGGCGGCCGCACCGGTTCCCCGTCCACCACAACCGACCAACCCCACCTTCAGCACATCGCTGCCGGCCGCGTAAGCCCGGGGGGCCATCGCCAGGCTGCCAGCCAGAACGCCGCCAGCCACGGCCGACGAAGCCTTCATAAAGTCACGGCGGGAGGAAGCAGCGGAAGTCTCACGGGCCTGGTCCGACATGGATCAATCTCCAGGGGAAAGAAAGAGGCATCAACACAGTTTGATCATACCGTCCTGCCGCCCCGCGACACAATTCCGCCAATCATCTCACACGCAACCCCCCCCACCCCCCTGCCCTCCTCCAACCTCCCAAGCCCCCGGTCCGGAACACCCCCGACAATTCGGCCGCCCCTTTCAGCCCCCAGACGATGATTGCTTGTGAGCTTCCCCTGTCCCCCCCGTGACCCAGACCCCCGACCTCCCAGCCGGTCCCCAAGACGCCGCGCCCCCCTTGGGATCGATGAACTCACTTCAGTTCGGATCGTCTTCTGGTCCCAGGGACTTCGATGCTGGCGGGAGGGCGGGAACGCCCCACCGATCCCAATTGACCCTTTTGCCAGAACCAGACTAGATTCCTCGCCTTGCGATTGCCCCGCGCCACGCGCTCCCTCTCCCTCGACTGGGGCCGCGGTGGGGACAGGCTGTCTCTCCCAAGCGGGATGCTTCGGAGACCCCGGCTGCTGTCGACCGCGTTCTGCCCCGCTGGTCAAGGATGACCTCATGAGTGCCCTCCCCCTGCCTGCTGGCTCACCCGCTTCCGATTCGCCATCGGCAGACGTGTCGATCGCGGGCATTGTTCCGGCCGAGCGCTTCGAACAACTCCGCGAAGCCCGCGAGATCCTGCAGTTGGCCGCACAGTCGCTGCAACTCGTCGCGCGTCGGCTGGACGACCGCTTCTGCCATGCCGTGCGGTTGCTGCTCGACTGCACCGGGGCGGTGGTCGTCACCGGGATGGGGAAGGCGGGTCTCATCGGTCGCAAGCTCACCGCCACCCTCTCCTCCACCGGGACCCGCGCCCTGTTCCTGCATCCCGCCGAAGCAGTGCATGGCGATCTGGGGGTCCTCCGTCCGGGGGATGTCTTGCTGGCGCTCTCCAACAGCGGTGAGACCGAAGAGCTCTGCCGGATGCTGCCCCATGTGCGTCGGCAGCGAATTCCCATCGTGGCCATTACCGCCCGTGAGACCAGCACCCTCGGCAGCCAGGCCGACGCCCCGCTCGCCACCGGGTCGATCTCCGAAGCGGGGTGGTTCGGGCTCGCTCCCACCACCAGCACCAGCGTGATGCTGGCGGTCGGAGACGCGCTGGCCCTGGTCACCTGCCGCCAGCGCGGCTTCTCACGCGAAGACTTCGCCCAGGTTCATCCCGCCGGGGCGCTGGGGCGCCGGCTCTGTTCCGTCAGCGATCTGATGCGGCAGGGCGAGCAATTGCGCATCGCCTCACAGGTACACACTGTGCGTCAGGCCCTCGTCTCGCACCAGCGCGCCGGCCGCCGCACGGGGGCCATCATGGCCGTCGACGAAGCCGGCCGCCTCGCCGGCATCTTCACCGACAGCGATCTCGCCCGCCTGCTCGAACAGCGCCGCGAGTCTCAACTCGACCGCCCGCTGACCGAGGTGATGACCCACCGCCCCAAGACCAGCTCGTGCGACGCGCCCCTCGCCGATGCCTGCCAGCTGCTCGCCGACTTTCACATCAGCGAACTGCCGGTGATCGACGGGCTGGGACGCCCCGTCGGGCTGATCGACATTACCGATGTCATCACTTATATGCCCGAGCAACGGGCCGACTGATCGGCTGCTTCAGCGTCCCACCGCCCCCTCCCTCTTGACCTCCACAGCAACTTCACCGTGAGCCAACGGATCTCCCGCACCCTTGTGACGATGGCCCTGCTGCTGTCGCTGCGCCTGGGGTACGGCGTCGTCGTGAGCCCGCTGGTCAATCCCCCCGCCTCACGGGCGGGAATCAACTCGGCACGTCCGTCGGGAACATCGGAGGGTTCCTCCAGTGACTCCGAGAACAACGCCCCCAGCAGCATGCCGCAGCAGCGGCGCGATCTGCTGGACGTGGCCGCCGAGAGTCTCCCTCACGCCCCCTGGAGCGCCCAGGCCCGCTACGCCCTGCGCAGCTCCAACGCCTACATCTTCACCGAAGACTGGGAAAAAGAAGAGAACTCGAACCGGGTGCGGTTCGAGCCCTTCGCAATCGTCTACCGCGCTCCTGACGCCCCCGCTGATGATCCGCCGCTGACCATTGTCTGCGATGCGGCCGTGCTGGAATTCGCCGAGAAATTCGACATCCGCAACCCCCGTCCCGGACGGGTGGTGGGAGGTTCGCTGCTGGGTCCCGTCGCCATTCGCGGCCCCAATGGACTGGCCGCCAACACCCACAATTTCAGCTTTTCAGAGGCGTCACAACGCGCCTGGAGCGATCACGAGATCGACTTCACCTGGGGAGGACACAGGGGCCGGGCCCAGGGAATCGAACTCGATCTCATCCCCCAGGTTGGGAAGCTCGACGAAGACAAACCGGCCATCGCCGGCATCCGCACCCTCCGGCTGGTCAGCGGTGTCCACCTGCAGCTCCAGCCCGGGGCCGAAGACCGCCGCCAGGCCAAATCCACTCCCACCCCCAAGCCAGGCAAACAGCGGGCTCCCGTCAGCATCAGCTGCACAGGCAACTTCGAATACAAGCTCGAGGTGCAGGTCGCGGTCTTTCACAAGAATGTCGAGGTTGTCCAGCCGACCAGCGAGACCCAGTCCGATCGCCTCAGCACAGACACCCTCACTCTCGAATTCGTCCGCGATCAACCCGATCCGCAGGTCGCCGCCGACGCGGCCCCCACTGAAGAAACCGGCGTATCGGCTCCCAACGCCCCGTCCGCAGCATCCCGCACCGGCCCGGCGGGAGGAGATTTTTCGAACCTCAAATTCCGCTGGCTGCGGGCCTCGGGCCCCAAGACCATCATCACCTCCGACCGCTCGGAACTGAAGGCAACCCTCCAGGAACTCACGTACGACGAACCGGCCCGCGAAGTGACCCTCAAGGGAACCAGCCCCGTCCGCGTCGAACAGAAGAACCACCGGCTGCAGTCCACCGAGATCGCCGTCACTCTCGATCGCGAGGGGGATGTCGAGACCGCGCATTGCCGGGGCAACGGGCGTCTGGTCCGCTACACCGGGCGGCTTCCCAAGAGCGAAGACGAGCCGCTCCCCCGCATCGATTTCGCCGCCAAGTGGGAGGGAGACCTGCGGTTCGAACCCCGCACCGACCAGCCCGGCAGCACCATCGACCTGCAGCAGCGGGTTGTGCTCACCCGACCGGGGGGCATGCGCCTGCTGGCCGAGCGGGTCCGCATCTGGCTCTCGGAAGAAGCCGCTGCCTCCGACGGGCCACAACCTCGTCGCCGACGGGGTGAATTCAACGACGACGGACGCACCCGTCCCGAACGCATGCTGGCGCTGCGCCAGGTCGAACTGAAGAGCCCTCAACTCGTGGGAGCCACAGAACGGCTCGAAATCTGGTTCCAGCCGGGACGTCTCGGTCCGCCCCCCGCCGGCCCCGAATCGCTCGAGCCCTACGTCACCCAACTGTCCCCCCGCGCCGCCCCCCTGGCGAATTCCCCGCTCCGTCGTGTGGCGCTCCGCGACACCGACCAGGCGCCCGTCATCCAGGCTCCCGGAGTGCAGGCCGCCGCCAACAACAACCGCCCGCTTCCGGCAGGAATCAAGCCGGCCCCTCCTCCCGGATCCATCCGGCGGGATCCAATTGCATCCCCGCCCCGGCCCCCCGTCGCCGACCAGCCAGTCGACAACCCTGTCGCGCTGGAGTCGTCCGCAGACCAACCCTCCGACTCAGGCAAGGGGAGTGGCAACGGTTCGGGCAAGGTCCAGTCGCCGATTCTGGTTTCGGCCGACGTGATCCGGGTGCAGATGCTGCTCGACGCCGACGATGCCGAGGTCGAACGGATCCGGACGGAAGGTCATGTGCACGTCACGCAAAATCACGGGCCGGGTCAGATTCCCCTCGACGTGAAGGGAGACCAACTGCAGGTCTGGAACTACACCGAAGAAAGGCAGGTGCTGCGGGTTCAGGGGAAACCGGCGCACGTGCACGACCGTGGCCTGCAACTCGAAGGAGACGACATCCGCTTCGACCGCGGCGCCAACCAGGCGGCCATCCAGGGGAAGGGGGTGCTGCGCATGCCGGTCCGCAATGGCATCGACGGCAAGAAGCTCCCCGACTCGCAATTGGTCGACATCTTCTGGCAGGAGAAGATGGAATTCTACGGCCAGACCGCCCGCTTCTTCTCCGGGGTCAAGACCCAACTCAACGGCACCGAACTCGCGTGCGAAGAAATGCAGGTCCGGCTGACCCGTCGGGTGTCGTTCATCGAAGACAACGCCGAGCGCGAGCCCGAACTCGAAACCGTCCTCTGCCGCGACCGGGTCAACATCAAGAGTGCCGAGTATCAGGACAACAAGCTGCAAAGTGTGCGCCTCGCCACCGGTCAGGAATTCCAGTTCGAACAGGCGACCGGCGACCTGAGCAGCAACGGTCCGGGAATCCTCACCTTCTGGACCCGCAATACCAACCGTCCCGAGAAAAAGGGACGGCCCGGCGCTGGCAGCCGCAATCCCATCGCCCAGGGAAACAGCCCCTGGAACTTCACCCAGGTCACCTACTCGGGACGCATGAAGGGAAACGCCGAGAAACGCCGCAGCCAATTCTTCGACCGTGTACGGGTCGTTTACGGACCCGTCAATACCCCCACCGAGCAGCTCGAGATCGACCGGCTCCCCGAGCAGGCCGGCAGCCTGCGGTGCGAAGAACTCACCGTCACCCAGGTGGTCGCCCCGCGCGACAAGTCCGAACATGTCACCGTGCTGGGGCGGGGCAATTGCGAAATCGAAGGCCGAATGAAAGAGGGCTACTTCTCGGCCCTCGCCTATTCCGTCAGCTTCGACCAATCGAAGGGGATGTATGTCCTCGCGGGGGACGGCCGGCGCGATGCCGAACTGTCACGCGAAAGCCAGCCCGGAGCATCGCAACCCGCCGTGCAGAAGGCCAAGCGTTTCGAGTTCTTCCCCGAACGGAACGAACTCAACGTGATCGAGGCCTCGAGCGCCACCGGCGGCACCTGATCGTACCGGGCTGCCCGGCCGGCCGCTGGTTGCCTGACCGCACCAGTGCGGCCAGTCACGACACGGTGCGTCGGCCAGCGTCCGGGGCATTCCGTGTCGGTCATTCGACGCTGGGTCATTCGACTCACTGGCGGCGGGGCGATCAGCCGTGCAGTGCCCGTGAGGCGATGGCGACGTTTTCTGCCAGGTGCTCCAGCGAGAGCCCGCCAATCACCAGATTGGTCACCCCCGGGGTCCGCAGCACAAAGGGAATCGCCTCCGCGGCCGGCAGCCGCCCCGACGCCAACCCTTTTTTCACCACCACACCCACGCCGCGGCGCTCGGCCTCGGCAATCACCTGCTGGTGAGACCGGTCATCGCAGTGATACTCGACCATCAGCACCTGGGCCCAGTCGAGCGCCGCTTCGGCGGCCGCCACCGTCTTCCCCGAAAATCCGATCCACCGCACGTCACCCGCCTGCCGTAGCTGCTGCAGTGTCTCGACCACCGGCGTCTGCCGCAGTACGTCGAGATCATTTCCCGGGGCATGCACCAGCACCAGATCGAGCCGGTCGGTCTGCAGCCGGCGCAGACTGCGCTGCACACTGTTCCGGACCGATTCCTCATCAAACCGGTATTCCGAGACGCCGTTCTCGAATTCCTCCCCCACCTTGGTCGACAGGAAGAATTCGTCCCGCCGCCGACCCAGGCAACGGCCCACCCGCTCTTCGCTCAGCCCATAGGCGGGGGCGGTGTCGATGTGGTTGATTCCCAGTTCCAACACGCCATCGAGCAGCCGGGCCACGGTCGATTCATCGGGCAGTTCGTACCCCTGGGCGTACTTGATCCCCTGGTTCCGGCCAATCTTGAACGCGCCAAAACCGACCACGCTGACCGACTGACCGGTCGCCCCCAACACTCTGCGGGGAAGCCACGCGGCGGTCATGCCGCGTGCCGCCGGGGAATCGCGGGAACCGGCACCCAACGCCGCAATTCTTCCCAGGCGGGCTGGGCGACAGGCGGGCGGGGCCAGGCGGCCAAGGCATCGAGCAGGGGCTGCAGCGGGCTGACCGTCGCCGGCGGCAACGCGGCACACACCGCCTGGGCCACCTGGGGGGCCAACACCAGCTTCGTCGGCCACGCCGTCAGCACGTTCCCTTCCTGCAGCAGCCGGTACGAATCGGGACGCGATCCACCCAAGGTCGCCCCTTCCGCCCGGTCGATGCGGCAGGTGGTCCATTCGGTCCCGGCCAGTTCCAGCCCAGGCAAGACCTCGGCCAATTCCAGCCGGGTCCGTTCGATCAGGGTCTCGGGGTCGAGCTGCACGCCATCTTCCGAGATCTGCCCACCAATCTGCCACACCATCCGCCCCTGCGCGTCACGGGCCGAGGTGATCGAGACACGAGTCTTCGAAAAGTCGATGCAGTGTCCGTGGAATTCGGGCAGTTCCCCCCGGACCAGCACGTAATGCAGCGGCCGCAGTTGCATCGCCCGGGCGTCGAGCCCCAGCCGGGTCCGCAGCAGGGCATTCCCCTTGCCGGCGGTCAACACCACGGCTTGCGGCTCCACCTCAAGAGTTCGTCCAAACCGGGCCGAGTGCAGGCGAATCTGCCGCACCTGCCCCGCCGCCTTGAGCACAAATTCGACCTCGGTCGCCGGATCGAGCTGCAGCATCACTTCCTGGTGGGGGGCGGCCAACGCGGCCACCAGCGACCGGGGAGCCAGCACTTGCTCATCGACGCGGTACACCGAGCCGGGGCAACTCTGCAACACGGTGGGATACTCGCTGCGGGGGACGGTTCGCGGCGTCACCTGCAGCCCCAGCTGGGCCCCAAACAGCCCCAGTTTCGAGGCGGCGCTTTGGGTCCCCCACAAATGGAACGCCTCGGCCGAGACGGTTACCCGGCGCAAATCGGGCTGGGCTTCTCCCAAGAGACAACGCCGCCACAACTGCGGCATTTCACGCGCCTCCCGGGCCGCCCCGGTCAGCACCCCAGCCAGCGAATACTTCAGGCCGCTGTGCAGAATGCCCTGCGACGAGATGGTCTGCCCAGCCCCCAGGCGATGCCCTTCGACCAGCAGGGCCGAACGGCCAGACCGGCGGACGGCGTCCAGGGTCCACAACCCTGTCACCCCACCCCCAAAAATCACTGTGTCAACGTGCAGGCGATCCATCGCAAGCGCACCATCCCTGTCGAACCGGAAGGGGGGGAGTCTACCGGGAAGCGGGAAACAGGAACAGATGAGATTGGCGGGAGTTTTTTGAGGGAAAACAGCAGCGACAAACCCGGACCGCCTCGGCAAACCGCAGGACGTGTGACCGCCGTACGCCCCCAATCCGAGAGCATACCCCGGCTCGCGCGCTGGCATCCGTCGTGTCCTTCTCCCCTGAGGGGGAGAAGGTGCCCGAAGGGCGGATGAGGGGGCCACCCCGCTCCACAGCGCACAACTCCCCGCCACCGGAAGCGAGTCTCCATGAAAGCGAAGCGCCAGGCCAGCCTTCACCATGCCCCCATCGGCTCCACACCAGGCCCTTGGTCGATCCAGTCAACTCCAGCGAACGCAATTTTCCAGTGGATTGTCCGCTCCATGACCGTGCGGCGTGGTCCGTGGGGCCGTTGGCGGGAATTCGACGTCGAGCCCAGGATGGAACCGAAACTCAGCCCGGCCCTGCAGAATACGGCCAGGCCCGGAACAAGTCTGATGCACTTGCCTCTCCTGGCCCGGGGTCGCCACGGCACGTGACGACCCCGCAATAGGTGGCCCTGCCTGATCCGCAACATCGCGCACATCCGATTACCTCGAGGCAACCTTGTATTGACAGAATACGGGTTCATCTGATGGAAAATCGTGTGGGAAAATGTCGACGATCAGCTTTCGAGAGATCAATTGAATGAGAAAGTCGGTAAGCGATAGCTTGTACTCGCGCCAACGAGGCCCTCTCCCTTCATTAATTGCAAGGTTCCATTCCGAAGGGTGGCCTGAACAGATCCAGAAAATCACGTCCCCATTATCAGTCACAGCGCACGGAAGAAGACCATTTGGAACGGGATAGAGTGGGTAGGGAACGGTCTCATTGATCAGTGCCGCCAACGCTTCAAGCTTCACGAGACCTTCGTCTATCAGGTTCAGGTAACGATTCTTTGAGAATGGATTTAGGATCCATAGAAAGCCATCGACCGCACCTGATCCATAAGTTGCTAGTAACTCCTTGTAGTCCAATGGCAACTCTGTTCCAAGAGACCTCTCAACACGGCCCCAAGCCACTGCATCTTCTGATTCAATGGCTTCGGGCGGTGGAGGCAGCAGACTCATCAGGTCTTTCAATGAACTCACCTACCGACCCCGATTCACTAGGGATATTCCGAGACTGAATCCACCACTTCCACGTCCCAAAAGCGTCACTCCTATGGGTATCGGATGAGAGCCTTGATAAATCGGAATTGCCCAATAGTCAATAATTTCCCCTCGACGCACTGCGGCTGCTAACTGATTCTCGAAATCGCGCATGACAGGACTATTCGCTGGATTCTGGAACATTGTTATGAGATTTCGACGCTCTCTTCCAGAGCCACCGAGTTGATTGCCAAGCAGATGCCCACGCGCATGGCCCGATGCCTGTCCTTCAAACCCTGGGGGAATAATCAAACGGGAGGCATCACTTCCAGTGCCGAGTAAATCCTGAGTAATTGTCGCGTTGACACCGGTGGGCCTGCCCAACTCATCGAGTTCGCCAATGATGACATGCGCTCGACGTGGGGGTTGCGAAGCAGAACCAACATAGGTGTTATGCACCAACACCCCATCCACCGACACGTAGTACACGTGCTCGGCGTCAACCTCGAAGTTGAACACCGACACCGGCGGCCCCCGGCGGGGGGTGATGCGGGTGATCTGGCGGAGGGTGCCGGACTCGGTGCGGAGGGTTTCGCCCGGGCGCAGGGCGCGGGCGGGGATGAACTCGTGGCGGTCTTCGCTCCAGAACGGGTGCGCTCCCGTGCAGCCGATCGGCTCGGTGAGTCCGTCGACCGCGATGTCGAAGACTTCGCCCGACTGGTGGGAGAACGTCCCCGTCACCAGTCGGCCTTCGCCCGGTTCCAGCTCCGGACAGGGGCCCACCCCGACGATCTCCGCCGGCCCCACCGCTTCCAGCTCATGCAGCGTCAGGAAGATCCAGGGGGATTGCGTGGAGCTATCGGCCGTGATCGGCTCGATCATCCCCGGGGAAAGTTCGGGGGGATCGCCTGTGGGCATCACCGAGGACACAGTGGTGCTGCCCGATGTGGAGTCGGTCCCTCGAGCCTCAGCGAGCGCCCGCGGATACTCCCCATCACGAGCCGTCGTTTGAGCCAGATGCTCAGCCAGCCACTCAACCGGCCGCAGCAGGGTGATCTCCAGAAAGTCCCCCGTCGGCTTCGGCATCCGCAGCCGAATGTTGACCCAGGTCGCGGCATTCACCGGCGCATCCGGCAGCTCCACCCCGGCCAACTCCGGATTGCGGGCCAAGACCCGCTGGCCGGTCTGAATCGTCTCAATCGCCCGGGCGTAGTACGCACCACTCGAGGGGCCGGTCACCGGCTCGCTTCCGAACGGCCGGGCTGTCGGCGACTGCTCG
>JBKDUK010000215.1:0-54832 GCA_046339535.1 Planctomycetaceae bacterium | reverse complement strand
ACCCTGCCACCCGCCACCCTGCCACCCTGCCACCCGCCACCCTGCCACCCGCCACCCTGCCGTCGAACGCGGCCGCCTTGGCGACCCCGAAGACATGGCCCCCCTCACACCGGCGGGCTCGGCGGCGGGGTTTCCTGGTGGTGATACCGTGCATCGACTGGCGACAGCCAGAAATTCGCCACCAGCCCCACCAACAACAGGCCGCTCATGAAGTACAGCACCTGGCTGTACGACTCGGCGGCGGCCACCCCCCGCCCCTTCTGGCGCTCGGCCCAGCGGGTCAGCAGCACAGGGCCCAACACGCCGGCGGTCGACCAGGCGGTCAACAGCCGGCCGTGGATCGCCCCCACGTGCATCGTCCCGAAGAGATCCCGCAAATACGCCGGAATCGTCGCAAACGCCCCGCCGTACATCGTCATGATCACCACACTGGTCACCACAAACGCCGGCCACCACCCCGCCCGCCCCAGCGTCGGCAACAGGGCATACAGCACCAGACCGAGGCCGAAGTAAATCGCGTAGGTCGTCTTGCGCCCCAGCAGGTCGGACAGGGATGACCACAGGAACCGCCCCCCCATGTTCGCGGCACTCAGAATCAACACAAACGACGAGCCGGCCGCGACACTAACGCCGAACATGTCCTGCACCATGTCTGACGCCTTCCCCAAAATGCCAATCCCGGCGGTCACGTTCAGACACAGCATCGCCCACAGCAGATAAAACTGCGGCGTGCGGATGGCGACATCGGCATGCACATTCTGCCGGGTGACCATGCCTCCCCGGGCGGGAGCGGGAACATATCCCGCCGGCTGCCAACCGGGAGGTGGGACGCGAACCGTGAAGGCCCCCACCAGCATCAGCAGGCCATAGAGAACCCCCAGACAAACGAACGACTGCCACACCCCCACGCTGGTCGACGATTGGAACGCCTTCATCAGCGCCACGCTGAGAGGGGCGGCCAGCATCGCTCCACCGCCAAACCCCATAATGGCCAGCCCGGTCGCCATGCCGGGGCGGTCGGGAAACCAGCGGATCAGCGTCCCCACCGGCGAGATATACCCCAGCCCCAGTCCACACCCGCCCACCAGGCCATACCCCAGATACAGCAGCCAGATGGCGTGGAAGGCCACCCCCAACGCAGAAAGGAAAAAGCCGGTCGAGAAGCAGAGGGCGCTGACGAACATCGCCTTCCGCGGCCCAACCTCTTCCAGCCACTTCCCCCCGAAGGCGGCCGACAATCCCAGACAGACAATCGCCAGGCTGAAGATCCAGATCACCGACTCGCGCGACCAGTCCCCGGGAGCCGACTGCGTGATTCCCAACACCCGGGTGAGGGGAATGTTGAAGACGCTCCACGCGTAGGCCTGGCCGATCGACAGGTGGATGCACAGAGCGGCGGGGGGGACCAGCCACCGGTTGTAGCCAGGCCCCGCCACGCTGCGACTGCGGTCCAGAAACGGAAACATCCCACCCTCCTCAGCCGCGACAGGGAAGACCCGACTCTCGGCACTGCGGGAACATCCGACAGCCCTCTCTGCCGCACGGCAGCGAAATGGGCATTTTCCAGGAACCGTCAAAACGGCCCCGGCTCGCTCGGGAAGTGAGATTCGAGGCTATTCGTGCTTCTGGGGAGGCAACGCCGTCCCTGCCGGGCTCACTCCGCTGCCCTGCATCAGGGCCCGCAACTCCTGGCCGAGAACGCTGTGCTGCTTGCCGTAGAGGAAGTAGATCACCAACCCCAGCGCTAGCCAACCGAAGAGCCGCAGCCAGTTTTCGTATGGCAGCGACATCATCAGCAGCAGGCACAACGCAATCCCGGCGACCGGAACAAACGGAACCATCGGGCACTTGAAGGGGCGGTTGGCAGCCGGGTCGATCTTCCGCATCACCAGCACCGCCGTGCAGACAATCACGAAAGCGAACAGGGTGCCGATGTTGGTGAGGTGCAGCAGGGCGTCGATTGGCAAGAGACCCGCCAGCAGGCAGACGAAAATGCCAATCAAAATCGTGCTCTTCCAGGGAGTCTGGAATTTGGGTTGGATGTCGGAAAAGAACGACTGGGGGACCAGACCGTCGCGGGCCATCGCGAGGAACACGCGCGGGGCCGAGAGCATCATCACCAGCAGCACCGAGGTGATGCCGGCCACACCGGCGATCGCGATGATCGACTCGGCCCAACCCAATCCAACATTGGCAAACGCCTTCGAGACCCCGGCATTGGCGTCGATCTCGGTGTAGCTGACCATGCCCGTCAGCACGGCCACCACCAGCACGTACAGCACGGTGCAGATCAGCAGCGAAGCGACGATGGCCAGCGGGACGTCGCGCTGGGGATTCTTCGCCTCCTCGGCATGCGTCGAGACCGAGTCGAACCCGATGTAGGCGAAGAAGATGATGGCCGCCCCCGCCAGCATGCCGACCGGCTCACCAGCGTTGTTTGTCTGCCCCATTACCGGAATGCCGAAGAAACTGAGCCCCGTCCAGCCGTAGGGGGCAAAGGGGGACCAGTTCTGCGGATTGATGTAGGCCACCCCCACCAGAATCACAAACAGTACGGCAGCCACCTTGATGGCCACCATGATGGCATTGAACCCGGCACTTTCCGAAATGCCTTTCACCAGGAACGCCGTCACCACCAGGGCAACAAGAATCGCCGGAAGGTCGAACAGGGCGTTTTGCCGGTTGGTGAGCTTCGCTTCGAACTCGGCATTGCCGATGTCTCCCACCTTTTCCTTGGTGCTCCTGTTGACCCAGGCGGGGCGATCTTCGGCCCCCTTGGCTATGGCAGTTCCGTCGGCCGGCTTGGGCTGGGCCGGGGTTCCCTGGGTCACGGCCGCCCCCTCATACATGGCCACCACGTTGGGCAGAATGTGCCCATGGTCGTACTTGTAGGGTGCCCCCGAAAAGATGAACGGAAGGGAGAGCCCGATCTTCGCCAGCACACTTTGGGAGTAGCCGGACCAGCCATTGGCGACTGTCGCAGCCCCCACGGCGTATTCGAGGACCAGGTCCCAGCCAATGATCCAGGCACACAACTCGCCGAGGGTGGTGTAGGCGTAGGTGTAGGCACTCCCCGCAACGGGCGCCATCGAGGCGAACTCGGCGTAGCAGAGGGCGGCGAAGATGCAGGTCAGCCCGGCCACCACGTACGAGACCATCAGGGCCGGGCCGGCGACGTTGTGAGCGGCCGCCCCTGTCGCGACGAAAATCCCCGCGCCAATGACCGCCCCCACGCCGAGGGCAGTGAGCGAGACGGGTCCCAACACCCGCTTGAGCCGGTGATCACCCGCCATTTCATCAAGCAAATGCTTCAGCGATTTCTTCGCGAACAACTGGTTCATGACAACCGTGACCCCGGGGATGGACAAAACTCGTTTTGAGCCTGCGCGGTG
This sequence comes from Planctomycetaceae bacterium, assembly GCA_046339535.1. Classification (GTDB taxonomy): domain Bacteria; phylum Planctomycetota; class Planctomycetia; order Planctomycetales; family Planctomycetaceae; genus UBA10511. Next base: position 51,440 of record JBKDUK010000215.1, on the reverse strand, counting down.
TTCACTCTATCGGGGGGGAAATGCGGTGGCAAACGTTGCGCCGTCACGACTTCGGTCCGCGGAGTCCATCAGATGGCAGCCCACGCACCAAGCGCACACATTTTCACCACCATTCCCTGTCACCTGGCGAGATTTTGGCGACGACCGGTCGGGTGCGGGGATTCAGGAAGACCTGGTGACCGGACGGGAAGGGGTCAGCGGTCGCGAAGGCGGACGGGATGGAGCACAACAGACCGATTCGCAAGTCGCCAACGGGGGGTTGATCCGATAGAATCCTGTTGATGCGACGTGTGAGTCTGCTCATGCGACGCCCGAACCTGCCCCGTACGGTTGGCCCAGACGCTGCCGGCACTTTCTGGACGGATCCCGCCTCACATGACTCTGCCCCACTCCACACCCCACACCTCGGCTCCTGGAATTGCCCGCCGCGAATTGCTGCAGGTGGGTTATTCGGGATTATTGGGGATGGGGCTCTCGAGCTGCCTGGCGGGCCGCAGTTCGGCCGCCGTGCAGGGTGCCCCAAAGCAGGTGGTGATTGTGTTTTTGACGGGGGCGGCCAGTCATCACGACACCTTCGACATGAAGCTGGAGGCCCCCCCGGAGATTCGGGGGGAGTTCCAGGGGATTTCGACCTCGGTCAGCGGATTGACGGTCTGCGAACACCTGCCTTTGCTGGCGGCCCGGGCTCACCAATACGCCGTCGTGCGAACCTTGTCGCACAGCGACAACAACCACCTGATGTCGACCCACCACGTGCTGACGGGTGAAAAGCAGCCGGGGGGGTTCTTCGACAAAGTCGCGTCGCGCGACGACTGGCCCTGCTACAGTTCGGGCCTCGCCTTCCTGCGACCCCGGAACGACGGACTTCCCAGCGGAGTGAACCTGCCGACCTACCTGGTGGAAGGGCCCCTCACCTGGCCAGGTCAGCACGCCGGTTTTCTCGGTGCCAAGTACGACCCCTGGCAGATCAAGGGGGACCCGGCCAAGCCCGACTTCAAGGTCGACGCACTGACCTTGGCCCCGGGGGTGAGTGTCAGCCGGTTGGAAAGCCGGCAGGCCCTGCTGGGGGAACTCGACAGCCAACAGCGGCAACTGGCTACCCTGGCCGAGTCGCAGCGGATGACCAACGACCAGCAGCTCGCCTTTTCGATGCTGACGTCGAACCGGCTGACCCAGGCGTTCGACCTCAGCCGCGAGAGCGACGCCACCCGCGAGCGCTACGGCAAGAACACCTATGGCCAGTCGCTGCTGCTGGCCCGCCGGCTGGTGCAGGCGGGAGTCCCCGTCGTGCAGGCCAACATGGGACGGGTGCAGAACTGGGACAACCACGGCCAGATCTTCCCCACGCTGAAGAATCGCCTGCTGCCGCCGCTCGACCTGGGGGTCGCGGCCCTGCTGGATGATCTCGATCAGGAAGGACTGCTCGAAAACACCCTGGTGATGATGCTGGGAGAATTCGGACGGACCCCCAAGATCAACAACGACAAGGGTCGCGACCACTGGGGCCCGTGCTTCTTCGGCGTGTTTGCCGGGGCGGGCGTGCGGGGGGGCCAGGTGATTGGCCGATCCGACGATATTGGAGCGTACCCCGTCACGCAGGCGTTCTCTCCCAACGACGTGGGGGCGACGGTCTACCACCTGCTGGGGATCGATGGGGAGGCGATTGTCCGCGACCGCCTGAATCGCCCCGTCCGGCTGAACACCGGCAACGTGATCGAACCGCTCTTCACCGGAGCGAGTGTGTGACAAGGGTCCAGCAGCTCGTCGCATCCGTACGACGAATTTTCCAATTTGTCGAAATCACTCACCGGCAAGCAGGATGGCGCCCGTGATAGCAGCAACGCTTTTGATGACATGTCGAAGGTCGCTCGACTCTGGACTCCACGGGCTGGTAGTCCTTGGCCGGACAGGTTGAAAACCGATCCTACGGACGACAGCCCGCCCGTACGACGAATTTTCCAATTTGTCGAAATCACTCACCGGCAAGCAGGACGGCGCCCGTGATAGCAGCAACGCTTTTGATGACATGTCGAAGGTCGCTCGAGTCTGGACTCCACGGGCTGGTAGCCCTTGGACGGACAGGTTGAAAACCTATCCTACGGACGACAAGCCGTCAGCTCAGGCTCAGCGGTCCTGCCCCACAGAAGTCCGAGTTGCCGAACTTTTCAATGCGGTGGCCAAATCCGTGGGCCAGCGACATCAGCAGGCGGTTGTGCGGCACGCGGGGAAACTTCAGCGACCGGCCCATCGTAAAGTCGAGCCCTCGCCCCACCAGCACGAACGGAATGTTGTCGAGGGTGTGGGTGTTCCCCTGCCCCAATTCGTTGGTCCAGACAATCGTGGTGTTGTCGAGCAGGCTGCCGGGGCCGCCCGGCTCGGGGGTGTTCGCCAACCGTTCGCAGAGATAGGCCAGCTCGCCGCAGAACCAGCGGTTGATGCGGGTCAATTTGTCCTGGGCGGCGTCGTTTGAGTCGGCCTCGTGCGACAGGTCGTGGTGCCCTTCCTCCACTCCCAGCCAGCGCATCTTCGCCTGACCGACCGAATTCGTGTACTGCAGCGTGGCCACGCGGGTCATGTCGGCCAGGAAGCTGTTGACCATGAGATCAATCTGCATCCGGCTGAGGCGCGGCATGTTCTCGTTCCGCGTCTTCACCCCCGGTTCCAAAGTGGGAATGTCACCCACCGTTTCGCCACTCTCGGCCAACTCCTGCTCGACCTGCCGCACCAGTTCGGCATGCTCTTCCAGCAGGCGACGGTCTTCGACACTCACCTGCTGCCGCAGTTGCTGCAATTCGTCCCGCAGGTCATCGAGTACGCTCGCCAGCAGTTCTCGGTTTTTGACCTGACCGTACATCCGCTGGAAGACCTGGTATGGGTCGCTCAGCGGGGCCATGGGGCGGTTCCCCCCGGCATACACCATGCGGGTCCAGGTATCAGCCCGCTCGGGAACCATCACCCCCAGTTCGAGCGAACCGAAACGGGTGCGAGTGGCGGGGTCCTGCTGCAGGAACTGACGAATCTCCTGATCGATCGACAGACCGCTGGCCCAGCCTGCGGGGGTGTCCGAGCCCCCCTGCACGTTGCCGGGGTACAGTTCGGTGCCGGTCAACAGGCAGCCAATGCCCCGCATATGACTGTCCCCATCTCCCCGCACGCGGTCGCAGACACCGTTGAGAACAAGGGTCTGGTCCTTGAATGGTTCCAGCGGATGCAGACTCTCTTTGAGATCGAATTCCCCCCCGGTGACGGTCGGCCAGAAGGTCTTGGGAACCACCCCGTTGGGGCTGAACATGACCACCAGGCGTTGCTTCCGCCGCTGCTGGTTCGCCAACCCCAGGCTGGGGAGATTCGAGATGAACGGCAACAGGGCCGTGCTGAGCCCGACCTGCCGCAAAAACTCACGCCGCGAACCCGACTGAGACATCGTCCACCTCAACCGATCCAGAACCGGGACAAACCATCCCTCGTATCGACGGCATTCTGACCGGTGTTTCGGCCAATGTCGAGCACAGACTGCAGAGATTCGGCAAGCTGGGCAAACGGGGCATCAGCCCCGGCAGATGGGGGGGTGGAACCGCGGGGGGAATTCCCGCGGAATCACGAATTTTCGGACTTTTCGCAGCGTTTCGACGAACTAAATTGATAGTGTGCCGGTCGATCGAAATCTTGATCGTCCCGCCACCCCCCTCCCCACGACTTCCCCACCCGCGTTCGAGTCACCTGCCCTCACGGCCGTTCTGGCCTGTTCAGGGTTCCCCTCCTCCGTCCCAGGCTTCCCGACGTGGTTACGGTCCTCCGTTCCCGCTTGTCCCACGGCATCGCGCTGTGGTGCATCCGGCTGAGATTCCGGGTCCCCCTGCTGCTGGCCGTCGGATTGGCTGGCTGTGCTGCCGATTCGTACCGCTACGGGCAGTTCCGTCCCGTCTCGGCACCGGTCCCTCCGTTGGTGGTCGACCGGGGCGAACCGCACCCCCACCTCGACCGGATGCGTGATGTCGTGGAGTTTCCGCGCAGACTGTTTCGGTTCGGCCGCCCCGACACCCGACCGGCGACCGACGAGGTCGAACAAACGGTGGTGACCTATCTTGAGAAGAATGATCTGACGGACGTCGCGGTCGAGGTGGGGGAATACGATCCCTCCCGGCAATGGCAGCGGTTGCGAGAGAACCAGCGGGTCGGGCCGTTGTGGAAATATTCCGTCGGCTCATTGTCCGTTGTCGGCTACAGCCTGCTCCCCGGACGCGTATTCGGAATCGACTGCTACAACCCCTTCACCGACACCCTCTGCGTGAATTCCCGTAACCCCCCCAAGGCGCTGTTCGAAGCGGCCCGGGCCAAGGCTCTGCGGGGTGAACAATTCGTGGGCAGCTCCGTCGTGCTCAGTTCGCTGCCGGTCATCCGGTCGGTCGCCGACATCCGGCAAACGTCCGATGTCCTCAGCTACCTCCGGACGGAAGAGCAGTGGGAGCTCGAGACGGCCGCTTATCCGGAGTTGTACGCAGGCATCGGCAAGGAAGCGGTCGGCCTGGCCGGGTGGTTTATTCCGTTTTCGGTCGGTCCCGGTTTGGGCATTGGAGGCCGGTTGCTCGGAAGTGCGACCGGGCGCGTCGTGGCGAGTCAGCGGAATCAGGAGATTGAGGTCATCCTCGCGGAACGTCGCCTCGCCGAGGAGGCACTGGTCGAACTCGCCTCCTTCGAAGAGTCGGACGAATTGTGGGCGACGGATCCCTCTGGCGGAATTCTCCCCGCTCTCGGCGAACAAAACCCGGCCGATCCGGAAACTGTGAATCCGGTCGAATCGACTGAGGCATCTCCCGGAGTAGAGTGATTCCCGTGCCGAGAGGCACGGCTCCCGCGCGATCAGAGTGCAGGAACCTGTTGCTGCGCCGCCAGCTCGCGCAGGGGACGCAGGTATTCGTCCGAAAGTGGAATCCCCCCGGCCAGTCGCTGCACGCGTGTCTCGCGGCTGCGATCACCCGGCAGCTGGATGCGGTCAAATCCGGGACGCGGCCGGGCACTGCGCACCCAGTCCACCAGCTTGCCCGCTTCCCCCAGAAAGTGCTCGGACCCTCCAAACGCCTTGGGGTTCCAGACGATCAGCAGCACGTTGTTGCACTCGACCGTGCCCGGTGCCGCGGGAGGACAGAAGCCCCCCGCCAGGCCCGCCGCGAGAATGTCGAACACCAATCCCAGTCCAAATCCCTTATGCGCCTGGTCGCCGCCAAACGGCCGCAGCGCCCCTGGCGGATCGGCCAGCATCACCTGCGGGTCGCAGGTTGGGTTTCCCTCCGCATCCTGGATCCAGCCGGGGGGGACCTCGCGGCCTGCCAGACGGGCAATCTTCAGTTTGCCGTTCGCGACAGCACTGGTCGACATGTCAAGCACGATCGGCTCACCACCGGGAGTCGGAATGCCGACGCCAATGGGGTTGGTGCTGAGCCGCCGGTCGATCCCATCGGGCGGAGCCACGGTGTAGATCGCCCCGTTGTCGTTCACGGCCATCAGAGCGGCGAAACCGGCACGGGCCGCCTGTTCGACCCATTCCCCCAAACGTCCAATGTGGCCGCTGCGCCGCAAGGTCGCACACACCGCCCCCGACGTGCGGGCCTGGGCCACGCAACGATCGACAAACTCGCGGCACTGCACCTGTCCGAACCCCAGACCACCGTCGCACGCCAGCATCCCAGGCAGTTGCCGCAGCACGGTGAGGGGGGCTCCCGGCTGCAATTCCCCTGTATCGATCTGGCTGGCGTACCACCGGGCCAGGTAGACCCCGTGCGAATCGTGCCCGACGAGGTTCGATTCCACGAGGCTCTCGGCCACGCGGTCGGCCTCGGCCGCCGTCACCCCCTTGGCTTTGAACAACCGGGAGACAAAGGCCCTGAGATCTGCGGCAAGATAAGTCGCGGTTGGCACAAGTAGCAGCCCCACACAGAAGGTTGGAAAAACGACGACGCGTTTCTCAGAGGACGGGATCCACTCCGCCGCCGGTCGCAACACGGTCTTCTGCGGAGGCTACTTGCCATCGGTCAGATCGTCAAAGAACCGCCGTTGCGAGAACTCGATGATCGTGCCGTCGGCGATGTTCGGCACGAGCACCAGCCGTCCCCCCCGCCGACCCAGAAACCAGCCCGGGTGCTGGGCCGACTCGAGTTTCCAGTTTGCTTCGACCGTCACCTCGAACTGGAATCCGTCCCGCCCATGATCGTGCCTCCAGATCGACTGCTGGCCGGCATGCACCTTCCACGACGAGGCCGGGGCCTGCTCCTTCAGCAGCTTCAGCGGGGACGAATCTGGCCGTTCGCCAACCGACAGCCACCCCCCATCGAAGTCGCTCGCGACGAGTGTGGCCTTCCGGGGCGCAGGGGTAAACCGAATGTCTTGGCCCCGGACCCGCAGCATCACATCGTCAACAATTCGACAGTCCGCCGGTCGAGGTTGGCTGGTGGGGTACTGCCGTCGGTCACGCGGCTCCAGCGGCCGGGGAATAACGACCCGGAACCGGCGTTTCTCGGGGACGACCACCTCCCACAACAAGGCCGGCAATTCCACGTCTTTTCCGTCGACCGTCACGGCCCCAGCCAGACCGCTCCACGACTCGCGCATGATGAAATCCGCGTATTGCCCCCGAGCCAGGGCGACGGTCGCGATGATTCCCAGCCCGGCCAATGCCAACCCTCCCGCGGTCGAAACACGCATCACACCATTCTCCCGCACGAGTGAACCGATCCCGCTGAGTCCCGATTGCTATTTTCCCCACCCCCCGATGAGAATGACAAGCCGTCGGCCGCATGACTCTTCTCTACGGACAAATCCCGATGTCTTCCCTGCGAAGCCTCCGAAACGCCCGTCAGGTCCTGGTTTCTGTCTGCACGTTGGCCGCGTTGTGTGTGGGGACGAACGTCGGTTGGGCCCAGGAGTCGAGCGACCTGGGAGACCAGGTCTACACGAAATCGGTCGTTGCAGCCGATCATCCCGCGGCGAGTGCCGCCGGGCGTGAAATGCTGCGTCAGGGAGGGAACGTCGTCGATGCCGCGGTGGCGACGTCATTCGCCCTGTCGGTTGTTCGTCCCGGCAGCAGCGGGATTGGGGGCGGGGGCTTCCTGCTGTACTGGGATGCCGCGTTACAGAGCTGCCATGTTTACGACTACCGCGAGTCGGCCCCGGCCCGGGCGACTGCGGCGATGTACGCCGCCGAAGTACCGGCCGACCAGGAATCCGCCAGCCAGCGCGGTGCTCTTGCGGTGGCGGTTCCGGGTGCGGTCGCCGGTCTCTGCCGCCTCCACGCGAACCACGGCCAACTCTCCCTCTCCCAGGTGCTGGCCCCCGCGTTGCGGCTGGCCCGCGAGGGAGTGCCGGTGGACCCCCACGATCTCGAAGTCCAGGCCGAACTGCTGGAGGATTTCGACAAGCATCGGGAGTATCGGCAGGAGTACGCCACTTTGTGGAAACTCTACGCCAATTCGGGAAAGCGTTGGCAACCGGGGGATCGGTTTCATTCCCCCCTGGCAGCGGTGCTGGAGCGCATCGCCCGCGACGGTGCGGCCGGTTTTCACGACGGCGAGGTGGCCGAGGCGATTGCCCGCGAGGTGAGACGGGGGGGAGGTGTGCTGACGGTCGACGACCTGCGGACCCAGCAGCCGGTGCGTCGCCAGGCACTGGTTTTAAAACGCGGCGACCGGGTCATCCACACCATGCCTCCCCCGTCGAGCGGTGGGGTCGCCCTGATCGAGTCGCTGCAGATGCTCGACGCCCTCGACACCCGGCTGGGGAAACTCGACGTCGGCCCTTCGGCCCCGTTTTTTCATCGCCTGACCGAGACCTTCCAGCATGCGTTCGCCGACCGGGCCCGTTTTCTGGGAGATGCCGACTTCGTCCCCGTGCCCGTCCAGCGGCTGATCTCTGCCGGGCATGCGGCCGACCGGGCCGGGCGGATTGAACCGGGGAAGACGTTTCCCACCGAGTCGTACGGCAGCCAGACGCTGCCCGACGACCATGGAACCAGTCACTTCAGCATTCTCGATGTAGCCGGAAATGCCGTGGCCTGTACCGAAACCATCAACACTCTCTTCGGCAGCTACGTGGTGGAGCCGACGTTTGGCATCGTGCTGAACAATGAGATGGACGACTTCACCGCACAGCCGGGAAAACCGAACGCCTTCGGGCTGATCCAGAGCCCGGCGAACGCCGTCGCACCGGGGAAAAAACCGCTGTCGAGCATGACTCCCACGATTGTGACGCGCGCGGGGCAGGCCGAGTTGGTCGTGGGGGCCTCGGGGGGACCGCGCATCATCACGGCGACTCTGCAGGTGCTGTGGCGGATGAGCGAGTGGAATGAGACGCCGTGGCAGGCGGTGACCGCCCCCCGGCTGCATCACCAGTGGCTGCCCCGGCGCTTGGGTGTGGAGTCGGGGTTCGACCCGAATTTCACCCGGGCCCTTGAGGCCTGGGGGCACCCCGTTGAGACACTTGAAGAGGGGGCGGTGGTCCAGACGGTGGCCCGGACCCCAGCCGGGCTGCGGGGAGCGAGCGACCCTCGCAAACACGGACAGCCGGCGGGCGATTGAGCGGCTGCCGCAAACTTGCTGCCGCCCGTCTGCAGCGTTGGCGCAGTCCTTGCAAATCTGCGATTCATCGCGTTCGCAAATCCGCCCAGAGACGCCCCTCGGCGAAGGTCCTGTGGGGCGTAGCCGGCACAGCCGTGCCCTGCAGGTTCAGCCCTGCGGCACGTTTGGCTTGTCCCGCCCCTACAATCTGTCAGGTTGTGCACTGACTCCCCGATCTGGAACCAATAAGATGTCGAACCTCCCCCGCACTCTGGGTGAACTCAAGGCGAGTGGCTGGAAGAGCGTCCCTGTGAAGCAGGAGATGCGCCGCAATCTGCTGGCCAAGCTGCGCCGGGGAGAATCGCTGTTTCCGGGAATCGTCGGCTACGAAGAGACCGTCATCCCCCAGATCGCCAACGGCATTCTCTCGCTGCATGACATGCTGTTCCTGGGGCTGCGTGGCCAGGGCAAGACCCGCATGCTGCGGCAACTGGTGCAGTTCCTCGATCCGGTCATTCCGATGATCGCCGGTTCGGAATTGCGGGATGACCCGTACGCTCCCATCTCGAAGTTCGGCCGCGACCTTGTCGCCGACCAGGGGGATAACTGCCCGATCGAGTGGCTCCCCAGCGAGCAGCGGTATTACGAAAAACTCGCCACCCCCGATGTGACCATCGCCGACCTGATTGGCGAAATCGATCTCATCAAGCATGCCGGCGGGAAGCATCTCGCGAGTGAAGACGTGCTGCACTATGGCCTGATCCCGCGCAGCCACCGCGGCATCTTCTGCATGAATGAACTGCCCGATTTGGCTCCAAAAATCCAGGTGGGTCTGTTCAACGTGCTGGAAGAGCGGGACGTGCAGATCCGGGGCTTTCCCGTGCGGCTGGAACTGGATGTGGCGATGGTTTTCAGCGCCAATCCGGAAGACTACACCAATCGCGGACGGATCGTCACGCCGCTCAAAGACCGCATCGGCAGCGTCGTCCAGACGCACTATCCCACAAGCCGCGACCTCGGGATGCAGATCACCCGCGAGAACGCCTGGGCGGAACGGGATGGGGGAATCGACGTACGGGCTCCGCGGTTCCTGCAGGAAGTGGTCGAGGAAACGGCCCGCCTCGCCCGCGCCAGCAGCCATGTGAATCAGGCCTCGGGGGTCAGCGTGCGAATGTCGATCGCCAACCTCGAGAACCTGCTGTCAAACGCCGAACGTCGGGCCGCCCTTCAGGGAGCCACGCACGCCGTCGCCCGACTCAGCGACCTCACCGCCCTGCTCTCCAGTTCCCGCGGAAAGCTGGAGCTGACGATGGCTGAAGAACCGGATCAGCAAGACAAGGTGCTGACGCGGATTGTCGAGGAGGCGGTCAAGAATGTGTTCGACCAGCGTCTCAAGACGTCGACCTTCAAGAACGTGGTCGAACATGTCGAGGCGGGGAAGAACCTCGAAATCAGCGATCGGCTGAGCGTGCCGGAGTGTCTGGCCCGCTTCGCCCAGGTGCGTGACTTTACCAACCAGATCAAGACCCTGACCCGGGAACTTGATCCCGAACTGACCCAGGGCCCCCATGCCGATGAACTCCAGGTGGCGGTGGGTGAATTGATCCTCGAAGGTCTCTACTGTCACAACAAACTGAACAAGTCGGCGAAGGGGAACGGGACTTCGTTCAAGGCGTAGTCGCCGGTCCTCTCACAACCACTTCCTGCGACGAAGCATCGCAGGGTCTGAAATCCAGCAACACAAAGGCCGCGTGACATTTCTCCCACGGCCTTTGAGCGTTGCTGCACCAGCGGAACTTCTCAAACAGGCGACCGCCTACTCTGCCGCAGGCTCAACCCGGTAGACCTGCTTCCCCAGTTTGACCACCACCGGTTCGTTGAAGGCCAGGTATTTGCCTGCCTGCCCGTCGAGTGACGCCGCCACTTCGAAGAACTCGGGACTGAACTGGCGGATTGTCCGGGCCTGCTGCAGTTCCTGTTCGGAGAGTTCGGCATCCTGCCAGACATTCTGTTTGCGATAGAACGTCTTGCGGCTGATCTGCCGGACATTGGTGGTCACCGTGGTCCGCCCCTCGGCATCCTGCACGAGAGCCCCTCGACCGCGAGACTCCAGCAATTTCTTCGATTCAGCCATGTCCAGCGCTCCCCCCGCCGCTGCAGCAGCCCCTGCCGGAGCTGCATTGGCCCTCTGCAAGTTCCCCTTGAAAGCCCGCTGCGACACCCCCGCTTGACCCGACACCTTGCCCAATTCCGCGCGGGCGGCATCGGCGGCCCGGCGACCGAACGCCGCCCGGTCGTGCACCGAGACTCCTTCATCGGCGAGGAACGACGTGTAGGGGGTGAGAATGCCGTGTTTCAGCGAGAGCTGCACCAGTTCATCGACCAGCTCGTGGTTCTGACCCCGCAGATCGAGTTCATCGATGATCTCGCCGATCCGCCGGGTGGCCCAGAGTTTCTCGATGAACGCATACGAATCATCGGTCGACCGGTCGGGAAAAACCCCCTCCCCCGTGAATTGTCGCCGCTCGCTCCCCTGCTGCCCCGACAGCTCGAATTTCACGGGCCCATGAGCCTTGTACCGCCCCACGTAAACCAGCTGCTCTCCCTGGTACAGATCGGTCAGTTGGCGGGGATAGGTGCGGGAGACGACGTTGTCGGCCAGCCCGGCCACCTCGAGGCGCAGCTTCAGATCGGTCAGCACGGGAGCCCCAATCTTGGCATACAGGCTGGCGACGCTGGCTTCGATATTCTCGTTCGGTTTCACGTACACCGACCGGCCGCGATGGTCGGACGCCAGCCGGTCGAGCAACCGTCCGTTCACGTCAAATCCCACCCCGAAGGCATACATCCGGGCGTGCACCTGATTGTGCTGGCGGGCATTCGCGGCGATCTTCTGCTCGTTGGTTTCCCCCACGGTCGGCAGTCCGTCGGTCATGAAGATCACATACGTTGGGCGGTTGGGATCCTGCAGCAACTGCAACGACTTCGTCAACGCCCCATCGATGTGCGTACTTCCGCCCGGATACAGTCCCTCGACAAACTGCAGCGCCGCCTTCACCGTCGCCTCATCCCCCCGCTGCAACTCGGGACGGAACACCTCAATATTCGAATCGTAGGTAACGATGTTGAACAGATCCCCCGGCTGCAGCCGGCTCAGCAGAAACTTCAACGCCTCCTTCGCCTGGATCATGTTGGGGCCAGCCATACTGCCCGACTTGTCGAACGCGAACAGCAGTGTCCGCTCGATCTTCGCCTCAGCCCCTCCCTGGATCTCGGGACTCGACAGCAGCAGAAAGTACCCCTCGTCCGAATCGACCGGCCGATACCCCAGCAGGTTCATCCCCACGAGGCCATTCACCGTTCCATAAAGCAGCCGGAAATCATCGGGGGAATAGCTGTTTTTCAAAGCCAGCTTGACCACGGCGTGCTGATCATCGGGACGGGCAATCTCCACGGGATGCGTCGGGCTGTACACCGTCTTCAACTGGTCGCGCGACTCGATGCGGATCGTCAGATCCAGAGACTCCACCGGCTTGTTCGAATGCTTGGTGGTCCCCAACGGCAATACAAGGTCAATGAGTCCCGCGTATTTCTTGAGCAGTTGGGTGTAGCGGATCTCGACTTTCCGCTCGGCTCCGGGGGGAATCGGAAACACACTGGTCTGGAACAGCCCCTGGCCAAGGTATTCCAGCAGGGCCGGGTCCCGGCGGGCGCGCACAATCTCTTCATAAATCCGGCGTGCCTCCTCTTTTTTGAGCAGCTTCCCCGCCAGTTCCTTCCCATCGACCAGCAGCGTCAACCCGCTGATCGCCGCTTCATTGGGGAGGGGAAAGGCAAAGATCGCCTCCAAGGTCTGGCTGCCGGTGTTCTGAAACACCTGCGAGACCTGCACCTTGGCCACCTGCTCGACCACTCCCACCTGCATCTCCACCTGCCGGATGCGGTACTCGGTCGACCGCGGAGGGACGGGGGGTCCAGGCAGGGGCGGACGTCGAAATCCACTGTCGACAATCACCAGTTGGGCCGCCGCCGACGACACCAGTACGGACGCCACCAACACAGTTGAGGCCACGGTGCTCCACAGCATGCCGGGCGTCCTGACCCCCAACTTCGGCCCCCTTATCCGACTTCGTAACCACGACGTGCGTTCCATACGGCCACTCCTTCAAAGCGAAACCCGAACCGAAGAAATTCACGCCCCCCGCAACCGAGCCTAGCGTACAGACGCGTTGTGGTGGCGGAGGGTTCCCTGAAATACCCCCCGCCGGGGAAAAAATCAGATCCAGCCTGACCCGGGCTCTTCCGTCGTTCCCGGACGAAACCGCGACACCAGCCGTTGCAGTTCGTCCTGCAGCACATCGAACCGCGCCGGTTTGGACAGATAACTCTCGGCCCCATGAGCCAGCGCGCGGTTGATGTCTGACTCAAGGTTCGAGGTCGACAGCAGCACAACCGGGACATCCCTCAGCCGGGGTTCGGCCTTCAGCGCCTGCAGGATCTCAATGCCATTCCGTCCCGGCAGATTCAGGTCGAGCAGCACCAGGTCGGGCAGCCCTTCCTGCCGCAGACACCGGTCGAGACAGTCGAGCCCCGCCTCGCCATCGGCCGCGGCGGCCACCAGCTCGACACCGGCCAGTTCCTCCAGCGCTTCGCGCAACAGCAGCACGTCGTCTTCATTGTCATCAATGACCACAATGCGCAGTGGGCGAATCGACGTCATGCGTCCCGTCCTCCGGCTGCGAAGGTCATGATGAACTCCGAGCCCCCCCCTTCCCGGGGCCGCACCCACGCCTTTCCTCCGTGCCGTTCCGCGACCCGCCGGACAATCGCCAACCCCGCCCCAGTCCCTTCGATCTCGCGACCGACCGCCCGCTGGAACAACTGGAAGATGCGCTCTTCGAATTCGGGGGGAACTCCCGGGCCCCGGTCACGCACCACCAGCCCCTGTCCTTCGGGACCATTCCAGGGGGCGATCTCGACCTCCGGAGGAATCCCCGGCCGGGAGTACTTGAGGGCGTTCGACACGAGGTTATAGACAGCCTGCGTGGCCCAGCGGCGGTCGGCCCGCAGGATGGGAAGCGGTCCCTGCACAGTCACCGCGGCCTGGGTTTCGCGAATCCGCGTGTCGAGCTGCCGCAGCACATCGTCGACCACCCCCTGCGCCGGGACCTGGGCCGAGCGGTCGACCGTCCGCTCAATCCGCGAGAGGGTCAGCACATCCTGCAGCAGGTGATCGAGCCGCTCTCCCGCCCGCACCACCCGATTCAGGAAGTCGCGACCCTTGTCATCGAGCCGTTCGCCGTAGCGTTCCACCACGAGCCGTGAAAAGCTCTGAATGGCCCGTAGTGGTTCCCGCAGATCATGCGAAGTGACGTAGAGCAGCGTCTCGAGGTCTTCTTTCTTGGCGCGGATCTCCTCAGCCGCCCGCCGCGCCGCCGTCACATCGCGAAAGACCACCACCCCGCCCCGGGCCCGACCGTCGGCATAGCGCAGCGGCCGCCCGTTGACGCTGATCACCGCCGGCTCTCCCCGGTGCGGGTTACGCACCAGGATCTCCAGGTTCTCGACCGTTTCACCCTGAATGGCCCGGGTGAGCGGCAGTTCCTCCTGTGCGAAGGGGGTCTTGCCATCGGGCTGATACAGGCCGTAGACCTGGGCCCACTCTTCACGCGGCACCGGAGTGGCCCCCAGCCCCACCAGACCCGCGGCGGCGGGGTTCCACCGCAGAAACTGCCCTTGTTCGTCCGCCACCACCACGCCGTCTGCCAGGCTGTTGAGGATCGCCTCCAACAATTCCGCCTGATCCTCCAGCTCTTCTCCTTTGCGCTTCAACTCCAGATTCTTCGCCTCGAGTTCCCGGGCCGACGCCTCGAGCGACATCTCGGCCCGCCGCCGGTCGGTCACGTCGGACACCAGAATCTGCGTCCCCACGATCTGCTTGTTGGCATCGTAAACCGGACTTTTGTGAACCTGGACCCAGCGTTGCTCATCCCCCCGGCGATACGATTCGATTTCATCGATGGGCAACCCCGTCTGCAGCACCCGCTCATCCCCGGCGCGGTACCGGTCCGCCTGCTCGTCGGGAAACAAATCGTAATCGGTGTGCCCGAGGATTCTGGGGAGTGACAGGCTTGAGAAGTCGAGGAATTTGCGGTTTACAAAGGTGTAGCGATGCTGCCGGTCCTTCCGCAGCACCGCCAGCGGCAGATGATCGACCAGCGAATGATACAGAGCCTCGGAATCACGGAGCGCCTGCTCGGCTTCCATCTCCAGGGTCGATTTCTGCTGCTGGACAAGGGCCAACTGCTCGCCCCGCTGCTCGGCCATCTGCTTGAGCCGGGCTTCCGATTCTTTGGATTGCCGCTGGGCCCGAATCAGCGGCAATACCGTCAGCACGATCCCCCAGCACGAGACCAGCATCCAGGCACGGGGCTCCCAGGCACATGTTCGCACCAGCCACACCCCCATCGCCAGGAATGTGACCGTCGCGCTCATGCAAACGGTCCACCGCAGCGAACCCGTGCGGGCGGCGATCCAGACGGGCCAGAGATACAGCACCGCCTGCTGCGATCCCGGGGAACGCCAGAACAGATCGACTCCGCACACCAGCAAGGCGGTGACCGCACTCAGCAGAAATTCCGGGGCTAATGACATGCGCTGTTCCTGGTGGACGTTTGTTTGAACATACCGCCCTTCCCCCGCTTCAGCCACCGTGCTCCAGTCGCGGTGAGCCACCGAATTCCCCCGGGCACCTGCTACACTCCCGGTGATCCTGCTTCCTTCGGACATCATTGCATGACAGCCGCTGCGTCACCCTCCACTTCCCCCGCGTCCGGGGCCTCCGTGCCACCGACAGCCGTCGAAGAAACCCTCACACCCGGGGTCATCTGGATCGCCGTCCTGGCACTCGTGGGTATCACCCTGCATCTCGCCTTGCGTTTCGGCTGGCCGGGGTCGGAGACAACCACTGCACTGCCGGCTCATCAATACCCATTGCTGGTGGTCCTGGCGCTGGGGGGAACTCCCCTGGTGTGGGGGCTCATCCGCTGCGCGCTGCGCGGTGAGTTTGGCTCGGATCTGCTGGCCGCCTTGTCGATTGTCACCTCGGTCGCCCTCGGGGAATACCTCGCCGGGGCGCTGGTGGTGCTGATGCTCTCGGGAGGCCAGGCACTCGAAGCGTATGCCGTCCGCCGGGCCAGTTCTGTTCTCGAAGCACTCGCCCAACGAATGCCCACCGTCGCCCACCGCCGTGAGGAGGGGGCCCTGGTCGACATTGCGCTGGAGGCCGTGGCTGTGGGAGACTCGCTGCAGGTCTTCCCCCACGAGATTTGCCCTGTCGACGGGACGGTCGTCGAGGGGCATGGCGTGATGGATGAGTCCTATCTCACCGGCGAGCCGTATCGAATCTCGAAGGCTCCGGGAACAACCGTGCTGTCGGGAGCCATCAATGGCGAGACGGCGCTCACCATTCGGGCCGACCGGCTGCCGGTCGACTCCCGCTACTCGCGCATCATGCAGGTGATGCGCGATTCCGAACAGCGCCGCCCCCGCCTGCGCCGTCTGGCCGACCAGTTGGGGGCCTGGTACACCCCGCTGGCCGTGCTGCTGGCCCTCATCGCCTGGGGAGTCTCGCAAGATCCCAGCCGGTTCCTCGGCGTACTGGTCGTCGCCACCCCCTGCCCCCTGCTCATCGCCATTCCCGTCGCCATCATCGGGGCGATTTCGCTCTGTGCCCGCCGGGGCATCATCGTCAAAGACCCGGCGGTGCTCGAAAAGATCGACACCTGCCGCACCGCGATCTTCGACAAGACGGGGACACTCACCTACGGCGAACCGCGGCTGATCGAGCTGCTGCCCGCCGGGAACCTCTCGGCCACCGACCTGCTCTCCCTGGTGGCCAGCCTCGAGCGGTACTCCAAGCATCCCCTTGCTTCGGCGGTCTCAGCGGCCGCCCGCGAGCAGAAGGTGGTGCTGCACGAGGCCCAACAGGTGAGTGAACCGCCGGGAGCCGGCCTGCAGGGAACGGTGGCGGGACACAATGTCGAAGTCACCAGCCGCAAGCGGGTGCTGGCCCGGCAGCCCGACCTCGCCCAGACGCTTCCCCCGCTCGCGGGAGGATTGGAATGCGCTGTGCTCGTGGATGGAAACTATGCCGGACTGGCCCGCTTCCGCGACACCCCGCGCGACGAGGGGGCGCGGTTCGTCCAGCATCTTGGCCCAGCCCACCACTTCGACCGGGTGATGCTGGTCTCGGGAGACCGCCAATCGGAGGTGCAGTACCTGGCCGACCTCGTGGGGATCCGTGAGGTCCATTTCAGCCAGACCCCCGAACAGAAACTCGAACTGGTCCGCCGCGAGACCGCCGCGGCTCCCACGCTGTTCATGGGGGATGGCATCAACGACGCCCCAGCCCTCACCGCCGCCACTGTGGGGCTGGCATTCGGACAAAACAGCGAAATCACCTCGGAAGCAGCGGGCGCAGTGATTCTCGACAGCTCGCTGGCCCGGGTCGATGAGTTTCTGCACATCAGCCGGCGGATGCGTTCGATCGCCCTGCAAAGCGCGATCGGCGGGATGGCTCTCAGCGTGGGGGGCATGCTGCTGGCGGCCAACGGCTGGCTCACTCCGGTGGCCGGCGCGGTCACTCAGGAGATCATCGACGTCCTGGCCGTGCTGAATGCCCTGCGGGTGGCTCTGCCGCCCAGCCAGTTGACCGACTTCGGGTGAAGCCCATTGATTCAGCGTTGGGCCCCCAGCGCCGTGGCGACAAACTTCCCGTTTGTCGAGCCCCCAAATTCTGCCCCGACCCCGCCCCTTGCACAACGAAGACCAACTCCCCCCCCGTGGAGTCAGTTTTCCAACCGGTTATCGCGAAGTATTCCGCCACCGCACCGCCCAAATACGACGAGATCCAGCCTCCCCCGTGACAACGAGTTTGAAGACTCGATGTCAAAAATGGGACAGCGCGTTCCGCGTCCCTTGACCAAGCCCCAGTATCGGCACACGAAATTCTGGCGACTTCGATCGAGTGCTCGCACTTCCGACAACATCCAACAAGCAGAGGCTGAATGCCTCCGCCACGACGAATCACCACCGACCGATCGAATCAATTGCAACGGCTCTGCCGCCTCTCGGCCTCGCATCGTCATCTTGTGCCGCCAACTTGAGCAATTCCGGTCCGGGAACCGGTTCTGCCAAACTTCGCTGACGCACCGCAGGGCCCGGACCGATTTCCCTGTTTCGCCGTACGGAATGACCGCCCCCCCTACCGGCTCATTTTCCGGCACCGTATCATCTTCTCGAGGTGAATCCGCTTCCCCGTTTCTCCCAACCCAACCCATGCCCGGCCGCCTGCTCCTGTCTTCCGTGCCGCTGCTGCTGATCATCCTGATCACAGGGATCGGCCGCGCCTGGGCACAGACCGAAGACACCGCCCGGGGCGATGATCCGACGGTCTCCCGGAATGCCGACACGCGGGATGATCTGCGCTATCTTCCCGCCCCGGATGGCCGGTTGGTTCCCATTCCAGACCGGGCCGCCTACGACGAATTCCTGAAGTTTCTGCGGACTCGCGAGCACCTGGGCCCACCCGAGGCGAGTGCGACGCGGGTCCGTCTGGAGGGAAACATCGATCAGGAGTATGCCGACCTCCTGCTGAAGCTCGAAGTCCAGGTCTCGGTCGAGGGAACCTGGGTGCGTGTTCCCCTGGGACTTCGCGAGGCCCAGTTGACCGGAGAAATCACCCATGCCGGAGGGGGTGAGTTTTCGCCGGGACTCTTCGATCCGGAAGCGGGGTTCGATTGCTGGCTGCGCGGCAAGGGGCGGCATGAATTGACACTTCCCCTGCGGGTCCCCCTCCTTTCCCGTCAGTTCCCGCGGCGGCTCGCATTGGGACTTCCGGCCGCCCCGCTGGGAACCGCCCGCCTCCGACTGCCGGGAACCCGCCTCTCGGTGAAGAGCGGCGAACGGACCACCGTGGGCGTGCGGCAAGCCAATGGCCAGACCGAAGTCGATCTTGTCGGACTCGAAGGACGGCTCGAATTGGCCTGGCAGCCGCTCCCCCCGCAGTCGACCTCGGCCCCGGTTTTTGAGGTCACCACCCATGTGGCGGTCACTCTCGTCGAGAACGAATCGACCACCATCGAGGCGACGCAGCGCATCCAGCCCACCGCCCAACAGACGGGGATCGAACAATTTCAGGTGCGGCTTCCCGAAGGGGCCGAACTGCTGCGACTGGAAAGCCCCGATGTCCTCACCAGCGACGCCGTCCCCGGCTCGCCCGGCAGCCATCAGGTGCGTCTCCGTCGTCCGGTGACAGGCGGGGTCGAACTGAAGTACACCCTGCGCGCCCCCCCTCCCCAGGCAGGCGAGTCGTTCACGCTGGATGGCTTTGACGTGCAGTCGGCCAGTGCCCACAGCGGGTTCGTGGTGATCACCGTGGTCGGACAACTGCGAAGTGTGCGCGACCTGGCCGCCGGGCAATTCGTCCATCGGGTCAACCTTTCGGAATTGCCAGCCAACCTGCGGGCCGGGCAAGCCAGCCTCGGGTACCGCTTTTTCCGCCGGCTGCAGTTGCCGCTGCGATTTGAACGAGTCACCCCCCTGGCGGGTGTCGAACCGGTGAACCATCTGTTGTGCCGGCCGGGACAGCTGGAACTGGTCAG
Organism: Planctomycetaceae bacterium; assembly: GCA_046339535.1. Taxonomy (GTDB): domain Bacteria; phylum Planctomycetota; class Planctomycetia; order Planctomycetales; family Planctomycetaceae; genus UBA10511. The sequence continues at coordinate 32,230 of JBKDUK010000215.1, read as the reverse complement.
CGAGCAGCGACTGCAGATCCGCCGCGGCACGCTGAACCGGGTGACCGTTGCCTGGCCCGCTTATCAGGCGGACGGATGGAGTGTTCCGACAGTCGAAATCCCCTCGGCGGGGGAAGCCCGGGTCGTGGAATCCCGCACGACCGAAGACCGGATTGAAGTCGAACTGACCGATCCCGTGGGAGGTAGCGTCGTCCTGAGACTGCGTTCGCTGCGGGAGATGACCGGCGACGAGACGGTCCTGGAAACAGCCCTCCCCGTCTGCGAGGTGCAGCGGCTTGAACCAATCCGTCTGTCGGTCCAGGCGGCGACCGATCTCGACGTGCGGCTCCGTAGCGCGGGAGACCGTCCCCTGAGGCCCCAGTCGGGGAGCGAACGGGAACCGCTCGCGGAAGCACGCGGGCTGACCCCGCGTGGTGACTGGCTGCTCGAGGGGGCTGGCAGCCGCGTGGTCCTCGAATTGCAGCGGCAGGATCGCCGGATCTCGGCCCGACAGGAGACGGCCATTCGGCTCCGCGAGCGGCTGGCCCTTGTCGAACAGACCTTCCCGCTCGAGGTCGAGTTCGCCCCGGCGACGGAACTGGTCTGGCGCATTCCCGAGCCCCTGCTTGCGGCGGAATTCGAGGTCTCGATTGGCGAAGAGCGGCTGCCCACCCGCATCGACCCGGCCCGCCGACTGGCCACGGTGTCGTTGAGCCCACCCCGCATGGGGCGGTTCGCTCCCGTGGCGCGGTATGCCGTGGAACTGCCCGCATCGGGGGGGGCCGCGCCGGTCGATATCCAGTCCATTCCCCTGCTCGACTTGCAGACCGCCCTCCCCGCCACCAGCCGTGTGGAGGTGCTCGACAGTACCGGGCTGCCGCTGGAACTGGTGGGGCCCGCCTGGACCCGCCACCTGAATCCACAGGGGGTGCCGGTATGGGAACGGGAGGGGGCTGTGGAGAACATCGAGTTGCGCTGGCCCGACCTGAACTCCCGGCAGGCCATCGCCCGGGTCGACCGCGCCTGGCTGCGGACCGTGGTGGGCGGGGACGGCTCGCTGCGAACCCGCGCCCAGTACCTCGTGTCGGCGGGAGTCTTGGCACTGCCATTTCAATTGCCGGTGGGGTGGCAATTGGAGAACGCGTGGTGGAATGCGCAACGCGCCCGACAACGGCGTTCGGCCCCCACCGATGGCGGCGCGATTTCCTGGAGCATCACCTGCCCCGAAGCCGATTCGCCGGACGAAGCTTTGGTCACGCTCGACCTGCGTGGCCCACCCCACGAGATTCCCCCTCGGGGACTCGATCTCGAGTTGGCCGCTCCCCGCCTCTCCCCCGACCAAACCCCGGGAACCTGCTTCTGGCAAATCTGGGTCCCGTCCGAGCAGTACCTGGCGACGCGGACCGACGGATTCGCTTCGGCGTATGAATGGGCCCGCACCGGCCTCGGCTGGAGCCGGCAACCGCTGTACTCCGATCGCGATCTGCGGCGCTGGGTGGGAGAGATCGATGGGCTTCCTCCGTTCGAGCCCGATCCCCAGAGCCATACCTACCTGCTACAGACCACCCGGGGCACCGCGCAGCTTTCCGCCCGGTTTGTGGGGCGTTTGCCCCTGGTTTTCTCGGCGGTGGGGGCCATCCTGGTGGGAGGACTGATGATCCGTCGCTGGCACAGCCTGCGAAGTCTTCCGTTGGCGACTGCCGCCGCAGCATCGGTCGCGCTGGTCGCTGTCTGGTGGACCGATCTGGTCCTGCTCTGGCTCCAACCGGCATTACTGGGCGGGGGGGTGCTGGCCTTTTACCTGCTGATCGACCGGCTCTCGTCCCGGCCGCGCGAGGGTGAACTCCCCGCGGGAGCCATCTTCCCCCCGACCGTTCCCCCGTTGCCCGGGGCGGCGTCATCGGCCCCCTTGACACCTCCCCCCCCGGGGGGCGCCGCCTCGGCCCAGGATGCCACTCTGGTAAGGACCGGCGGAGTGCGGGCGGGTTCGGGCCTCGATCCTCAATATTCGGGGGGACGATGATGCTCCGGGCGAGCGACAGGTTGCACTGCAGCACACTTCAGCACACGGACGTTCATGTCGAGTGGGATCCACTCACCCGACTGGCTCGCCTGCTGGCCTTGCTGGCAATGTTTTTGCTCCCCCAGTTGGCGACTGCGCAAGCTCCTCCCCCCGTACGCGGCGAACCGGTGGTGCGTCGGCTGTTCGTCCCCGCCAACCAGCCAGAACAATGGCCGACCGGTCCCTGGGAGCCCTGGAGTGCCCAGCGTGTCGAAGAGGCCCTGCGGGCTGTTCGTCGGGTCCGGTCCTGGGGTGCCACCCCCGCCCTGGCCGAGGCTCGCTACCAGGCGACCCTGCTGGGAGACTCGTTGACCGAGGGACGGCTGTGGTGGACGGTGGAAGATCGCGACAGAGAACCCCGGTTCGTTGAGCTGGAACCGTGCCGGTTGGTGCTGCAGCGGCTCGCCTGGGACGACGCAGACAAACAGGATTTCGGAAGATCAGGAACCCCGTTGGCGTGGGGGCGGACTGGGGGGGGCCGGGTGGGCTTTGTCAGTCGTGGCGCGACGGAGTCGGAAAGTTCCGCCCGAACGGTCGGGCGGGACGGTCTGGAGGGGGACTGGGCGCTCGATGGAGAACGCCTGGGGCCGGCGCTGGTGTTCGCTCTCGCGTTGCCCCCCGCCCAGATCACCCGCCTCGAACTGCGCGTTCCGCAGGGGCTGCGATTGACGACTTCGGTGGGAGATTGCCGCGTCTCAACCGAGGGGTCTCCGGCCGGCTGGAACCTGTGGCGCATCGAGTTGGGTCAGCATCACGAATGCCGGCTCCGGCTGGCTCCCGATCCCGGAGAGCGCGAGGCAGTCCCCCGGCTGACCGCGCGGCCGGACATCAGTTTTACGGTCCGGCCCGAGGCGACACGCGTGCGGGCGATGTTCGAATTCGCCGCGTGGGAAGGGGCGGTCGACACGGTTGAGATTGCGGTCCCCGAAGAGCTTCAGATTGCGAACGTGCTGTATGGCGATCTCCCCACCTCCTGGAATTCGGTTCCCGGACAGCCGGGTCGCCTGATCATTCCGCTTCCCGAAAAAGTCCGCGGCCCCCTGCGACGAATCGAACTGCGGGGCCTTCTGCCCGGTTCATTGAACCAGACCTGGCGGATGCCCCCGCTTGGCACGCCTGGAGCACTCGAGCTGGAAGGGCACCTCGGAGTGCGGCTCCAGGGGGCGCAGCCGGTCTCCAGTCTGCAGCATTCGGGACTGCGACAGTTTGGCTACGATCCCTCTCCCCAGGATGGCGAGGTGTTTGAATTCCGTCGGCTGCAACCCGATGCCACGCTCGAACTCAGCCCGGTCCAGGGCCCCCTGCGGATGACGTTCCAGTCGTTGTCGATTCTCGACTCCGGATCCCCCTGGCAGGCCGAATGCCACCTGCTGTGGACCCTGGGCGAGGGATCGAGCTGGTCAGTCGCCTGCCAGGTGCCGGCCGAGTGGGAGGTGCTGGATGTCCGCCGGCAGGACCAGTCGGGAAGTGATGAGCCCCGGACGATCGACTGGACCCTGGTGCCGCAGGGAGCGTGGCAGCAGGTGGTGGCGGAGTTGTCGGAACGCCTTGACAGCGAACATCCCGTGCGACTGCAGATGACGGTGCGGGGTCCGGCCGGTGGTCGGGGAGGCTCTCTCCCCCTCCCCCTGGTCAAGCCCCTCGAAGGGCGCGCCGCCGAACAGATCACCCTGCTTCCCGGGGGCTTGCCAGACCGGTTGGAAGCCAGCGAAGGATGCCGGCCGACGGAGTTGCCCCGCGAGGGACTGGTCGCCACACTCCCGGAGGTCTGGAAGTCGTCTCCCCTAATGACCGAGCTTTTCCGCAAAATGGACCTGTCCCCTTTGTTTGGAATGGTGGTCTGTGAGGGAGAGGCCCAGGGCCGCCTGCGGCTGCTGTCTTCCCCCGGGTCTCCCCCCGCCGAAGAGTTGGGGACACCGGTTGACCCCGGGCCGAATGACTCCGGCCCCATTCTCTCCAGCGCCGTCGGCACCGGGACCCCTCTCCCGTGGATCTCCGAGGCCGCGACGCGGGTCCGGCTCAGCGCGGGGGCCGATCAGGTCGATGAATACGAAGTCAGTTGGCTCGTCCCGGCCCGGGATCACGCCTGGCCGTTGCGGTGGAGTTTTCCCGAGCGTGCCGAGTCTCCCCGGGTCGTCGTCGACGGCGTCATTGGCACGCCCCTCGACCAGTCGGGGAGTTTTCGGCAGGGCGTGCTGCTGCCCTCCCGGAAATCAACGCAGACCGAGCACCGTGTGGTGCTGCGGTATCGACATGACGACGGCGTGCGGCATGGGTTGAGGCAGCGGCGGCTGGAATTTCCCGTGCCCGACCTCACCGTCATCCAGACTCACCTCGATCTGCGCCTCCCCGCCTCCCTGCTGCTGGCCAGCCCCCCCGCTGGGTTCCTCCCGACCGGAGAGCCACCGGCCCCCGGAGCGAACGGCTGGTGGCGGAACCCGGCCGAATCCCGATTTAACCCTTGGGTGGCTGACCACTGGTGGGGTTTGATCCGGGGAACCAGCGGCGGCCCCTCCTCGGAACCAATTCCCGAGTGGACGTGGCAGGGAGAAGCCGCGGGAGCTCCCGATCACGTCGCGCTGACAACCTGGAACCGGACCGAAGCCCGAGGCCTGGGGTGGTGGGCCTGCCTCGCAAGCCTCGCACTGGGGCTGGTTGTGCGGCAACGCTGGCCCAGCCGGGACACCGCCGCAATTGCCCTGCTGTTGGCACTGCTGGGAATCGCCGCCCTGTGCATCCCCCCCCTTATCGGACCGCTGCTGCAGGCCGCCGCCCTGGGGTGCCTGATTTCGCTGCTCATTCCTGCCGCGTGGATCTCGTGGCGGGGGTGGGGGCAGTCGGGCTCTCCCCGGCCCCCCTCAGTGCGCGAGCCAGCCCCGGCGGCGGGCCTGTCCCGCGCCCTGGGGGTCGCCCTCGGACTGTGCCTCTGGCTGGCCAGCGGAGCCCGGTCGCAGACGGACGGACTGCCGCGAGCCCTGCTGGGGCCCCTCGAATCACTGGGAGACATTCTGATTCCTCTGGATGCCGTTGGTGTCGCCGAAGAACGGCTGTATGTCTCCCCCGAGTTTCGGGGGAACGTGGCGGAACCACTGCGGCAGGTCACGCTCCCCCGCTGGCTGGCACAGGAAACCACGCTGCAAAGTCTGACCGACCACCGCCCGGGTGACCCGTTGCGCAAGGGAGACCAGCCCCCCAGAGACCTTCTGGAGGCCCGTCTCCGGGGGGTGCGGCTGGGGACTGAGCCGGTCGAGATTCCCATGCAGCTTGCTGGATTGACACTCGCCGACGACGTGTCGTGTCTGGTGAATGGACGACCACACGACGTCTGGCGGACTGACCCCAACGGAGGGCTGTTGGTCTCTCTGGCGGCCCATGAAAACCTCGGCCCCCCCGTGGGGAGGGAACCACGCCCCCCCAGCGTCCCCATGCCGGACGAGACCCCCTCCGCGAGGGCCGACCTCCGCGACACTCCCCTCAATCTTGTGACCGAACTCGAGATTGTGCTCCGTCTGCTCCCGCTGCCCGATGAAACACTCCGGCGGGCCCGGCGGGTCACGTTGCCAGCCTCCGCCGTCACCCGGCTGTGGCTTCCGGGCGACGCGCGCCTCGGCCATTGGACGCTGGTCCAACCGGCGGCTACCTATCATCCCCCCCCGCGCGTTGGACTCCCCGAGGAATGGGGGGTCGAGGCGTCCGAACTGCAATGGCAAACCGCTCCCGGCGAAACCCCGGTACGCCAGGAAGCCATCCGGGTCGAAAGCTGGAACCTGGTGGAATTCGACGGTCAGGTGAACACCACCCGCTGCTGGGCCCGCTACCTCCCTGGGGGCACCCAGATCCCGACTGTTCGCTGGATGATTCCCCGCGGAATGACCGTCCGTCAGATCGAAGGACCTCCGCTCTCGGGAGAGACCTGGGAGCGGCTCGAAGGGGGCGATCGTCGACTCTGCCTCGAATTCGCCGAGGCCCAGACCCAGTCGTTCGAGGTGATCCTCGACCTCATCTCCGCTGCCGAAGGGAATCCGCTGGAACTGCGATTCCCCGACCCCGCCGACAACACGCTCTCGGGCCGGCTACGGTTTGACTTGCGGCAAGACCGTGTCGCACTCCGCTCCCCTCCTGATCGGCAGTTGGCGGTGAGTTCCCCCATGATCGACCAGCCTCTGCGGGCGGTTGCTCCCGCCGACCTGGCGCGCGAACAGCGGTTCGGCGAGGTGACCCCCGAACTCGGCTTCGATCTCGACCGCCCGCTCGCCCTGATGGTTCTGATGCAGCCAGCAGCGCCCCCCCTGCAGGCGGCCACAGTTGAGCAGCGCGGTGAGATCCGGCGGGGCGAGATCGACTGGAACTACCTTTCAACCGACATCCGATCGAAGAAGTCGGTGTTCTACTACGAATTGTCGGTCGACCCGCGGGTCGAAATCCGCGAGGTCCATGTCCGCGAACAAGAGACAGACCGGGTGGCCCGCTGGTCCCGCGACGGAGATCGGCTCACGGTCTTCCTCGCCTCCCGGGCGGGCACCTCCCAGACCGTCGACATCTCGGGTTCCGTCCCCCTCCCCGAGACGGGTGAGGTGGCCCCTCCACGGGTCAGCCTGCGGGGACTGCGTCCCACCATTGAACGTCGGCTGCTGACCGTGGTCGATGACGGTGTCTCCGCCCGCCTCACCCAGGGGGACGCTCCGGGCCGTGCTCCCAGCGGCTCGCTGCTGCTCTTCGATGCTCCCAGCAATCCCGAAGAAGAATGGCCGACGGTGCGACTCACCGGCCCCGCCCCCCGCACGCCCGATCGGCCCGACGCCCCGGAAACCCCGGCCGACGAGGCTGGACCTGGCGACTCGTCGGCTGCACCAGACACCGTTCCCCTGGCGGTTCGGCATGCCGAACTGGAATTGGCCGCCCCCACCTCCCACCCCTGGAACTGTCTCGTCCGTCTCTGGCTCTCGCCAGGAGAATCCCGCCCCCTGAGTTGGTCGGCTCCAGTCGGGGCCGAGCTCCGGGCGGTGCAGTGGAACGGCGTGCCCCTCGAGTGTCGGAAAGAAAGTTCACCACACGGCCCGCAATGGACCTGCGAGGTCCCGGCCCGCAGCGAAGAAGGACTGCTGTTGGCGGTCTGGCAACTGCCCCAGTCCTCCTCCCAGACCGAACCCCACCCCCTGCCTTCTCTCTGGCCCCAACCTCTCCCCGAACTTCCCAGAGTGACCGATGCCGAGTGTGAACGGTTGGCACTGATCTGGAATTCGGACGGCTGGAACTGGCTGTCGATCGCTGCTCCCTGGCGGGATGTCACGGGGACAGATCTGGGGGAATTCCGCGGCAACATCTCCCCTCCCCCAACTGTGCGACGGGCGTCGGAACGGATCGCGCTGGGATCGATCCGGGCGACAGACGAGTGGCGGAACGGGGGTGTCATCTCCGGGTTGAGGGTCTGGCCGGGATCCCTCGTCCGCTGGGGGGGGCTGGGAGTGGCCATGCTGACACTGGCAGTTCTGGTGTGGTGGCTGACTCCACTCTGGAAACTGCTGCAGACCCGGGGAAGCCTGACGCTGGCGGTGGTCGGTCTGATGTGGTGGTGCTGGTTGCCGAGTGGGGGTTGGGGATTTCTCCTGGCGGCCATCGCGGTCCCCTGGGCCCTGTGGGATCTGCTCAGTCCCTACCGACGCCCGGCCTGGGCCCGCGGCTAGCCGAGCCGACAGTCCCCCACCCCGCCTCCGGTCAAAACGATCAGGCGCTTTGCGACGAGAGGCTCCCCAAGGCGGAAGCTGGTTGACCTTGAATTGCCGATCAAATAAAGTGTTACCGATGGATTGATTTGGGACCAGCCGAACCACGTGATGGCCCGTGGGCGGTAGCGACTGGGACCACCGAACTGCGACAGACAGATCGAGAAAGGATCTGACGATGTTCACGTTTCTCGGACGGGCGTTGCCTGGTCAGGCGGATTGCAGCGGGGTCTCGCGGCGCGACTTTCTGACGGTGGGGGGCATGGCCCTGGGAGGAATCTCCCTGACCGACGTGCTGAGGGCTGAGACCAAAGGGGCGGGACTGGGTCACAAGGCGATCATTAACATCTATCTGCCGGGTGGTCCGCCGCATCTCGATATGTGGGATCCGAAGCCGCAGGCTCCTCGTGAAATCCGTGGCGAATTCGACGCCATCCAGACGAATGTGCCGGGGATTGAAGTCTCCGAAATGTTCCCCCGTATGGCCCAGATGATGGACAAGTTCATCATTGTTCGGTCGTTGGCCGATTCCGACGGGGCCCACGACGGCTACCAGTGCATGACGGGGCGGAAGCGCGGCGGCCGGGTCCCTCCCGGAGGCTGGCCTGCCGGGGGTGCGTGGGTCTCGAAGTGCCAGGGGCCGGTGAATGATGCCATTCCCCCGCACCTTGCCCTGATGTACACGACGGGCAACCGCACCTGGGGCGAACCGGGCGATGGAGGCTTCCTGGGGGTCGCCCATGCGCCGTTCAATCTGCTGGGTCGCAAAGCCCGCAGCACCGCCGACAGCATGGTTCTGCAGGGAGTCACCCTCGACAAGCTGAAAGACCGCACCTCCCTCATGCAGTCGCTGGACCGTTTCCGCCGGCAGGCCGACGCCAAGGGGGTGATGGAGAGCATGGATGTCTATGCCCAGCAGGCGATGGGCATTCTGACCACCTCGCGGCTCGTCGATGCCCTGGACCTCAGCAAGGAGGATCCGGCCGTCGTCGCCCGTTACGGAAAGAGTGTGGAAGAATTCCAGCGGGACGGTGCTCCGCCAATGATCGAGAACTTCTGCGTCGCCCGGCGGCTGGTCGAGGCGGGGGCCCGGTTTGTGTCGCTCAACTACAGCCGGTGGGACTGGCACGGGCCCGACGGCATGAACTATCCCAAGTGCCGGGAAGAATGCCCGCTGCTGGACCAGGGTCTGGCGGCGTTGATCTCGGATCTGCACGAGCGGGGCCTGGATCGCGACGTGTCGGTGGTGGTCTGGGGCGAATTTGGCCGGACTCCCAAGATCAACGGCAACAACAGCCGCGATCACTGGCCGCAGGCGAACACCGCCCTGCTGGCGGGGGGCGGCATGCGGACCGGCCAGGTGATTGGGGCCACCAACCGCTATGGTGAGAACCCCACCCTGCGGCCGGTCAAGTTCCAGGAAATCTTCGCCACCCTCTACAAGAACGCCGGGATCGACGCCCAAAACATCCGGGTCTTCGACCAGGCCGGCGTGCCGCAGTACCTGGTCGACCAGGGGAACGAGCCTCTGCACGAAGTCGTGTGATCGAGACAAACGGGGTCAGGTCCATATTCCCGTCAACAGTGGTCGGCACGCTGGGATCACAACCGCCTGACCGGTGGTTTTGAGAGTTTTCGGAGGCACAAAATGACTGCCGCCGGGAACTGGATCCGGAATCTGGATGAGTCGTTTTAACGTCTGTTCGGCCGACAGCCCCCCTTGGACTCTTGATTGACCAACACCCGTCCGTGCCTCCGGAATCCGGCCGGTCAGACAGCCTGAAAGCCAGTCACGGCCTGCCGGACTGGCTTTCCGCGGCGACACGGACCGATGTGTCGGCATCCGGTCCCAGACGGTTCCAGGGAATCGTGCCGGCGAGCTGTTTGCGAAATAACGCCATGCTGCGTGGCCGGAGGTGATACGGCCGATGCGGGTAGAACGCCTGCCGCTGGATGTCACCATCATAGGTGTCAAAAAGCCGTTCCAGGCCGGGGACTTCATGAATCGAGGGGGGCATCTGGAAGTCGATGCCGTGATCGTGGGCATTCAGCAGGATCAGCAGGTGATCTCCCACAATCGACTCCCCCGTCTGGCCGGTCTGGCGGCAGTCTCCCAGCAGCAGAATTCCCAGCGCCCGCAACTGGTTGCTGGACCACGCCTCGACGCTCATCTGAGTCCCGGCGGGATCGAGCCAGTAGACGTCTCGCAGCCCTCCCAAAATGGAACCCTGGAAGAAATTGCGCCGGCAGAGGGCGGGCTGCGTGCGGCGGATCTCAATCAGCCGCTGCACAAAATCCAGAAACTCGCGGTCTCCTTCCCCCAGGTTCCAGTCGAGCCACGAGAGTTCATTGTCCTGGCAATAGCAGTTGTTGTTCCCCCGCGAGGTGTGTGAGAGTTCGTCCCCCCCCCGCAGCATGGGGACCCCCTGCGAGACCAGCAGCGTGGCCAGCAGGTTGCGCATCTGGCGGCGGCGCCGGGCCTCGATGGCGGGGTCGGAGCTGGGTCCCTCGACGCCGCAGTTCCAGCTGTCGTTGATATCGCTGCCGTCCCGGTTGTCTTCCCCATTGGCTTCGTTGTGCTTCTGGTTGTATTGCACCAGATCACGCAGCGTGAACCCGTCGTGGCAGGTGATGAAATTGACACTGGCCGAGGGGCGCCGTCCATCGTCCTCATAGAGGTCGGCACTCCCCGACATCCGCGTGGCCAGTTCGCCGACGGTGCTGCCATCCCCCTTCCAGAAACGCCGCACGCAGTCCCGGTAGCGGCCGTTCCATTCGGTCCAGATCACCGGGAACTGCCCCACCTGGTAGCCGTTCTCACCCACATCCCACGGCTCGGCGATCAGCTTGACCTGAGAGAGAATGGGATCCTGATGGATCACGTTCAGAAAGCCGCTCATCAGGTCGATGTTGCCGGTCTGCCGCGCGAGGGTGGCGGCGAGATCGAACCGGAAGCCATCGACATGCATCTCGGTCACCCAGTACCGCAGGCTGTCCATAATCAGCTGCAGCACCCGGGGATGCTGCAGCCGCGGGGTGTTGCCACATCCGGTGTAGTCGAGATAATACCTGAGATTATCGGGAGCGAGCTGGTAGTACGAACGGTTGTCGATGCCCCGCAGCGAGAGTGTGGGACCCCACTGGTTTCCTTCGGCGGTGTGGTTGTAGACCACATCGAGAATCACCTCGATGCCCGCCGCGTGCAGCGTGCGGACCATCGACTTGAATTCGTGCAGCGCCAGCTCGGCGTCGTGGACACTGGCATACCGCGGATCGAGAGCGAAGAACCCCAGCGTATTGTAACCCCAGTAGTTGTCGCGTCCCTGCTCAACGAGAAACCGCTCGTCGACATGAAAATGGACGGGCAGCAGCTCGACCGCCGTGATGCCCAGCCGGCGGAGGTGGCGGATGGCGACTTCGGAAGCGAGCCCGGCGTAGGTCCCCCGCAGCCGTTCGGGAACTCCGGGCATCCGCCGGGTGAAGCCCTTGACGTGAATCTCATAGATGATGGTCTGCTCCCAGGGGGTCCGAGGGGGGCAGTCGTCTCCCCAGGTGAAAGCGGAGTCGACCACCTGTGCCAAGGGAGCAAATCCTGCCGAATCGCGGGTGTCGTAAGAGAGGTCGCCCCCCCCGGCCCCGGGGGTATAGCCGAACAGGGAATCATCCCAGCGCAGAGTCCGTCCCACCGCGCGGGCATAGGGATCGAAAACCAGCTTGTGCGGATTGCAGCGATGGCCCGCCGGGGGATCGTACGGTCCATGCACCCGAAACCCGTAAATCGCCCCCGGCTTGATGTCGGGGAAATATCCATGGAAGACCCGGTAGGTTTTCTCCGGCAGACGGTAACGGGCTGTTTCAACCGGCGCGGCAGGATCGTCAAACAGACACAATTCCACCCGTTCGGCCACTTCCGAAAACAGGGCGAAGTTCACCCCCGACCCATCCCAGGTGGCTCCCAGAGGGTAGGGGTGTCCTGGCCAGATGCGCATGGTGGGCTCTCTCATGGAAGGGAAGTGAACTGTTCGGAAAGTCTACGCAAACCGGGAGGATCAGGGGGAAACAGAGCGAATTTGCTGATGGACAGCCATGCGTCGCACCTCCCGGTCGATTATGATTGCTTCGTTTGTCAGTCACTGCATCGGGAAAACTCCGGACCGCCCCAGATCACGGGACGGAAAGATTCCCGACTGATGACCGGTACGCGGCGTCTCTGACGGGGATGCGCGGGCCTCCCTGTTCCGATCTGGGCGATTCTCTCCGAGAGAGCTGACTTGGCCGATCTGCTGATCTCCTCACCACACCGCTACCTGGTTCGGTTTCATCCCAAGCGGATCGCGCACGCCTTCACCGATGTATTGATCATCGGCAGCGGGATCGCCGGTCTGCGGGCGGCACTGGAGGTTCCCACTGGTCTGCAGCAGATCATCATCAGCAAAGACCAGGTGGCACTCTCGAACAGCGCCTGGGCCCAGGGTGGGATCGCGGGGGTGCTCGATCCGGTCGATGAATTCTCGAATCATGTCGCCGACACACTGGCCGCCGGGAAGGGAATCTGCGATCCGAGGATTGTCGAACTGGTGGTGCATGAAGCTCCCGAACGGATCCATGAGCTGATTGAGTGGGGAGCGGTCTTCGATCAGGAGAATGGCAGCATCGCGCTGACCCGGGAGGGAGGGCACAGCCACCGCCGCGTGGCCCATGCGCTGCAGGACGCCACGGGCAAGGAAGTGATGCGGGCGCTGATTGCCCGGGCGACCGAACTGCCGAACGCCGAGATCTGGGAAAAGACCTTCACCATCGATCTGCTGACCCACGAGGGAGTCTGCCGCGGTGCGGTGGTCTGGAACCGGGAACATGGCAAGACACTGGTCTGGGCGAAACAGACCATTCTGGCCACCGGGGGGGCGGGACAGATCTACCGCGAAACCACCAATCCCGCCATCGCCACAGCCGACGGCCATGCGGCCGCCTTCCGCGCCGGGGCCGAATTGCGCGACATGGAATTCATGCAATTCCACCCCACGGTGCTCTATATCGCCGGGAGCTCGCGGCACCTCATATCCGAGGCGGTGCGGGGAGAAGGGGCCTACCTGCGCGACTGTACTGGCGAGCGGTTCATGGGGGCGTACTCGTCCCAGATGGAACTGGCCCCCCGCGATGAGGTGAGCCATGCCATTGTCCGGCAGATGGAAAAGACCCGTCACCCGTGCGTCTATCTCGACCTGTCGCATCTTCCCAAAGAGCTGGTGCGTGAGCGATTCCCCCACATTGGAAAGGTCTGTCGGGAGTTCGGGCTGGACATCACCCGCGATCTCATTCCCGTTCGGCCGGGGGCCCACTACATGATCGGCGGCTGCACCACCGATGATGAGGCCCGCACCACCGTCCCGGGACTGTGGGCCGCTGGTGAGGTGACCTCGACCGGGCTGCACGGCGCGAATCGCCTGGCTTCGAACAGCCTCCTGGAAGGGTTGGTGTTCGGACGCAGGGCCGGACGCAACGCCGGTGCGGCCGCCGCCGCCACCCCTGATGAATTTCGTCCGATCCCCCTGATCAGCGACTGGCCTTCGGGGGGCCCCACCGACGACGAACTCGATCTGACCGATCTGCGAAACTCGCTGGGATCCGAGATGTGGCGCGACGTTGGCATCCAGCGGACTCTCGCCGGACTCGAAGGAGCCCAGCGCCAGGTCGACTTCTGGAGCACTTACGTCGCCGCCAAGGAGTTCTCCGACCCCCGCGGCTGGGAGTTACAGAACATGCTGCTGGTATCGCGGCTGATCATTGCCGGGGCCCTGAGCCGCCGCGAAAGCCGGGGGACCCACTTCCGCAGCGATCATCCCCAACCCGATCCGGGTCAGGCCCGGCACTTCTCGGTCCAGGCCAGCCCCATCTGAGATCGGATCCACATTACTGACCTTCCCCTTCCGTAAATTCCTTTCCCGACACCATGAACCTCATCGAACAGAAGCTGCATGAACTGGACCTCGCGCTCCCGACGGCTCCTCCCCCTGTCGGGTTCTATGTGCCCGTGATCCGAACAGGTCCGCTGGTCATTACCAGCGGACAGCTTCCATTCATCGGGAAGCAACTGGCGTTCGCCGGGAGACTGGGGGCTGAATTGCATGAGGAAGATGGCCGGAACGCCGCACGGATTTGTCTGCTGAATGCGTTGGCACAGGTCAAGGCCTGTCTGGGGAGCCTCGAACAGGTGCGGCAGGTGGTGCGGGTGGAGGGGTATGTGCTGTCTGCCCCAGGGTTTTCCAATCAACCCCAGGTGCTGAACGCCGCCTCGGAACTGCTGGTGCAATTGTTTGGTGACCGGGGTCGCCATGTCCGCACCGCAGTGGGGGTCGCAGAGATGCCGCTGAATGCGGCCGTGCAACTCGCCCTGTGGGTGGAAGCCTGATAGCATCGCGATTCCGACCAGAGAGTTCGACCGCCAATTCCCGGGTCCCACCCGATGAGTCAGCCCCCCCTCTTGATCCGCTGGACCCTGCAGTTGATGCGGGGGCTGCGCATGCTGTCGCCTGGCGAAGCGGTGGTCTGGGCCTCGTGGGGGGGACTGCTGCTGTCGATTGAGACGCTGGGGGGCCGGTTCAATGATCGCTGGTTCGATCTGGGAGCCGGCGTGTCGATTCTGGGGTGGTGCCTGATCACGCTGCTGGTTCACAACACGCGTCCGCTGCAACTGCTCTCCTGGATGCTGGGGGGGTTGCCTTCGCGCCGCTGGGTGCAGGCCAATCTGGCCTTCAGTTGGGGAGTCGACCTGCGCCGCGTGCCGCCGCTGCGGCGATGTTTGCCGACAGCGTGGGTCCGAATTGCGGGGGGATTGCTCGCCTTCACCCTGCTGACCTGTGGCGCTGTCTGCATTTTCCCGGCCGGTCTGCGCGAGCGAATTGTGCCTGTGTCTTACCTGGGCTTCCTGATTCCCTGGACGGCGACCCTGGGAATCTCGATGTTCCTCGCCAGCGTCATGCTGTTTGTGCTGTGGGCCGAGATTCATGACCGCGCTGTCACCCACTTCGACGCCCAGGGAGAGCGTCCCCTGCGCGGGGAGGTGCTGGCGATGCTGGGGTGCACCGGGGTACTGCTGCTCGCGGGGCTGACACTGCCGCTTTGGATCGCGCTCGCGGGACTGGCGGCAATCGGACTTATTGTCACCGTGGGAATGGCCCTCACAAGCGACGATCTGGTGCTGGTCTGGCGGCAAGAACTGAAGGGACGCAGCGGCTGCTTCGACGGACGGCTCTTCATCTGGTTTCAGGCCGTGGCCGCCGTCGCCATCCTGATCAATCTGTCGCTGCTGTTGGGGGGTGGCCGCGAATTGCCGTTTCTGGGGGAATGGCGGCTGTCGTCGGTCTTTTCACCCCGCGCCCTGTCCGACCCTGCCCGGATCCTGGCCCGGATCACCAGTTGGGTCTCTCTTGGGGGGGGATTGGCGGTTGGTTTCGACGCCCTGCGCCTCGCAGTTCAGGGGATCTGGTATCACCCACGGCGCATGTTGGATGGGGAGGGACGGGGACTCTCGCTGGCGGCGGACTTCGAAACCCGCCGTCCCCAGGAGATTCGCTGTCGGCGGCAACTGCTGCGGGGACTCGAAAGGCTGTTCAAGCGGGCCGCGCGGCGGCGGCTCCCCGCCAATTCGGGACTGCTGCTGGGGTTGCAGCACTGGTTCGTGTCGGGACTGCGGACCGACGCCAATGAAGACTACCTGCATGACCGCGACGCCACGGTTTTCGATGGCATCATTGGACGCCCATTCCACAAGATCTTTCCCCGGCTCACCCGGTTCCATTTCTGGCAGATCACCACGTCTCTCGAAATTGATCTGATCTACATTGAACGCTCGGTCTCGTTCCGCCGGTTCGTCAAGGTCCTGCGGCAGATGTTCGAGCTGTACGACATGCACGGCGGACGGGTTCGGGCCGAAGATCGGCATTTCCAGGGGCTGACCGGGGTCAAGGTCATCATCCATGAGATCGCCGCCGGGGCCATCCAGCCCCCCGACTTCGAATCTCCACTCAACGCCAGTTATCCCGAGCCGGAATACAAGGAACTCGACCGGGCCAGGGTTTTGCATGTGTTCCGCGAACGGCAGGAGTCTGAAGTCGAAACCCCCACCCCGGGGGAATCCAATTGGGCCCCCGATCTCAGCCATTTGTTCTGAGGGATCCGCAATTCGGACTGGTCCGCGTCGCGATTCCCTCCATGGCCCGCTCGAGCGTCCACCCAGTTTCCCCCAGTTCCTGGCTCGCTGACGGCAACTCCTCCTCACTGTTTTGGTTCCGCTGTCATTGGCCAATCGAAACATCGGGCTGGCGTGCGTGTCCATCCCGCTCCCCCGAAAACTCATGCTGCACTGTTTCCGCAGATTTCCTAGACTGCCCGTTCGAGACAGCCCCAGCACCCCGGAGAAGGATGACCAGGCGTGACCGCAATCCTTGGAATTTCGGCCTACTTTCATGATTCGGCTGCGGCACTCGTGGTCGACGGCCAGATTGTCGCCGCAGCCCAGGAAGAACGATTCACCCGCCTGAAGCATGATCCGAATTTTCCAACCCGGGCGGTCGAGTATTGTCTCCGCGAAGCGGGACTCACTGCAGCCGATCTCGACTATGTCGGCTTCTACGACAAGCCGCTGCTGAAGTTCGAACGGCTGCTGGAGACAACGGTCGCTTTCGCCCCCCGCGGCTTTCGGTTCTTTGCCGAGGCGATTCCCCTCTGGGTCAAACAGAAACTGTTTCTTCCACGGGAACTCAAAGCGGGTCTGGGGGGGCAGTATCGCCGCCGGGTCGTCTTCACCGAGCATCACGAATCGCACGCCGCCAGCGCGTTTTTCCCCTCTCCGTTTGAAGAGGCAGCGGTGCTGACGCTCGACGGCGTGGGGGAGTGGGCCACGGCCAGCTACGGCGTCGGACGGGGAAACCGGCTGGAACTGCTCCAGGAACTGCGGTTCCCCCACTCTCTGGGGATGCTCTACTCGGCCTTCACCTATTTCTGCGGATTCCGCGTCAATTCCGGCGAGTACAAGCTGATGGGGCTGGCTCCTTATGGCGAGCCCCGGTATGCCGATCTGATCCGCGAGAAACTGGTCGACATCAAACCCGATGGCTCTCTGCGGCTCGATCTGTCGTACTTCGACTATTGCCTGGGCCAGCGGATGACCTCCCCGAAGTTCGCCCAGTTGTTCGGAGGCCCGCCGCGCCCTCCCGAGTCGCCGCTCACCGAACGGGAGATGGATCTGGCCGCCTCGATCCAGGTGGTGACGGAAGAAGTCATGCTCAAAATGGCGCACCACGTGCATGCCGAAACAGGGTTGAAAAACCTCTGCCTGGCGGGGGGGGTCGCCCTCAATTGCGTGGGGAACGGCAAGATTCTGCGGGAAGGTCCGTTCGAGAACCTGTGGATCCAGCCCGCTGCGGGTGATGCGGGGGGAGCCTTGGGGGTGGCGCTCTTCATTTGGCATCAGCTGCTCAACAATCCCCGCACGGTCCAGCCGCGCGACAGCCAGCATGGGTCGCTGTTGGGACCGGCCTTCAGTGACGACCAGGTCGAACAGTTCCTCAAGTCGATTGGAGCCAGGTACCGGCGGTATTCCGATGATGAGTCGCTGTGCACCGAAGTCGCGGGACTGATTGGCAGCGACAAGGTTGTGGGTTGGGTGCAGGGACGAATGGAGTTTGGTCCCCGGGCGCTCGGTTCCCGTTCGATTCTGGGTGACGCCCGCAGCCCGCGGATGCAGTCGGTGATGAATGTGAAGTTCAAGGTCCGGGAATCGTTCCGTCCCTTCTCCCCCTCGGTGATGGAGGAGCATGTCGACGACTACTTCCAGATGCGTCCCCGCAAACAGAGCCCGTACATGCTGCTGGTGGCTCCTGTCGCCGATTCGCGCCGCACCGACAGCGCCACCGAAATGTCCGGCAAATCGGGCATCGACAAGCTCAAGGTCTTGCGGTCCGAGATTCCCGCCGTAACCCACGTCGACTATTCGGCCCGCGTGCAGACTGTCGATGCCGACCGCCACGGCCGCTATCACCACCTGCTGCGCAAATTCCGCGAGCAGACCGGCTGTCCGGTGGTCATCAACACCAGCTTCAATGTGCGGGGAGAGCCGATCGTCTGCACCCCGCAGGACGCCTATCGCTGCTTCCTGTCGACCAATATGGATGCGCTCGTGCTCGAACGCTGTGTCTTGCTGAAGGAAGATCAGCCCGCCCTGTCCCCCGAAGAAATCGCGAAATATATCCAGCAGTTCAAGCTCGACTGATCTTTTTGGGACCCCGGCCAGGACGTTGAAGCCGTCATCCGATCAAACCAACGACGGCCTTACAGACTTCGTTGAAAGAGAGACCGCGATTCGGTCTCCTGATTGTCAGACCGCCATTGGCGTTCTCCGGCCGGCCCGGCCTGTCTCGCGCTGCCAGCCACAGGTCATCCCTGGCTCCGCAGCCCCCCCAGTTTGCGGGCCTTCGATGGTTTTGACCCGGCAACTCGGATTGTCCCCATCCCCAAGTGTGTGGTAGCGTCCCGATCCCTCCTGCTCCGTCCCTTCCTGTTCAGTCCCCACCACGTCCGCAACCACTCCACTCCGCTCCTGGGTGAAGACGAGCGCTGTTGAGGTTGCTTGTGGATTGCCCCTCCTCTGGGGTTCCCGGTTCGGGCTGTCCCCTTCCCGTCTCAATCCGACTCCCCCCCCTCCCAGCATGTCTTCACAGTGCGTCGTCGCTGCGCGCTTCGCCTCCGGACCGATGGTGCGCTGGATCCGGGTCGTGTTTGCGGCCTGGTTCATGACCGCCCTCCCGGGCTGCGCCATTCTCAGTCCCACGGCCTTGTGGGTCCCGCCGGGGATTCCCCAGCCGCTCTCACCGGGTGACGATGTCTGCACCCGTGCGTTTGCAGCGGCGAGCGCGGCCGACGAACAGAATTCCGAAGACGCCCCGCGACTCTGGATGGTGGCGACCCAACTCGCCTGGCGGGAACTTCCTCCCGGGGCCCCCCACTCGGTTTCCAACATCGAGACGTGTGCCGCGTGGCAGCGCTATCAACTGGCGCTGGGACGATTCCTCGAAACCGCCCGCGACCAGGGATTGTGGAAACCCGGTGAGGGCTTCCAGATCAACACGGCCCGTGGTCCGGTCTGGATTCCGATTGAGCCGCGCGGGTTCGTTTGGCAGCCTGGCGAGTTCCAGCAACTGCGCGCCGTGGGGTGTTACAACTCTCCCTCACTCACCCGGCACCATGTCCGCGCAGGGGTGGGGGCTCCGGTCGTGGTGGAGCGCGGCCCCCATCCTCCCCTGCGTCCCGGAGACAGGTTTTTGGGCCCGCACGCCCTGTTTACAGCCACAGCCATTCTGCGACCCACCAACGACGCCGCGGGTGAACCGGGCCTCGTCCTGGAATTGTGGAACCCTCGCCACGCAGCTCAGGTGGACGGGCCCCAGGGGGCGGTCCCGCTGGCCGCCGATCTCTCGGCCCCGTTCGTGTTCCACGAAGCCTTCGTGGCCGATCTGCCCGATCCTTTCGAAATGTTCGTCCATCCCGACAACAATCCCGAGTTCGAAGGACTGTTGTTTCTGGAACCGTATCAGCCTGGCAAAATTCCGGTCATTCTGGTCCATGGGCTTCTCTCGAGCCCGAGGACCTGGATCGATCTGGCCAACGATCTGCGGGCCAACCCCGAGTTCACGTCGCGCTACCAGGTGTGGGCTTTCGGCTATGCGACTGGGCGTCCCTTTGTGCGGGCGGCAGCCGACTTGCGGCGGCAGCTGCGCCTGGCCCTCGAGGAATTGCAGACGACCTGCCCCGATCCCGCACTCGATCAGGTGGTGTTGATCGGGCACAGCATGGGGGGCCTGATTTCCAAGCTGCAGGTCTCTTCCAGTGGAGATCAACTCTGGACGACCATCTCAGATCGGCCGCTGGATGATCTTGAGATGCCCGAAGAGCTGCGCGATGCGATTGAAGACATGATGTATTTCGAACCAACCCCCGCCGTCAAGCGGGTGATCTTCGTCGGGACACCCCACCGCGGGGCCGCACTCGCCCATCAGATGATCGGGCGAATCAGCTCCTCGCTGGTCAAGCGCGATCCCGACGGCATGAGCCGCCTGGTGCAACTCGCCGAACAGAACGAAGGATTCCTCAATCGGCTGATCTGGAAACCCGTTTTTGGTCAGGCCCGACTTCCCACCAGCATCGATCTGCTTGACCCCCAGCACCCACTGCTGCAGGCCGTCGATTCCCTTCCCATCGACCAACGGGTGCAGATCCACACCATTGCCGGGAAGTGGCTGTATACCATTGGTCCGGGCGGGGGAGATGGCGTGGTCCCGCTTTCCAGTGCCGTGCATCAGCAGGCTCAAACGGAATTGGTCATCAATGCCTCGCACACGGCGGTGCATCGGTCTCCCGAGTCGATCGCCGAGATCTGGACCATTCTCAGGGAGCATGCGGAAGGAGTCTCACGCTCCACCGCAACAGGGCTGGAGCATTTTCACCCTCTGAAGGAAGACCCGGCGCACGCGGTCCCCCCAGAGCCGGCCCTCTCCCCCGCGGACGAAGGCTGACATCCCCCCCTCTGCACGATCCACTTCCTCAGCAACCAGAGACTACGCTCGATGTGCGTCGCTTCGGGGAATCGACGATGCGACACCCCTCATGGAACAGGCCTCACGTGGAACCGGAATGACGGCAGCCGCTATTGCCCCAGGGCCTCGATGATCTCTTCGACACTCCGCAGCTGCTTCTGCAGACCTGCGAGGGTCTCGCGGACCTGTTCGACCACTTCGGGAGGAGCCTTCCCGACAAAACTGGCGTTCCCCAGCTTGCGCTCGTGTCCGAGGATGAAGCCCCGCAACTTCTCGGCCTCCTTCTGCTGACGGCCCAGTTCGGCCTCCCGATCGACCACCCCGGCGAGCGGGATGTAGCCATCGGCATCGTTGAGCGAGAAGCTGGCTGAGGTTCCGGGGCGAGTGACATCGATCCCGGCCCCCTTGAGAACCACCTTGGCGAGGTTGGTGAACTGCGACGCGACGTCGTTCAGCTCCAGGGCGACTTCGGGCTGGCAACGCACATGGAGCGCCAACTCGACCCGATCCTCGATCCGGTACATCGCCCGCACATTGCGGACCGCCACAATCAGCTCCTTGAGCCGGTCAAAGCGGGCTTCCAGGCTGGTGTCGCGCCAACCCGAGGGAATCTCAGGCCACGCAGCCACCATGCAGATGGAATTCGACGGCGCGGGTGTGGGAAGTCCCCGCTGGGGGGCCAGTTCATTCAACTTGGCCCACAGCTCTTCGCAGACAAACGGAATAAACGGCGACAACAGCCGCAGCAGCACATCGAGCACCCCCACCAGCACGCGCTGTGCGGCGGGACGCAACGCCTCGTCGCGCAGCCGGGGCTTGATCATCTCGACATACCAGTCGCAGAACTCGTTCCAGGTGAAGTCCCTCAGCGACCGCGTCGCGGCATCGAAGTGATAGTCCGACAGTTCGGCATTCACCGACCGGACGGTCGTCGCCAGTCGGCTCAGGATCCACCTGTCTTCCAGCCGCAGTTCCGCAGGATCGACCGGGCCAGGGGTGTAGCCGGCCAGATTCATGAAAGCGAATCGGGTGGCGTTCCACAGCTTGTTGCAGAAGTTGCGGCCGTACTCGAACCGGTCACTCACCACGCGGGCCACGGGCTCACCCTCGTCGGGAGTGAACCACGGGCTGCTGTACTGCGGTGTCGCCTTGCATTTCGGGCACTTCAGGCGCGGCTTCGCCCCGCCGGCGGGAATCGCCTTCTGGTGCTCGATGGTCTGCGGAATGACCTCCTGGCAGGCGGGACACTCATAACCCACCGGCAGACGCACATCCTGGCTCTCACCCGCCAGTGACGCGATCGTGAACCGCACGGCATCGACCCCGTACTTGTCGACGAGATCGAGCGGATCGACCCCATTCCCCTTGCTCTTCGACATCGTCTGGCCGAAGCCATCGAGAATCTTGGGATGGACGTGTACGTGGTGGAACGGCACCTGCCCCCGGTTATAGAGCCCCATGATCACCATTCGGGCCACCCACAGGGTGATGATGTCGCGGCTGGTGATCAGCACACTGGTGGGGTAGTAGTAGTCGAGGACGGCGTTGCGGCCCGTCGACGATGCGTCGGGCTGGCCATTCAATGGGGGATTCCGGCTCTCATCGGGCCACCCCAGGGTCGCGAGGGGCCACAGCGCCGAGCTGAACCAGGTATCCAGCACATCCTGGTCCCGCTGCAAGGCATGACCAGCCCCCAGCACATCCTCGGGCAGATCTGTCTCGGCACAGATGAGCCAGCAGCGATCTTCAGCATCCCGTTGCCAAATGACATCGCTGCGGCCGGCGAAGGCCCGCTGCAGATCGGCTTCGGTGCAGGTGGTGCAATACCAGATGGGAATCTGGTGTCCCCACCACAACTGCCGGCTGATGCACCAGTCACGCTTCTCACCCAGCCAGTCGAGGTAGGTCTTGGCGTAGCGGGAAGGGAAAAACTTGACCCTTCCTTCGCGCACCACCTCGAGCGCGGCGTCGGCCAGCGAATCCATCTTCACGAACCACTGATCGCTCAGGTACGGCTCGATGGAGGTCTTGCTGCGGTCGGAGTGGGCCAGCGGGATGACCCGATCCTCGATTTTCACGAGATGTCCGAGGCGGCGCATCTCCTCGACCACCTGCTCGCGGACCACCGCCCGATCCAAGCCCTGCCACCGTCCGGCATTTTCGTTCAGGGTGCCGTCGGGATTGAGGATGTTGATCATCGGCAGCTTCTGCCGTTGGCCGCACGCATAGTCGTTCGGGTCGTGGGCGGGGGTCACCTTCACCACGCCGGTCCCCAGGTTCCGGTCGACCAGGAGAGCGTCGGCCACGATGGGGATTTCGCGGCCATTGAGCGGAATGCGGACGAACTTCCCTTGCAGGTGGCGGTAACGTTCGTCTTCGGGATGAACCGCGACGGCGGTGTCTCCCAGCATCGTCTCGGGGCGGGTAGTCGAGAAGGAAATGGTCTCCCGGGAATCGACCACGGGATAGGTGAAGGTCCAGAAGTGCCCCTGAACCTCTTCGGTGAAGACCTCGTCATCGGCGACGGCGGTCTGCAGAAAGGTGTCCCAGTTCACCAGCCTTTTGCCGCGATAGATCAACCGGTCGCGAAACAGGTTGAAGAAGGTTTTCCGGACCGCCAGCGAGCAGACCTCGTCGAGCGTGAACCGGGTGCGCCGCCAGTCGCAACTGGCCCCCAACTGGCGCAGCTGATTCAGAATGCGGGCTTCGTACTCGTCCTTCCATTGCCAGATGCGCTTCACCAGGGCATCGCGGCCAATGTCGTGACGGGTCAGCTTCTCTTCTTCGAACATCCGGCGTTCGACCACGGCCTGGGTGGCGATACCGGCGTGGTCTGTGCCAGGCATCCAGAGGGCCCCGCGCCCCTGCATGCGCCGCCAGCGGGTGATCAGGTCCTGGCAGGTGCCGTTCAGGGCATGTCCCATGTGCAGCGCTCCCGTCACATTCGGGAGAGGAATCATGATGGCATGCGACTGCCGGGAGGGATCGGGGTTCGCGTCAAAACACCCCTGTTCGCTCCAGGCCCGCAGCCAGCGGGGCTGAACATCCTTGGGTTCGTACGCCTTGGGAAGCTCTGCACTCATGAAGTCACGCCTGTCAACGCTGTGAGAAACCTGTGTATCAAAACCGGTCTGGATCGAAGAGTGCCGTCACTCGGCCGAATCCGGGTCGTCGGGCTGGAAGAGTCGCGGGCGGGGCTCGACTTCGGTGGTAGGGGCTTTCTGCCGAAGGCCGGTCACCGCCAGCACCATCCCCAGCAGACAGACGACGGCCCCCTTGAGCACCGGGTGGTCACCCACCCCTTTCTGAACCAGCATGATCGCGACGCCCCCGAGAAAGATCGCCGCGGCAGCCAGCAGAAACCGAAGCCGCAGGGGATTGATCACGACCTTGTCTCCCGGGAAGCCTCACCCGTCTCGCCCAGCACTCCGGCATCTTTGAACAGCTTGTACTCGACACTGTCCACGAGTGCGAGCCAGCTGGCCTCGATCACGTTTTCACTCACCCCGATGGTGCTCCACACATCGTGACCGTCGCGGCTTTCGATCACCACTCGAACCCGGGCGGCGGTCCCTTCGGCCGAGTTGATCACCCGCACCTTGTAATCGACCAGCTGGATCTCGGCCAGCCGAGGGTAGGTGGACGACAGCGCTTTGCGCAGCGCCCGATCGAGCGCGTTGACCGGACCATCCCCCTCCCCCACCACATGCTCGATCTGCCCCCCGACGCGCAGTTTGACGGTGGCCTCCGTGAGGGGGACCGAATCGGCTTCGGTCTCGACGTTGACGCGGTAGTGGATTCGCTCGAATTTCGGGGTGTATTGTCCCGCCTGCTTCAGCACCAACAGGTCAAACGACGCCTCAGCCGCCTCGAACTGGTATCCGGTCGCTTCGAGCTCCATGACCCGGTCGAGAATCCGGCTCATCAGGTTCGAATCTTGCTGAATCTGGAACTTCGTGGTCTTGGCCACGATGTTCGACCGCCCCGACAGCTCGCTCACCAGCACCCGCCGCACATTGCCCACCGTCTCGGGGGGAATATGCTCGTAGCTGCACGCCAGCTTGTTGACCGCATGCACGTGCATTCCTCCCTTGTGGGCGAAGGCGCTGGTCCCGACGAACGGCTGGTTGGACCGGAAGTTCATGTTCGCCAGCTCATAGACGTAGCGCGACAATTCGGTCAGCCGCGCCACCCCGTCACCGCGCAGCACCCCCCGTTGCTTTTTCAGCGCCAGATTCGCCGCCACACTGACCAGATCGGCATTCCCGCACCGTTCGCCGACTCCGTTGATCGTCCCCTGGACCTGCACTGCCCCCGCCTCGACCGCGGCCAGCGAGTTGGCCACCGCCAAATCGCAGTCGTTGTGGCAATGGATGCCGACCGGAATGGACAGGACCCGCCGCGCCGCCTGGACCGCCTCGGCAATCTGCTCGGGCAGCCGCCCGCCATTGGTGTCGCACAGGATCACCATCCGGGCCCCGGCCCGCTGCGCCGCCTCGATGGTCTTCAGTGCAAAGTCGGGATTGGCGAAGTACCCGTCGAAGAAATGCTCGGCATCGTACAGCAGTTCGCGCCCCTGCGCCGCCAGCCAGCCGACCGTGTCGCCGATCATTGCCAGATTCTCGGCCTCGTCGACACCGAGCACCTCGCGCACATGCAGATCCCAGGTCTTTCCCACAATCGTGATGGTGTGCGCTTGCGAGTCCCGCAAGACCTGCAGTCCATCGTCGTTCTCGGGAGCACAATTCTTGCGGCGGGTCATGCCAAACGCAGCCACCCGCGCATGCTTCAGTGGCAGATCGCGCACCCGCTGGAAGTACTCGCTGTCTTTGGGATTCGACGCCGGGTAGCCCCCCTCAATGAAGTCGAAACCAAGCTCGTCCAGCCGCAGGGTAATCTGCAGTTTGTCCTCGACCGAAAAGGAGATCCCTTCTCCCTGGCTGCCATCACGCAGGGTGGTATCGTACAGCTCGATGCGAGACATAAACGGTCCTTCAGCCCCTCCACGGGACAACAAAAAACCCCTCAGGCTCTGGAAGCCTGAGGGGTTGTGTGAAGACAAAACTCGGCTTCCCGCTTCAGGCCAGAACAATCCGGCAAATGCGCACGTGAATCACCTCGCTGATCAGCAGCGAACGCAGCAGGCTGCGGGATTCCACAGAGTGAAGCACAGTGCACATCCAGACAACAGCGGGAATTTCGACAGATGCTTTCTGAACGATTCTGTCTCTCCAAATCTTAAAGATCAGAGCTCCCAGCGTCAATTGACGGTCGCCATCCGGCGGCTTCCCGTGGGTCCCGGTTTCGGGCTGGTCTGGCGGTCTGTGTGCGGGATCCCATCGGCCACACCAGACGAGCTCTGGGCGACATCGGATGAGAACCGTCTGAAATCCCCCCGTTCCACTTGACCGTTCCACCTGGCAACTCCCTCCGGCCATTCCCCGCGGGGCTCATCCCCGGAACCCAGGCGGAAGACACCACCACCTCATCATCCCGCTTCCAACGCGGTCCGGAGGGCCGTTCGGCCCCGGGACTGAGTCCCCTTGGTCGCAGGTGCCACCTCGATCCCGCCCCCTGTCCCCGGTAGAACGTGGCAAGCTATTCTGAGGAGGTCTTTGAGCCGCTTTGGAGGACGCGTTTGGCTCCCCTGCGCTTCCGCAGATCGTGGTGCCGCGTTCCTCCCGCCAAGGGGTGCGTGGCTTCGAGGTTGCCGCGGCCATCGCCCGCTTTTCATTCCTCCTCCGCAGGAGTTGCCGTCTCATGGCCTCGTTCCTCCGCTGGCTGTGCCTGTTCGGACTGCTCGCCTGGCCCAAGCTGGGCCATTGCGCTCCCCCGCCCGTCGTCGAAGTCGTGGGGCAACCGCTGGCAGCTCAGGTGGGACGTCTGCTGCAGGCACTGGAACTGCTGGGGCGGCCACTGGCTCCCGGACTGCGCAAGCCGCTGCAACAGGCCCTGGCGGCGGAAGACAGTGCGAAAATCCAAACCCTCCTCGATTCGCAGGTGCTGCTGGTCGCGGCGATCAATCCCGAGGCCCGGGTCATAGTCAGCCGCGGCCCCGCACCGGCCCGGCTGCAACAGGCGGGCTTCACCCCGGTGGTCATCAAGATCATCAACGCGAGTTCCGCCACTCCCCGCCTGCGGTTGACCAGCCCTCAGGCTGGTACCGCCTACGCGGGCACGGCCCGGTTCAGCCTGCATCGCCAACAGCAGGCGGAACTGGCCGACGACGGCTCCGCTCCCGACAATCTCCGTCGGTTCCTTGCGCTCGATCTCTTCACCAGCCCGCCTCTCGCAGCCGAGTTGTCGGGACTGGAGGTCGAGTATGTGCTGGGACTGATCTACAGTTCGGAATCGGGGAAACGTGAGGCGACCCTGGGAATCGATCTGGGACAAGCCAACCAGGACCTCGGATTCCGGGGAGAGACCCCGATCCTGTTCGAGATCGCAGCGGCGATCCCGGTCAAACTCGAACTCCAGGACGCCGACGGTCGCCCCACTCTGGGCCGACTGCTGATCCGCGATCCCCTGGGACAGATCCACCCGCACCAGGCCCGGCGCATCGCCCCGGACCTGTTCTTTCAGCCCCACGTGTACCGGGCCGACGGCGAAACCCTCTGGCTGCCACCGGGAGATTTCACCGTGGAGGCGACCCGCGGCCCGGAATACCGACGCGTGACCATCCCCCTGCGGGTCGACACCGGCCAGCCTGCACCGCTGCAAGTCAAACTGCAGCGGTGGATTACTCCCGCTGATTGGGGTTACTTCAGTGGCGACCATCACATTCACGGTGCCGGCTGCGCGCACTATACCAGTCCCACGGAAGGGGTCACCCCCGAAGACATGTTCCGCCAGGTCAAGGGGGAGGGATTGAATGTCGGTTGCGTGCTGACCTGGGGTCCCTGCTTCCGTTTCCAACGGCAGTACTTTGCCCCCCGGCCCCACGATCTTTCCGACCCGCGGACGATTCTCAAATACGACCTGGAAATCAGCGGCTTTGGTTCGCAGGCACTGGGGCACGTCTGCCTGCTCAACCTTCGCGACCAGGAATACCCTGGTTCCGACGGGACCGAGACCAAGGGTTGGCCCACCTGGACCACTCCCGTCATGCGCTGGTGCAAAGCCCAGGGGGGCGTTGCCGGCTACGCCCACTCGGCCAGTGGTCTGCAGATCAATCCCCAGGCAC
The DNA here is from genome assembly GCA_046339535.1 of Planctomycetaceae bacterium. Lineage (GTDB taxonomy): Bacteria > Planctomycetota > Planctomycetia > Planctomycetales > Planctomycetaceae > UBA10511. Next base: position 4,693 of record JBKDUK010000215.1, on the reverse strand, counting down.
AGGCGCAGCGCTGGCTGAAACGGCTCGACACCTCGGGAGATGGTGTGCTCGCCCCCCAGGAGGCCGCCCCGGGACTGCTGCCCGAACCCTTCGCCAGGGCCGACCGCGACAACGACGGATTCCTCACCGCCGACGAACTGACCCAGTCCCACGACCGCGCCGCCGACCGGCTGCCCAACCTGGCGATCCCCGAGATGAATGGTGTGGGTGCGATGGAGATTTGCGTCAGCACGGCGGAAGGGGTCTGCGACTTTATCTCAGCCATGGACACGGCCCGCATCCAGGACTGGAACACCTGGTACCACATCCTCAACTGTGGCTTTCCCCTGAAGGTCAGCGGCGAAACCGATTTCCCCTGCATGAGCAGCCGTCAGGTGGGAACGGGGCGGGTCTACGTGCGGCTCGGCGAGGTCGAACAGCTCGACTTCGGGGCGTGGTGCCAGGGATTGGCCGAAGGGCGTTCTTATGTCTCCGACGGTTACGCACACCCGGTGGATTTCCGGGTAAATGGCGTCGCACCGGGGCCAGACAGCGTCGCGCTCGACCGCGCTGGTCCGGTGCAGGTAACCGCCGAAGTGGCCTTCGCCCCCGAGACCCCCTTGGCGGTGGCCCAGGGTCTGGTCACTCCCGCGGCCGGCCGCCGGGTGGTGGGAGACACTGTGGAACTGCACGGCGACCGGCGGCACGAGTACGTGATGGGGGGCGAACGGCTGGTGGAGCTGGTGGTCAATGGTGAGGTGGCGGCCCAGCAGGCGGTGCCAGCCGATGGCAGGCCGCACCGGCTGGAGTGGACCATCCCCCTGGCCGACAGCAGCTGGGTGGCCCTGCGGCACTTCCCCCAGTTCCACACCAACCCCGTCACGGTGGCGGTGGGTGGCCGGCCAGTGCGGGGGTCGCGCGATTCGGCCCGCTGGTGCCAGGAAGTGATCGACCAGTTGTGGCGGAATCGCGAGCAGGCGATTGCCCCTGCTGAGCGGCCTGCGGCCCGGGAGGCCTTTGAACGGGCCCGGGAACGGTATCGGCAGATCCTCGCCGAGTCTCCCCGCTGACCCCGGTTGGACGCTGCCCGGCGGGGCTCTCGCCCCCCTCCGCGACTGCCATTTCCGCTACTCGCCCGCTAGACTCGGAAGTCGCTGCGGACGCAGGAGGCGGCGCGGCAGCCTCGTTGTTTTCCTTCTTGTTTCTGAGGATTTCTCATGCGTTGCGTGCTCGGATCCAGTTTGCTGTTGGCGGCCCTGGCCGGCCTTTTTCCCGCACAGCTGCGGGCAGAGGAAAACCGGCTGACAGACTATGAGAAGAAGACCGGTTGGAAACTGCTGTTCGACGGCCAATCGACCAGCGGTTGGCGGAACTACCGCAAGCAGGAGATCAATCCCGGGTGGGTGATTGAAGACGGGGCCCTGGTCCGCAAGGGGAAGGGGGCGGGCGACATCGTCACCGCCAACCAGTACGACAGCTTTGAGCTCTCGATCGAGTACCGCATTTCCACGGCGGGAAACAGCGGCATCATGTTTCACGTGACCGAGGAACTCGACGCCCCCTGGATGACCGGGCCCGAGATTCAGGTGCAAGACAATGTCGATGGCCACGATCCGCAGAAGGCAGGTTGGCTCTATCAGCTCTACCAGCCGATGCCCGACTACTTCACCAAGAAAGTGACCGACGCGACGCGTCCCGTGGGGGAATGGAACCAGATTGTCCTCAAGGTGACCCCGCAGGTCTGTGAGATCAACATGAACGGGATCCGTTACGCCCTGTTCCAGAAGGGAAGTGACGACTGGAACGCCCGCGTGGCCAAGAGCAAATTTGCCCAGTGGGCGCCCTTCGGCAAGCCCACCAAAGGACATATCTGCCTGCAGGACCACGGCGACCTCGTCGCCTACCGCAACATCAAGATCCGCGAGCTGCCCGAAGGAAAGCTTCCCTCGGGAGTGGCCGATGCCGAATTGAAGAGCGTGGGCTTCGCCCCCGCCTTCCCGGGCATCGAGTGGAAGGGCTTCGAAGGGGTTGATGCCGATGGCAAGCCCCAAACCTTCCGGCCAATCGTGCTGACCCACGCCGGCGATGGTTCCAACCGCCGATTCGTCGCGACCCAGCATGGGGTGATTCACGTCCTGCCGGGAAGTGGTGAGATCAAGGAAAGCCAGATCTTCGCCGATCTCTCCGACCGCGTGGTGTACAAGGACAACGAGAACGAAGAAGGCTTCCTGGGATTGGCGTTCCATCCGAAGTTCAAGCAGAACGGTGAGTTCTTCGCCTACTACACATCGAAGAAGCATCCCGAGCACACTTCGGTGGTTTCGCGATTCCGGGTTTCGAAGTCCGATCCCAACCAGATCGACGCCAGCTTCGAAGAAGAACTGCTGGTGATCCCGCAGCCGTTCTGGAATCACAACGGCGGCACCATCTGCTTCGGACCGGACGGAATGCTCTACATCGCCCTGGGTGATGGCGGGGCGGGGAACGATCCCCTGGGCAACGCCCAAAACCTCGAGACCCTGCTGGGGGACATCCTGCGGATCGATGTCGACCACAAGGACCCTGGTCTGAACTACGCCATCCCCAAGGACAACCCCTTCGTCAACCAGCCCAAGGCCCGCCCCGAGATCTTCGCCCTCGGTGTCCGGAACATCTGGCGAATGGCGTTTGACCGGGCGACCGGTAGCCTGTGGGCGGCCGATGTCGGCCAGAACCTCTACGAAGAGATCAACCTCGTGGTCAAGGGGGGGAACTATGGCTGGAATCTGCGTGAAGCCGGCCATCCCTTTGGTTCGAACGCCGGAGCCCCCGGCAAGCTGATCGATCCGATCTTCGAATACGACCACATGGTCGGATCGTCGATCACCGGCGGTCATGTTTATCGTGGCAAGAAGGTCCCCGCGCTGGTCGGCAAGTACCTGTATGCCGACTACGTCTCGGGCAAGTTGTGGGCCCTCAAGTACGACGAGAGCCAGCACAAGGTGATCTCCAACGAATCCATCGCCAGCCCCAGAATGCCGGTGATCTCGTTTGGTGAAGACGAAGCGGGCGAGTCGTACTTCATGATCGTCACCGCCGACGGCCAGGGCGTGTTCCAGTTCGTGGACCAATCCCGCTAGACCATCGCGAGCCGCACTCCCGCAATTACCGATTGCGGAGTGCCAAGGCTGTGTTCATTGGCGGGGTGAGATCTGGATCTCGCCCCGCCATCTTTTTTTGTCCCAGCCCCCTGCCCCACGACAAACCTTGGTGGAGGGGCCTCTGGATCTGGAGCGAGTTCATGTCCGATCAACCGTCGTCGCTTCCCCTCTCCCGCACCTGTCTGATCACCGGTGGTGCCAGCGGCATTGGAGCGGCCACAGCCCGCCTGCTCGCAACGCAGGGATTCCGGGTGATTGTCAGCGACATCGATTTTCCCGCCGGTGCGCGCGAAGAGTTCGCCCGGCAACAGATCGAGACTGTGCTGTGCGATGTGACCCGTGAGAGCGATGTCGCCGGGTGGATTGAGAGGGCTGCCCGGGCGACGGGCCGGATTGACTGTCTGGTCCACAGTGCCGGTGTGGGGCTCGTCAAGCCGATCACCGAAGTCAGCGAGGCGGAATGGGATCGCGTGCTGGATGTGAATCTCAAGGGAGCCTTTCTCTGTGCCAAGCACGCCATTCCCCACCTGCGGCGGGCCGGGGGCGGATCACTGGTCAACATCGCCAGCAACGCGGGTCTGCTGCCGCGGTTTCATGATCCGGTCTACAGCATCAGCAAGGGGGCCGTGGTGGCCCTCACGAAGACGCTGGCTCTCTGCCACGCCCCCGAAAAGATCCGGGTGAATGCCGTCTGTCCGGGCCCGGTCGGAGACACCCGCATGATGGACGCCGATCTCGCTTCCGCCGCGGATCGCGAACGGGCTTTCCGCGACCGTCTGGCGGCCAGCCCCATCGCCCATGGCCTGGGCCGGATGATCCGTCCCGACGAAGTCGCAGAGTCTGTCGCCTACCTTGTCTCGGATGCCGCCGTTTTCGTAACCGGCTGCTGCCTGAGAATCGACGGTGTGAAGTCGCTGTGTGTCCCCCAGACTCTGTTCGGTGACTGAGCGGCGGCCGCAATTCCTATCGCCCGTACCACAAGACCAGTCGGGTCACCTCGCGCTGCGACCAGAGCCAGCGCTGCCGCGACCGGAAACTGGCCAGCCCCAGCGCCGGCGAAAACCCGTGGTGATGGTCGACCACCGCGATGGCCCGCTCGAGATCCTCCAGTTCCCACTGGCTGCGCCCCGCTCCGCGCGCCAGCCAACGGGACAGGTACCAGATGGTCGCCACCGCCACGGCCAGCGACGCGAACCCCTCGATCACAGGGGCTCCGTAATAGGCCCGGCCACAAAAGTGGAGGCTCTCCACCTTCACCTGCAGATATCGGGTCAGCCGCTCATCCATCTCGGGAGTCAGCGGACCATAGGAAGTCTCCAGGTCGGCGAAGGGAACCGGTGCGAACCCCTCCTGCAGCACCGGCGTCAGCCCCCGCCCCGAAGTGAATCGCCAGATCGAGCGGAACAGCCGCCAGCGGTAGCGCCACGACCGGTGCTCGGCCTGAAACGTGTCCGCATCGGGAAACTCATGCTTGGAAATTTGCCCGAGGGCCAATGGCGCTACCTCAGTGAAAAAGAGATATCAGAATGCTTTCACCATTGAGAGACGAAGCTCTTCAAGGTAATTGATCTCAA
>JBKDUK010000214.1:0-2994 GCA_046339535.1 Planctomycetaceae bacterium | reverse complement strand
GAAGCTGTCCCCCCTCGATGCGGTGAAGTGCGTGCTCGACATTGCCGAAGGTTTGGAATACGCCTTGACCAAAGGGGCGACGCACCGCGATCTGAAGATGACCAACGTCCTGATGAGCAGTACGGGGGTGGCGAAGCTGGCCGATTTCGGTTTGGCGAGCATCAGTGCCGATGGCGGCGAGACCGAAAGTGCCGCCCGCGCACTGGAGTACGCGGCGCTGGAAAAGAACACGGGAGCTCCCCGTGATGATCCGCGCAGCGATCTGTATTTTCTTGGAACGATCTTCTACGAGTTGCTGACTGGAACGCCTCCCCTGGCCCGGACGCGCGACAGGGCCGAGCGGAGCCAGTTCAGCCGCTACATGAACATCCCCCCGGTCCGACAGATTGATCCGACCCTGCCGCGGTCGGTGGCCAGCATTGTCGACCGGCTGATGCAGCTCAATCCGCACCTGCGCTATCAGTCACCGACCGAGGCAATCCGCGATCTGCGGCAGGCACTGGTGGACCTGGGCCAGTCGGGAGGGGCGGTCCAGGGAAGCGAGCCGGCGCTGGGAGACTCCGCTGCGGCACAGACCGTGCCCGGCTCCCCGCTGCGCACAGTGATGTGCCTTGAAGATCGTCCCAAGCAGCAGGATCTGCTGCGGGAGTACTTCGGCAAGCACGGTTATCGGGTCCTGGTTCTGTCGGATCTCTCGCGCGGGCTCGCCCGGCTGCACAATCAGCCGCCGGATTGCCTCGTCATCATGGGAGATGCTTTCGGCGAAGAAGCGCTGCGGGGGTATACCGAGGCCGCCGCGACAGCCGAGGCGCGGCAGGTGGGGGTCGTCCTGGTGCTGCCCGCCGAATGGGCCGACCGGAAGGCACAATTGCCCCAGACCGATCACGCCAAGGTGGTGCAGATGCCGGCGACCCTGCGCGACCTCCGAAACGCCATCGCGACGATGGTCGACTGACCTCCCGGACCTGTTTCAAACGCGTCCGCTCGTTCGACACACGAGCCCGGCCCCGCCCCGCCCGACCCAGTCGGGAATCAGACCCCAACAAAAACACCCCGCCCGGGCAGCCGGTCGGGGTGTCAGTTCGAAGGAGGAACGGTCACCGGGGCCCTGCCACCGATGTGCTGTGGTCTTAGATGGTGGTGGTGGGACCGGTGGGGGGCAGAGCGGGAAACGCCGGTTTGCGGCGGGCAACCAGCCCGACACACACGAGGAGTCCACAGGAGGCGAGGCAGGAACCTCCAAACAGGTCTCCCGTCTGCGTGTAGAGACTTTCCCGGGGATCGAGCGGGATCGACCCGGTGACCACGGCATTGGCCGTGATGGGGGAGCGCTCCCGAACCCGGCCATCGCCGTCGATGATGGCCGAGACCCCGGTATTGACCGCCCGGACCATCGGTGTGCGGGTCTCGATGCACCGGAACTTCGCGGTGATCAGGTGCTGTTCGTGCTCACTCGAGCCGCGGAACCAGCCATCGTTGGTCAGATTCACCAGGAAGTCGATCTCACGCCGCGGGCCCGCCTCGGTTTTCGAGGTGAGGTCGACCACCGCGCGGACGAGGTGGGGCACCGTATCTTCGAAGCAGCTGATGGGAGCGAAGCGGTAACCGCCGCTCTCATACGCCACGACGCCGCGTCCCGCCTTCAGTCCGAATCCCTCCGGGTAGGGGGTCAGTGAGGTGAGCCAGGGAAGATCTTCGGCGAGCGGAACGTATTCGCCAAACACAACGCGGTGCAGCTTGTCGTAGCGACGCTCGATCGTGCCGTCGGGCTGCACCAGAACCGCCGAGTTGTAATTGCGGACCTCCTGCAGGTCCATTTCCTTCCCCGAGAGACCGACAATCAACCCCGCCCGTGCCATCTGGGCCAGGTCCGAGAGCCGCTTGCGGATATTCGGGTCACGGTAGTAGCTGATCGGTTCGCGGGGATGAGCCTTTTGCAGTTCGGTATCGGTGATGCCCGGAGGTGTTTCGAGCAGGGGCCAGCGGAACATCGTTTCAGGCCAGACAATGAACTGGGGCTGTTGCAGAACCGCCTCACCCGTGAGCCGTTCGTGCGTCCGCTGAATCTCGATCCAGCGGGCTTCGTCATGTTCCAGTTCGCACTCGAAGTCTCCCTGGATCAGCGAGACCTTGGGGCCGACGGGAAACTCCGGACCGTTGAGCCGGATGAGGCCGTAGACAAAACAGGCGGTGAACAGGGCGACACACCCTCCCAGCCGCTGCCACTGCCGACGCCGGGGAGTCTCCAGAAAGCCATGGGGGGCATGGGGGGGAATCAAACCCCACTTGAGCAACAGGCTGCCCGAAACCATCTCCGCGAGGCATCCCGAGAAGGCCGCGACCACGAAACTGATGCCGTAGGTTCCCACCAGATCGGCGATCTGCGTGAGGGGAGCGAAGCGGTGTTGCGAATGGCCGAGGTAGTACCAGGCGAACCCCGTCAGAAAGAACCCCCGCAAGAGTTCGAGTCCGGTCCAGACCACAGGTACGGCGCACGTCACCGGGACCCGCAGTTTCCAGACGGCCACGCGGGTCAGGGCGACGAACAGCGGGAAGTAGACCGCCATGTAGGCCGCCAGGACGATCCAGGCGGGATACATCGCCTTGTCCCCCAGCCGCATCCATTGGAGAGCGGGGATCCAGAACGTCAATCCGCCAATCCAGGCGGCGGTGTACATGCTGCGCGTGGGGCGTTCGATCCGCACCAGCAGACAAAGGGGAGCGAGGCAGATCCAGGCCAGCGGGCCGAAGTCAAGCGGGGTGAACGCCCCCCACATCAGCAGTCCCGTGGCACAGGCGACGGCGAGCGCCCCCCGGATTCCCGCAGGTTGGGTGCGCCCCTGGGCGATGATCTCTTCCAGCGAGTTCGTACGGGGCCTCCAGGCGGGTTGGGCCTTGGGTGTGTGGGCCGTCAGGGTGGCCATGGGGGAAACAGCTCCTTCCGTGGAGACGAACACCGCAGGGGTGAAAAACAGACGGGCAAATCATCCGGTT
>JBKDUK010000213.1:0-3067 GCA_046339535.1 Planctomycetaceae bacterium | reverse complement strand
CACGCGCGGGAGCTCTGGGAGAAGTCGGGAGACTCGCAAAGACCATCGCCTGGGTCGGCGGCGCCGGACACCCCGACAGTGAGGCGGAAGGTGCGCCAACCAGCCGCTGGACGTTTTTCACCCGGCAGAGGCAATGCGGGCCGGCAGGGCCTGTTGAAAGACAGGGCCATCCGGTGTGTGACCTTATTTGAAGAGCCGGTGGGGGTCGGTATCAGTCGTTTTATGAACATGAGTTGTGGTGAATCGAAAGTATTGCTGCCGGCCGGCGCACGAGGAGCGGGTGAAACTGGCGGACCTTGGTCCACCCAGACCCCTCCAACTCGCCGGATGTCGCATTTGTGCGGGAGCGCGGGCCTTCCCGCCTCGTGGGGCTTCACGCCGTATGAGAGGTCGGCGGAAGCGCCGTACTTCAGCTGGCGTCCCGCACATGGAATCGAACCGCAACCAGCGCTATCCCACGTTGAACACCAGCGTGGCACCTCGGCCATGAAATGAGAAGACCGACACAAGACCAATCAACACAACGACCTGCGGCGAGACTGGTAGCGTCGCCAAAAAAAGGGTGGCCCCCAATGTTTTCCTGCGACAAGGATTGGTCCTTCCCAGAGGCTGGCGGCCACCCCGCACGGGAAACGTGCCACCGGCCCAAAGGGCCAGCTATTGCCCCAGCCCGGCCCAGCGGGCCGGGAAGGGCGCCCCGACCACGTCATTCGTCGGCCCAACGGGCCAACCATTCTTCATCGCCCGCCACGGACGCAGAATGGCCGAGTAGGGGGGAGGGTGAACCCATCGGCGCAAGCCAATTCCAATCCCGCTGGCCCCGCGCGAACACCGCCCGATCCCGGCACGACCGACCCCGGTAGGGGTCCCAGAGGGTAGCCGGGGGTCGAGCGCAGCGACCACCCCCGGTTCCGGCCCACACACATCGCCAGCACCCTGCAGGGGTGCCAGAAAGCGCGTGTGAACACCATCAACGCCGGCAAAAAACGACCCCCCGGGCCCCCTCCACACACCGCCCACCAACGGGTCGGCCCAAAGGGCCAGCCATTCCCCCAGCCCGGCCCAGCGGGCCGGGAAACGTCCCCAACAAGCGTTCGTCGGCCCAACGGGCCAACAATTCCTCTTCGTCGCCCCACGGTTTCCGGAAAACGGTTGTCATGGGGCGCTGAAAGAGGACCAAAAGCGCCCACCGGGTCGGACGGCTCAAACGGGACCAAAGCGCCCACCGGGTCGGCACACAAAGAAGAGGCAACTTGCTGAGCACGTTGTCCGGCTGGTGAACCCGGCCGCGTGGCTGCCGGATGGCTGAAAACACCACCCGCAAGGCTGGCCACAAGCCTAGGGCCCCATCCCCGCCGGCCAGTTGCGGAGCGATCGTCAGGCCCCCCAGGACAAAGTCCCGGGGCGGGAGGTCCGGGCGAAACTCCAGCGCGCTCGGCTGGCTCTCGCGAGAGTCGTCCGTCACCGCGATCCGAGGCGGGCCATGATCGTCTGAACCAGCTGCGCCCGCCCACGCCACGCTCCCCCACCCCAGGCCCGCCCCGGCGCCCCTCCACGCACCGCCACTCGACATCCCGGCCCGTTGGCGTTGTCGCGAGGCGCACCCGCCCCAGGCACCCACCGGCAGCACTGTTGTCTCTTTGTGAATCGATAGCTGGAGAGATTATCGAATCGAAAGGTCGCTGCTACTCTGCGATTTCCTTAACATCCATCGCGACCCGAAAGCCGAAGTTGTTGCTGCGGGATGACGGATCGATTTTGCTTCGGGCAGCCGAGCGACACAATTCGGCCGGGCGATTCCAACTACCGCCGCGGTAAACGCGGGTCGAACCGTTTTCCGGCCCCCGTGGATCGATTACGGCATCTTTTGAATGGTGCGCATACCAGTCGGAGCACCACTCCCAGACGTTGCCATGCATGTCATACAAACCCCACGAGTTCGGTTGCTTCAGTCCAACCGCATGCGTCCGCTTTTGACTGTTGCCACTCCACCACGCGTAGTTGCTGAGAGACTCGGAATTCTCTCCGAAGCTATAAGCGGTCTCGCTGTCTGCCCGACAGGCGTACTCCCACTCTGCCTCGGTCGGTAGGCGGTACACACGACCGGCACTTTTCTCCTCGGGCAATTCCGAGAGTCGCTTGCAAAACGTCACGGCTTCTTCCCAAGAGACCGTCTCAACCGGATGGTTCGAGCTATCGCCTTCCTTCACCACTCGGCCTGTTTTGGGGTGTCGCTCAATGACTTTGTCATTCCCAAAATAGCTTGGATTTTTCCGCATGACTTTTTGGTACTGGGTCTGGGTCACCTCGTACACTCCCAGGTAGTAGTCTGAGCCGAAGGTCACTTCATGCTGGGTCTCATCGTCGGTTGAACCCTCTTCGTCTGGCGGAGAGCCCATCATAAATGTGCCCTTCGGGATCAGTACCAGTTTCATGGCAATACTGTTGGTGATCTCTTCGGGAACTTGTGCGAGTATGGAATTCGTACTCTGCAATACAATGAGGCCAACCAAGGCCATGCATGAAGACGACGTCTTGCTTCCCATATTGCGATCACCCCCTCAGCGACTGCTCGAAATTGGCCAAACTTGTGAATTCGTGGGTATAGCATTCCACCGCAGTTCAAACAATCAATGGCCAGTCAATCTCGTCGATCATCGTGGCGCGGCATACGGAGCGGGCGATTACCACAGCGTCGGAAGCCAGTCGCGGCGCGGTGCGACGTCGTCTGGGGCGGGACGGCTCAAACGAGACCAAAGCGCCCACCGGGTCGGCACACAACGAAGAGGCAACTTGTTGAGCACGTCGGCCGGCTGGTGGACCCGGCCGCGTGGCTACCGGGTGGCTGGAAACACCTCCCGCAAGGCCGGCCAGAAGCCCAGGGCCCCATCCCCGACGGCCAGTTGCGGAGCGATCGTCAGGCCCCTGGAAATGATCGTGCAAAACGGACCCACCTGAGGGGAGAAAGATCGCGCAAAACAGACCCACCCTGATGACGTCCGTACACTGGCTGTCTGGAATCAGTTCCGGCGGTGGTGTGTGGAGGTCAAAGGATGCTGAAGTTGGA
>JBKDUK010000212.1:0-2114 GCA_046339535.1 Planctomycetaceae bacterium | reverse complement strand
TGGAGATCCAGAACAGCCATGGCGAAGGCTGGGGCGATCAAGGGCGAATGTTGGTCACGCATCAGTACGCGCAGCAACTGATCAATGAGCCGTTTGGAGCGTTTCGCGTGAGTGGTGTTCCGGGCTTCAGGAAAGCGGCCTACGACTTCTCGGACTGGATGACATGATCCCCGCACTCCTCCTACTCTGCCAATTCAGCGAACCACCTCGGCCAGCCCCCCCGGAGCAGCTCATCCCTCCGGCAGCGGCTGTCGTTCTGCCTCCCGACAGGATCGCGGAGGGGCGGCCGAAGGTGGTGATGATCACGGCCGCGAACTGTCGCCCATGTGCAGAGGCGGAGGCGTGGATGCGTACCAATGGATTCCCCTTCGAGATCGATCGACGTGCGCCGGCTGCGGGTGACAGCACGCCCACGTGGCGATTCCAAGGGGCCGACGGGAAATGGTGGCAGATCGTCGGCTGGGATGGACGGGCGACGGTGGAGGCGTTGGTGCGAGCGTATGCGGAGAAGAACCCGCGACTGGAAAACAACTCGATTGCATCTGTACGGAAGCCACGAGCAAACGACACTGGAAAAGAGGCACTCCCCGACACGCTGCGGCGATTCGCTGGCGAGACAGGGACAATCGTTTTCCGGCCGGATGGAAAACGGCGGGCGACGGTGACTGACGGCGTGACTCTCGACGTGGGCGAGATCACTGCGAGATACGACCTGCGGGGGGAGCCCAAGATCACGTTCACCGATCCCCAGCCTCGGGGGACGGTCGAGAAGTTTGGGTTCGGGATCGGATTCGTGTTACAATCGGCCACGTATCAGGCTCCCGACACGGTGCGAGTCGGAACGAACTGGAAGACGATCACGGTGCGACTCGATGACGATTGACGAACTGGCGACAGAGATCGAGCGGCTGTACTGGGCCGATGCCGATGTGCGGTGTGCCTCGGGGGATGGGCCGAGCGAGGCTGAGCGAATCGCGGTGAATACGCATCTGCGGACGATGGCGGAATACACGGCACGAGCGGCTGCACGATGGGCGAAGAGGATCAAACGGCCCATGCGTGTGCAACCTCAGTTTGTGGCCGAGCGTGTTGCCCAAGACAGTCGCGATCTGATGGAGAACGAGAAGAGCGACAAGGTTTGCGGCATCGTGCTGTCTACGGTTGGTTGGCTGTTGCTACGGAGTCTGCTGGAAAATCTCGCGTGGCGGTTCGCGCTGTGGCTGTTCAGCGATTCCACCTCTGAGGATCGCGGGGATTTGATCTGCCGCATGGAGGGAGCATAGTGAGCGGCTATCTCGTCCATCCGACGCAACCGTGGGCTGCTGGCGTTCTCCATACCAGCGATTGGGTAGCAGTGCCGCCCGGATGCGTGTCAGTGCGGTGTACGATTACGCCAGAGCAATCCGTTCGCGGCGATCCTCGGCTGGGGTGTGAGATGCGAATGGCCTATCTCGATGCGAGCGGGCTGCCGCGTCTTGGGTCAGGGTGTGGGCTTCCGTCGCGTGTGGCATTCGCTGACGATGAGCCGATACCAACAGCGGGACACGAGGTAGGTAGCTTGCCCGGCGTGGTTCCTGCGGCGGTCGGCGGATTCGATTTCGAGGTGTGCGACTCGATCGGCGTGCAACAGGGGCGGCGGGATACTCAGGTGGCCGTACAATTCTCGATGACGTTCGGGGATGCGGCGTCGGTGAATGCGGCGATTGTTTTTGAGGCGTTCGACTCTGCCGAGCAACCGATTGCGTGGGGTGCCTGATGCCTGTTGCAATCGTGCAGAAAAAAGAGACGCTGATCAGCACGGCAAGCGGCACGTGGACGCATACTTTCGATTCTGCGATCACCCCGGGAAATGTCGTGGTGATCATCTCCAAACTGCAGACGAGCAGCCGAACTGTCGGAACTCCGAGCGGTGGCGGCACGTCGTTTGTCTCGATTCAGACGATTGGCGGATCGCTGCGGATGTGGAGCAGTGCCGAGCCTAATTCCAGCGTCACAACATACACGCTGACGATTGCCGGAGGGCTGACGGCAACCGGCGTTGTCTACGGCTGGGAACTGTCGGGCTGCGATGGATCGACCCCAACAGCGAGTGGCACCGGCACCCAAAACACCGC
>JBKDUK010000211.1:0-27946 GCA_046339535.1 Planctomycetaceae bacterium | reverse complement strand
TGCCCATCGGGTCGGTGACCTGCGGACGAGAGTCCAGCGGAGCGGATACAGAGATCCGCGCGGTTGTGGAACAGGCTTGTCAGCCTGTTCGTCAAAGAAGCGTGGATCAACAGCACGACGAACCGTCGCGTGGACTGAGTTTTGCAATCAGAAGGCAGATCGATTCGCCGCGTCGCACGAACCAGACTGACAGACCTGGAGGTCTGTCACCACATCCGCGCGCACCCTGTCCGTTCCTCACCCGTGTGAGTCCCTCGCCAACCGGTCCCCCAACCCCTCAACCCGCCTGGGCGACCTTCTTGGCGTTCGTCGTCGGGTGCTTCACACCGTTGCGCGGGGTGGTTTCTCCCACTCGGGTCGGCTCCCCTACCCCCGCCGTCTCGGCGGTGGCTTTTGGTTGAATAAAGATGGAGCCTCCCGCGGCCGGCCCGGAAACCGGGGGGGACGCGGCCGGGGGAACCGCCGGTTCCGCACTGGTTTTCTCGGTAGGTGGTGGGGCCGTTGTCGCTGGTGGCGGAGCCAGGCCGGCGGCGAGGTCGCTGAGGATTGGGGAGCGGTTTTTGAGCAGCTCGGCCCGGGCGGCGGCTTGTTGGGCGCGTTGCGCCTCCCGGCGGGCCTCGATCAGTTCGGGGTAGCCGACGACTTCGCGCACGTCCCCCTCGTGCGGCTCAAACAGCGACGGCAGGTTGCCGTAGACCAGCGCTTCGCGCAAGTGCCGGGGTTGAATGCCGTGCTGCGCCGCGCGCTCGGCCAGCACCTTCCACACCGCCATCCCCCCCAGCACCAGCAGAATCTGATCGACATACTCCAGCACCCGCACCAGGTGGCGGTGCTTGAGCAGGTCTTTGGTCGGGGCCAGTTCGGTGCCGGTTGCTTCGTTCCAGACGAGCCGGTGGTCACTCCCCCGGGTCAGGTGCCAGGCGGGACGGTCGGCGTCGCCGTTGCCGTAACAGGTTTTGACGATTTCCAGCACCCGGCCGGGGACTTCGGGATCGGTCGGCGTGGCCAGCCGCCAGACGGAGTGGGCGTTCTCTCGCAGCGACCGGCTCTGCAGGTATTTGGCCACTCCCTCGCCGTTGCGGAAGGCGTTGGGCTGCATGGTGATCACGAACGTCACCTCGAACCGGCGGGCGAAGAGGCCCAGCCCCTCGACCAACTGCTGGAAAGTGCGTTCGCTGTCGCAGCGGAGGTGCACATTCGCCTGGTCAATCACCACCATCCGGACACTGGGGCGGTGCTTCAGGAACCGGAAGACATTCTCCAGGATCTTGGTGCTGGCGAGGTGGACCTCGGGAATTCCCTTGTTGCCCCAGAACTGGCGGGCCAGCGGCAGACCATTTTCGGCGGTCAACTCGAACAACATCTCGCTGGCGCGATAAACCCGGTCGACATCCCCCCCGGCCGCCGCGATGTCGGGGATCACCTTGCGGGCGAAGTCGTCCCGGCCGTTGAAGACCACCACATCCCCCGCCGGCGGGGCCTGATCGGGGCCGCAGCCGGGGAAGGGAGTGCCGGAGGTGACGCGGGCGATCCAGTCGGCCATGAGGGTCGACTTACCCGCCCCGGCCTCCCCCACCACCACAACCACATCGCCGGCCCGGACCTGGTCGGGCCAGAGCCAGCCGTTGTTTTCATGGTGGATGGGGGCAAACTGGTTGAGGTGGTTGCCGAACTTCCGATCGGGGTAAAAGGGAAGTTTCTCGGGGATCAGCCAACACCCGGGGGGCGGGGTCCGTTTGGGTTCAGCCGCCCCGGTCTCCCCTTGCGGACGGGGTTCGGCCTCGAATCCAGGAGCGGGGACAGCAGTTTCGGACGACGGGTGATCAGACATGATCGCAATTCTCCCTCAAAAGGCACATGTGGACAGTACGTCGCATAGTATATAGACGCCACTGGTGTACATGGCAATCCCATTTGTCAGTATTTTGTACAGTTATTGGGAAATTGTGGAAGTGGGTGTCTGGAAGAGAGTTATGTCAATTTGAAATGGTATGGAACGGCAGGAAACCGATGAGTTTCCGCCGGAGTCACGGATTCAGTTGGAAGTCGACCAAGGGTGCCCCATGGTCAATCAGAGTTCTCCCGGCGCTGGAGCGCGGGGGCCTTTTGGTTTCGGAGCGACACACGGGGGACTGCCAGCAGACTTCACCTGCGCATCTGTGGGGCGTCATTCCGGATCAGCGCCAGCAATCGCCTCTCGACTTGCCGTCGAGTGAACGCAATGCCATCTCAGTCGACTCGTGGGTACGAATCGAATTCGTAGGGTCAAGAACAGCCGTGGGGACATGCGGGAGTCTCCGAAGTCCCCCCTGCATTTGGGTCTCGTTGCCCGCAGAGGCACCCCTGCGGCTGCTTCTCTCGGGTCATCCCGCGAACTGGATCGCGTAGAGGTCGGCCTCGAGCATCCGGCAGTGCAGCCGGACCGGTTGGCCGGCGAGCGGGGCGAGGGAGGGGTTCGATTTCCAGGTCACCCGCTGCTCGAGCGAATCCCCCACCAGCGGTTGGCAGTCGTCGAGGGTGAAGCCGGGGAGCGGCTGGCCCGCCGGGGTCTGCAATTCGGCCCGAAACTGTCCCCCGGCGCTGGTCGCGTAATTCACCAGCAGCTGGCTGCCAGCGAAGGTGAAGGGGGGCGTCACCAGCGCTCCGGGGTCGGCCCCAACATGCACCGACGCAAACCCGTCGGGACGCAGCGTGAATCGCCGGAAGGGGGTGGTGTAGATCGACAGCTCCTGGGGGCCCGTGGGAACGACGTTGAGGGCCGCGTAGTTGGATCGGTTCCCCCAGCGGTCGGGATCAAGCCCGGGGCGGATGAATGCCTCGCGGAAGGTGCGGTCGTATTTCGCCGGTCCGCGGGCCGTCATGAAGAGGATGTCGGTGCTTTCTCCCCGCTCGGGATGGAATCGCGTGGGGAAGGCCAGGTAGATGTGTGGGGCCCGGAAGTAGGGCTGGGTGAGCGTGGTATAAAGATGTTCGCCCGGGAAATTGGGACGCAGCGGCACCGGCTCGGTCCAGTGGCGATAGTCGTCCGACGTGGTCCGGCAGACCGACCGCAGTTTGCCATCGAGAAAGTGACGGAAGTAACACACATAGCACCCCTCACTCTCGGACCAGAACGACACATTCTGGGAATCGAAGGCATACTCTTTGGTGTAGGTAATGACCGCTTCGGGAGCGAGCTTGCGCCAGTGGATGCCATCGGCTGAGACAAACGCATGCAGGTTCGACTTGACCGTCCCGGCGAGCGCCTTGAACCGCTCTTCGGCCGGGACTCCGGGCCGGCGGTCGAGCATCGGGCAGAAGTTGTGGCAGAACGGCGGGGCATGCAGGATGACATTGTTGTCTTTGGTGCCGTCGACCTCCACCAGCCCGAGATTGGGGCGGGTCCAGTGGATGCCATCCCGGCTTTCGCAATACCGGGTGACCTCGGTGACATCGCCGTCAAATTTTGAATTGCGGTGATCGCGGGTATACAGCCGGTAGAGGTCTCCATCGAGAATGACCGTGGCATACTCCAGGGAGTTGGCCGGTTCGGTCATCACGGGGGCCAACTGCGGCGAGTGGAGCTGCAGCGACGCGTTCTCGAGCCGGTCGACGAGGAACCGGTCGACGAACAGTTCCCGGC
Source organism: Planctomycetaceae bacterium (assembly GCA_046339535.1). Taxonomy (GTDB): domain Bacteria; phylum Planctomycetota; class Planctomycetia; order Planctomycetales; family Planctomycetaceae; genus UBA10511. Next base: position 24,324 of record JBKDUK010000211.1, on the reverse strand, counting down.
GGGAGCCAATGGCCCGCATACCATCCGCGGGGGAGTCGGCGGCCCGGACGACGGAACCGGGGACGGTCAGCAGTCCTCCCGCTACGGAAACGGCCCCCTGCAGGAAACGACGTCGATCGGCGGTGGGTTGATCAGGCATGGCCGGGAGACTCAAGAGGAAGGTGCAATAACGAGCGGCGTTGGCGGACAGACTCCGCGGACTCGCGGGACAGCCGGGTGGGCGATTATGGATTCGGTGTGGGTTGCCAGTGGGCGTGCATGGCGGCGTAACCGTACGGGAGGTTGGTGAGCGGCGTTTCCCGGTGATCACTCAATCGACGCAGGTAGAGATTGCGTACCCCCCGGCGATTCGAGCCGTACAGCAGCCACTGACCATCGGGGGACGGATTGAGGTGGTAATGCGAGGTGCCGGGGGCCGAATGGGTCAACTGCCGACTCTGTCCCTCCAGGGTGACCTCGAACAGCTCAATGCGATCATCGACCTGGGCCGTGTAGTAGACGCGGTCACCCCGGGCGGAAAAGACCGGGATATCGCTGCTGCCGCCGTGAAAATCAGGGACATCCAAAAACTCGGTGACCCCGCGGTAGCCGTTGCGGTCGGCGAGTTTCTTCAGTCCGGTGCCATCGGCCCGCACGATGTGGGGGTGGCAGTTGTAGTGTTCGCCCGAGACAAACAGCAGCCACTGGCCATCGGGAGACCAGCGCGGGGCGAAGACGAACGGGTGGCCGGTCTGGACGTGAATGCGGTTCTTGCCGTCGGCATCGGCGAGGTAGACCTGGTAGTTCTCGTGATACGAGATCCGCCGGCCATCGGGAGAGCTGCTGAAGCCGTAGGCGAAGCCCGACGAGTCTTTGGTGAGGTCGACCTTGTGGCGGCCCTTCCGGTCCATGCGGAATGGTTTGCTGTTGCCGTCGATGAGTGCGGTGAAGCCGAGTTGATTCGGATCGTTGTTCCAGAAGAACAGGCCGGTGTTGTAGAAGCTGACACGGTCGACGGCGGTCACATTTTCGGCCTGACCGGTCTGGGGATCGAACAGGAACGAGTCGTACTGCCAACCTTCGGCCGTGAAGCGGAAGGTCTGATGTTCTTCTTCCCAGCGGGCGTTGTCTTCGCTTTCCCAGGCCTGGCCGAGGATGGTGAGGGTGCCGTCGGGGGACCAGCCGACGAACTGCGTCCAGCGGCCCGGTTCGGCGAGCAAGGGGTCACCCACAAGTCGATTCCCGGTGCCATCGCCGCGGATGAGCATGGCGCGGTTGGTCCGCACATTGGCCCAGCGTCCGCCCGGAAGATTGGTGCGGTGCAGGTTGTAGCCGATCCAGCCGGCGGGAGATTCGGGGGAGGCGGCCTGGGTCGTGGCGGCAGGCCCGAGGCCACTCCCCAGCAGGGCCAGACAGAGCAGGCGGGCGAGCATGGAGCGCCGGGCTGAGGGGGCAAGCGACGGCATGGGGGAGCGATCCCGGGTTGGAGGAACGATGTTGGTCCAGCCCGGCGCAGTCGCGCCGGGGAACCGCCTCTGGGTTGTTCGTCCGAAGATCAGGCGAGGAGGTCGTCGATGACCCGGCCGTGGACGTCGGTGAGGCGCATGTCGCGGCCGCCGAAGCGGAAGGTGAGCCGTTCGTGGTCGAGACCCAGCAGGTGCAGGATCGTGGCGTGGATGTCGTGAATGTCGACGCGGTTTTCGACGGCACTCATGCCCATCTCGTCGGTGGCGCCATAGGTCTGGCCGCCGCGGACGCCTCCTCCCGCCATCCAGATGGTGTAGCCGCTGACGTGGTGATCGCGGCCGTCGGTGCCGCCGCTGTGTGGAGTGCGCCCCATCTCACCCGCCCAGACGACGAGCGTGTCTTCAAGCAGCCCCCGGCGTTTCAGGTCGAGCAGCAGCGCGGCGACCGGCTGGTCGGTGATGCGGGCATTCTCGGAATGCCGGTGTTTCAGTTCGCCGTGCTGATCCCAGGGGGAATTGTTGTTGTGGGTGCTGGGGCAGGTGATCTCGACAAACCGAACCCCCGCCTCGACCAGGCGGCGGGCCCGCAGGCACTGCAGGGCGTAGAACTTGTCGAAGTCGTTCTCGCGGTCGACCCCGTAGAGATGCAGTGTCTCGGGGGTCTCGCCCGAGACATCGCACAGGTGGGGAACGAGGCTCTGCATGCGGGCCGCAATTTCCTGGTTGCGGATGCTGGCCTCGATCTCGGCCGCCCGCTGGTCGCGGGCGAATTGCCCGTCGAGCCGTTGCAGCACGTTGAGCGTGGCCCGCTGCACGGCCAGGGGATCTGCCGCCTGAATGTTGTCGACGGGAATGCCCTTGGCCCGCACCAGGGTGGCCTGGTGGGTGGCGGGGAGGAATGAACTGGCGAAGTTCTGGAAGCCGCCGTTGGGGATCCAGTCATTATTGAGGAGCACATAGCCGGGGAGTTGCTGGTTTTCACTGCCGAGGCCGTAAGAGATCCATGAACCGACGCTGGGGGCGGCGGCGATCGACCGTCCGGTGTGCATCAGCAGCGACTGGGCACCATGCAGGGGGGTCTCTCCCACCAGCGACCGCACAACGCAGAGTTCGTCGACGACCTGCTGCATGTGGGGGAAGAGGCTGCTGATCCAGAGCCCCGAGGTGCCGTGCTGGGCGAACTCCCAGGGGCTGCCCAGCCACTTGCGGCCGGCGCTGATGGCCTGCGAGAGGGGATCGGGCTTCCACTTGGCGGGTTGGCCCGAGAGGCGGGTCAGCTCGGGCTTGGGATCGTACGAGTCGACATGCGAGACGCCGCCATCCATGAAGAGCCAGATCACCCGCTTGGCGGTGGGCTCGGCGAGGGGACGGGGCGGGCTCTCGGTCGAGCCCAGACAGGCGCCGGTGACACGCAGTCCGTTGAGCCCCTGCCAGGCGAGCCAGCCAAACCCCATGCCGGCCGTCTGCAGGAAGTGCCGACGGGATCCGGGAAACGCGGTGGTTCGGGGGGATTCCAGGTTCTCAGGGAACATACAGGAACTCCTTGAGGTTGAAGATCGCATGGGCGGCATCCTGCCAGACCTCGGGTGAGGTCATGAGGCGGTCGGCGGTGCCCCGCAGTTCGCCGCTCTGGTGAACCAGCTGCACCAGAGCGGCGACTTCCCCGGTGTGGGCGGGACGGGCGAGGGCTCCTTGCAGCATGCGGCCCAGGCGGTCGTCGGGACGGGTGGCCCCATCCTGCAGCACGCGTTGACTCCAGACGCGGGCCATCTCCTGCACGAACGGGTCGTTGAGCAGGGCGAGAGCCTGATCAGGAACGTTGGTCACATCCCGCCGCCCGACAGTCTGGCGGGGGAGAGGTTGGTTGAAGAGGGCCAGGAACCGCGGTGGTTCCATCAGGGTCATCTCGGTATAGAGGCTGCGGCGACCCTCCCCATCGAGCGGCCCCTGCAGCAGACGTTTCTGGGTGTCGACGGCGGTGCGATACGGCTCGATGGGGGGGCCGAACAGCCGGGGATCGAGCCGGCCCGAAACCGCCAGCATCGAATCGCGGATCGCTTCTGCCTCCAGGCGGCGCAACGGGTGATGGTGCCAGAGCCGGTTTTCGGGATCGACCGTGAGTGCGCGGGGATCGGGGACACTCCCCTGCCGCCAGGCGCGGGAGGTGACCAGCCGCTGGATCAACCGCTTGGTCGACCAGCCATCCGCCAGGAACTGGGCGGTGAGCGTGTCGAGCAGCTCGGGATGACTGGGGCGCTCTCCCAGGTGACCGAAGTCGTCGACAGTGCGGACCAGACCTTCTCCGAAAAGGTGTTTCCAGATGCGGTTGACGTAGACCCGGGGGGTGAGGGGGTTCTGGTCCGAGGCGATCTGGCGGGCCCATTCGAGTCGGCCGCTGGACGCCTCTGCGGTGCGCGAGGGGAGCGGGCCCAGCAACCGGATTCCACCCCTCGGCACGCTCTCTCCCAGTTCGGTGTACGAGCCGCGGAGGCCAATGCGGTCGTCGCGTCCTTCGGCCCATTCCTCGACCGAGCCCGCCGTGCAATCGGGCTCGATTTGCTGCTCGAGCGAACGGTACTCGGTGATGAGACGCCCGAGTTCGGCACTGGCGGCGACGGCATTGGGCAAGAGTTTCTGGGCGAGCGCCTCGTTGATCAGGGGGACGTCGTCGGGACAAGTCTCGTGGCGGGTCCAGCGTTCCACGGCTGCGTTTAACAGCCGGGCCAACCGCAGGGCCCAGTCTTCCTCGGCGACCGGAGCGTTCGTCTCCGGCGTTGAGCTTGCTGAGTGGAACAGCGGCTCGAAGCGTTCCAGTTCATCCAGCGGAGGCAGACCGGCCGGGTGCTGGACAACCCGGGTGATGCCAAACCACGAGCGGGGGTCGTTCATCTCGGCTTCCGAGGCTCCGCCATAGCCGACCCGGGGGGGGAAGTAATTGTTGAATGCCTTGGTGGTGACCTCAAAATAGACCCGTCGGGGGAAGGTGTCGATGCTGCCTTCGAGCGTGTCGAAGCGACCTGCAGTGACCGTCAGCCACGAGGGGCTGGGGCGGTTGAGGAACTGCAGACGCTCGGAATTGAGGGCCCGGTCGAGCACGAAGGTATACGACGAGAATTTTCCTCCGGCCAACTGCAGCGAGAGGGTGACCGGCTGGAGGGGATCGAGCTGGGGACTCTGCAGGCTGCCGGCGAGCCGGGAGGACCAGAGATGGGTGTACCGGCCGGCGGGGACGACCTGCTGGATCGCGGAGTCCCCTTCGTCGGCAACAATGATCTCGCCATCGCGGGCGTAACCGTGCCACGGACCGAATCCGGCCAGTTTCCATTCTCCCACCGGCTGCTCGCGTGTGAAGTCGGCGACGACGGTGAGATTGGCCTGGTTGGAATCGCGGCGGCGCTGCCGCTCGGCATCGAATTCATCAGAAGTGACCGCCTTGGCCAGCGATCGCTTCCAGAACTCGATCAGCGTGTTGGGAAAGGCGGGGGAGGGGGTGGCGTCTGCGGGAATGCCGCGCAGGGTCGCGGCCACAGCGGCGGGATCGCTGGCGGAGACCCAGAGGCGGGCAAGTTCCTGCCGAATCTGCCCCTTCACCCCGCGCAGACGGTCGATGAGCGCCTCGTTGGGATCGAGGGTGTCGACCGCCCGAACACTGAAGCGGGTGCTCATCAACATGCCCGCCAGCGAGTAGTAGTCGCGCTGTTCGACGGCGTCGAGCTTATGATCGTGGCACTGGGCACATGCCAGGGTGGTGGCCAGGAACCCCTTGCCCAGCGTGTCGATCATGTTGGCGATCGCCTCCTGGCTGACTCCATCGGCGGCGGCGCTGTCGCCATGCCGGCGTTCTCCCAGCCGGAGCGCCAATGGACCCAGCAGCGCCTCGTTTTGTCGGGTCAGAGGATCAAGCCGTGGTTCGAGCTGGTCTCCGGCGATCTGTTCCAGAATCAGCCGATTGAATGGCACGTCGGCATTGAAGGCCCGGGTGAGGTAGTCGCGGTAGCGCCAGGCATTTTTGGCGGGAACGTCCCATTCATATCCGTGGGTGTCGGCATAGTGGACGACATCCATCCAGTGCCGGGCCCAGCGTTCGCCGAAATGGGGACTCTCAAGCAGAGCGGCGACCAGTTGTTCGTACCAGTCGGCAGACGAATCGGGAGTGAAGCGGGCGATCAGTTCCGGGGTGGGGGGGAGACCAGTGAGAACCAGGCTGAGGCGCCGGATGAGGGTGGCGCGGTCGGCGTCGGGAACGGGCTGCAGCCCCTCGGCCTCAAGCCGGGCCAGGAGGAAGCGGTCCACGTCGTTCCGGGGCCAGTTGGCGTGTTGGACTGTCGGAGGAGGGACCGGCTGCAGTGGCTTGAGGCTCCACCAGTCGAGCCGGTTGTGGAACTCGGCTTCCCATTCGGCCGATTTGTCGCGACGAGTGACGGTCCCCTCGCGCGGGTCGGGGGCCCCTCTGCGGATCCACTCGGCGAAGTCGGCGATGATGTCGGCCGAGAGCTTGGCCTGCTTGGGGGGCATGGCCTCCACACCCTCGGCATGCCGCACCGCCTTGAGAAGCGGGCTCCCCTCGGGGTCGCCGGGAACAATGGCGGGTTCTCCTGAGTCGCCCCCCTGTTGCCAGCCCGCTTTCAGGTCGAGACGCAGACCTCCCTGGAGCTCTTTGGCGTCGGCACTGTGACAGCGATCGCAATGCTGCACCAGCACTGGCCGGATGCGGGTCTCAAAGAACTGCAGGTCGTCATCGGCAGCCGCCGGGGTCAGAATGACGAGAGCCCAGGCGACAGCCAGCATCCAACCCACCAGCGGTTGGAGTCGGGAGCGACTGCGAGTGGAGAGCGGTAAGTCGGTTCGCATCTCGACTTCGGAACAGGGGCGGAGGGACGAAGGACTGGGGAGGATCGCGCGCGTCATCAATCCGGGGTCTCGAGTCGGGTCAAAGGTCACTTTCCCGGCTGAGAACCAATTCCGTAAGTATAACCGGCCAGTGATCTGAAAGGAATTTGTTCACCAGCCCGGGATGGGCGGGAATGACCGGCGAATCCATGTTCGGGCGGCGGCCGAGCCCTCAGCGCGGTCCCAGCGCTTCGCGGAGCAGATTCCGGGGGGGCGATCGTGAATGCCGGCGGAAACAAAAACACGACATTCCCGGCCGAGGCCGGGAATGCCGTGACAGTTGGGTGGCGCCAGGTCGACCGGTGGTCTGCTCCCATTCGCCGCAGGTCTCGCAAGCTTCCTGAGAGAGCGCTGCGGACAGTTCTGGGAAACGATTGAGAGGACGCGGTCAACCGGGGTGATGGCTTCAGGGGAGCGGTACGGTCTGCAGTCGCAGCACGCCGTCTTGCTGGCGGATGACCACCGCGAGGGTGTCGCTGAGGCGGTCGAGCTGCACGGTCCCGGCGAGGTCGGTGATGGTTTCGAAGGCCTGGCCTTCGGTCAGCTTCTCACCGGGCACGGGTTGGGTGATGCCTTCCTTGCGGCCGATGTCACGGGTGCTGATTTTCATCACCCCGCGGTTGTTGTTGCTCATCAGCAGGAAGTTTTCGTCGGCCTTCTTGTAGACGATCATGTCGAGGGGCATGTTGCGGTTGCCCAGTTCGGCGACGGTGGTGCCACGGGTCTTGTCTCCCTTCGACAGGCTGGCGAGGGGAAACCGGACCAGCGGGGTGCAGGTGAACCCGGCCAGGACTGACGGTTCGCCGTCGATGGTCATGGTGACGAAGGTGCGGACGGTGGCGTTGTCTTCGAGCTTGCCGTGGGCCCCGTGGTAAATCTCAATCGGTGTACCGGTCGCGTTGTCGGAGAAGGGAAAGGCGATTTCGCGGATTCGCGAGGGAGCGTCGCCGGACGTTACCCCGGCCACCAGTACCTTCCCCGAGGCGTAGGCGATGTCGGTGACGGTCTCATCGCGGCGGTTGCGGGCGCGGGGACCTTCGCCGGTGATCTTGTCTTCCGGCGGGTTGGGCAGCGTCGCCTTGCGGACGGGGACATTTTTGAGGTCGAGCAGGCTGACGGCACCGGCGTGGTCGACGCGGGCGAGGGCGGGGGACCTGGCCTCGCCGACAGACAACGACAGGTAGATGTGTCCCGAGAGGGGGTTGACCGCGAGGTCATTCACGGCGATGGGGGCCTTGACCCCGGGGAGTTTCTCGAGGGCGGCCGTGAGATTCTCAATGTTGCGGGGGGCGATGGCACTGGCGGGCTGGGCGTCGCGGGTGTCGATGGCGAACACCGCGGCTCCCTTGGCGTCTCCCACGAACAGCACGCCATCGGGGCCGAAGGCCAATTGTCCCGCCGAAACCAAATCGGGAGCGCCGTCTTTCAGTCCCCATTTGTGGGCAGCCTGGCTGACGGAGCCCAGCGTGAGCAGGCTGGAGAGGGTGAGTGCGATGAGTTGAGGACGCATGGCTGCAGGTTCCTTGCGAAGGGAGGGGGGCAGACTGCCGGGCCTGGCCAGAGGGGCCGGGACCGGTTGACGGGATTATCAGCCACGGCGTCTTGAAAACGCAACCAGGGGTCCAACCGGTCGAATCCCACCGAAACGAAAGACCGGGGAACCCCGTCCCGTTGGGATGTCAGCTGTCTGAGGTCGGGCCGGTCCGGTCTGCGATGCTGGAGTCGGGGGGGCGTTGTGCGGGATTGGCGATCAGCAATTCCGACAGGCAGCCCAGGGCCACCAGCAGTGCGGCCAGCAGCAACAGTGCGAAGCCTCCCGCGGCCAGGAACGCATCGACTCGCTGCAGCGGTCCCCCCGCGAGCAGACCGCGCAGGCCCAGGCCGAAGAGTGCCAACAGGCCGGATGCACCGGCCAGCAGGGCCAATCCACCGAACAGGTGCATGGGGCGGCTGCCGTAGCTGGTCTGGAACTTCACCGTCAGCAGGTCGAGAAAGCCGCGATGAAACCGCCGCAGGCCATACTTGCTGTGCCCATGGGGACGGGCGCGATGGTGGACGTCGATTTCGGTGACACGGAAGCCACGGGCGTGAGCCAGCGCGGGAATGAACCGGTGCCGTTCTCCGTAAAGGTTGAGCTCGTGGGCCACCCCGCGGCGGAAGCACTTGTAGCCGCAGTTGTGGTCGTGCAGCTCAAGCCCGGTCAGGCGACTGACCATCCAGTTGAAGACTTTGCTGGGCTTGGTCTTGTGCCACGGATCGAGTCGGCGCACTTTCCAGCCAGTCACCAGGTCGTAGCCCTCGGCGAGTTTCTGCAGGAAGCGGGGGATCTCGGCGGGGTTGTCTTGCAGGTCGGCATCGAGGGTGAAGATGATCTCGCCCCGCGTGGCCTCGAGGGCCGCGGCGAGGGCCGCCGCCTTGCCGAAGTTGCGTCGGAACCGCAACCCCCGGACCTGGGGGTGTTCGCGGGCGAGTTCTTCAATGACTCGCCAACTGCCATCGGTCGAGCCGTCGTCGACGAACAGCAGTTCCCAGGCCTGACTGGCTCCTAGACAGGCACTGGCGATCTGCCCGTGCAATTCCCGCAGGCTCTCGTGCTCGTTGTAGACGGGGACGATGATCGACAGCATGGAACCGGAGGGGCCATGGGGGGGATCGGAGGGAGGGGGCGAACCAGGCCCGTGAGCGGGATTGTGACGAAGCGGCCGTCGCTTCGCCATGAACCAGCCGGAAAAAGCAGGGGCTGCAGGACAGGACCGTGCCCGGTCCGGCGAACCATGGGCCGTGGTTGTTGGGGGTGGACTCCCAGATTGCCCGCTTACAGCTTCCAGTCTTCCTCGGCGAGTTGCGCCCGGGCCCGCCAGATTGATTCCAGCACGAACTGGACCGCCTCTTCTTCGGCGAACGGGCTGAGAATATACGACTTGAGAGCCACCGTCGGTTCACCATAGTCAGTCTGGCGGTAGCTGTCGGTCAGCGAGATGACAACTCCCCGGCCCTGCAACGCCTCGGCCTGGATGATCTCGAAGATCCGACGGTTGTATTGGTTGTGGCGGAGCAGCAGACTGCGGTAACTCGCGTCGGTCCGTTCCAGTTCCGGGATCTTGAAGGTGTCGGTTCCGGGAGGATAGACGCGGAACAGGGTGACCGGTCCGTGATTGCCCGAGTTGAGCACGTGGGTTGCCTCGTGCGATTCGAGTTGTTCGCGGAGTGCCTCGGCCATCGAAACGACGTGCCCCAACAGGGACCGCAGTCCGTTCTTGCCGAACAACAGCAGGTTGGCGAGGGCGGCCATGGCGCCCGAGGCCGAGCGGGAAGTCTCCAGCGTATACTGCCCAGGGTGATACTCTCCCGATTGGAACAGATACGGCATCGAGTCTTTGGTGCGGGCAATCAGCTTCAGGTCGGACGAGTCCCGCAGCAGGAACAGGCTGGAGATGTAGGGGGTGAACCCGGTTTTATGAAAGTCGATTCCAATCGAATCGGCCAAACCCAGGTGCCGCATACGGTTGCGGACAATCGCCAGGGCCCGCACGGTACGGCGTCGGAATCCCAGCGGGTTCGACTCGAAGTCGTAATCGTCGAAGACGCTCCAGGCCCAGCCGATGACCGCGTCGGCATGCAGGTGGGGGATGTAGTCGAGATTGAACTCGGTCACGAGGCGGTCGCGCACGGCATGCAGGGCCTCGAGGTCATCGACGCCGAAGGCGTCAGTGGTTCCCATCGTGGCGATGATCGCGCCGATCTTGCGTCCCTGCTTCAGGAGGTCGCGGCAGATTGTCTCGGTGAGACAGGGGCGAATCTGGTTGTCGGCGTCGGTGGGGACCAGCACGAGATTGTCATAGCCCAGTCCCAGCCAGCCGCAGACGGTCTTTGCTGCATAATGAGCACGTTCGGAGCAGACAATCGCCACCGGTTCGCGCAGGCCGTGTGTCATGGTTCCCGGCGCGGCCTTCTCGACTCCCAGCCGCACGCCGTACAAAGTGGTGGCCGTGCCGCCAAACGTGAAGATTCCCACCGCATTTCGGGGGTCGTAGCCAACGAGGCCGGCGGTGATGGCCGAGGCTTCGACCTCGGCGAGCGCGACCTGCCGTGAACTCTCTTCGCTGACCAGGTTGGGGTTGTAGATCGATGGCAACAGCCCCCCGATGATGCTGGGAATGGTGGGGGGTGAGATGACGTTGATCTGGGCGCGGGGATGCCCCCAGATGAACATCCCCGAGAGGTGCTGCACGAGCCGCTGGGTGATCTCTTCGAGTTGCCCCGGATTCTCCTCCATCCGCAGGGCGCGCGCCCCTTCAAAATCGGGAGCAACGGGAGTCCCCAGCAGGGGGGTCCTGGATTTCAGCGCGTCGACGGCATCGAGCGTGCGCAGCACCGAGAAGGCGAAATAGGCGTCGTGCACCCGGTCAGAGACCGGCTGCGGGAAGGATTGGCGCAGCTCGTGCACCAACCGCTGGTAGGGAGAAGTCATGCGAGGTCACCGCGAGGCGGGGGAACGTTCGACCTCGATAATAGACCGGCCACCCCCAGTGCCAACAGGTCATGAAGGAGGCTTCAGAAACGCCGGTCCATCACAGGTGCCGGTGATGGCGGGAATTGACGACGCGCTGCATGGCTTTTGGTTCCGCTCGCCGTCAAAACAAACAGGGCGGAATGCCAACTTGCGTTGACACTCCGCCCCGGAGGCAGTTTGGAAGCACTCGCGAGCGACTACCTGGTCGGCTTGCGGGGGGCGGCACCGGTTCCCGCAGCGGGAGCGCTGCCCGCCTTGGGTGCGGTGCCGGCGGCTGGTTTGGCCGGCGCACCCGTCGCGGGCTTGGTGGTGGCGGGTCGGGTCCCCTCGGCCTGGGTCGCCTTGGGCTTGGCGGTCCCGGTGCCCGAGGCGGGCTGTACGTTCTCTCCCGCGGCATACCGCTGATTCAGGTATTGGATGACCGCATCGGTGATGTCTTCCCGGTTGCGGTGCCAGGTGACCGTCTGCAGCATGGTGCGGGTCAGCTCGTTGGGGTTCTCGACCGATTCATCCAGTTTGTGGGCGTTGAGCACCATCGAGTAACCGTTGGTCTCGGCAAACTTGTCGAGCGCCTTCTGCACCGCCTGGAACATCTCGGACTGAATCTCCAGTTCCCGCCGCATGACCTGCTGCTTGGCGACGGCCGCATAGGTCTTGGCGCTGGTCTCGATCTTGATGAGCTCTTCTTCCTTGGAGACCATTTCGGCACTGTCGAAATCGAGCTGCTGATCGCGGACATCGCTGACGAGGGCCGCCTTCTGCTGCTGCAGTTGGTCGAGCTTCTGCTGCTTCGACTTCTTCAGTTCGACCAGCTCATCGCGCAGCTTCTTGAACTGTTCCGACTCGAGGAAGACCCGTTCCGTGTCGAGGACGGCGATTTTCTGGGGGGCGGCGTTGGTATTGGCGGCCGCCGGGGCCTGAGCCCGGGCCGACGAGGGAGCAACCATCGCCAGGGCTCCCCAGAGACTGGCCGACCACAGCAGGGACTTGCGCACGGGAGAAAACTCCGCGAGGAGGGATTTGAGGCAACTGGCACACAGCGTGCCCGGAACGTCAGCACTGCCGTTGGCACTGAGGGCGGAAGCCGGACATTGGCCGGGGGGCATCGCTGGGGCGGGCTATATGTCAGGTGTCGGAAAACGCGTCAAGATGAGGTTTTTTGCACGGGGGGCCCAGATTGACCCGGCTTCCCAGCTTGCCAGGGTTTGGAACCGAACAGCCGGACGGTCAGCCGGTCACGTCGCAGGGCCGAGTCGACTGCCGGCGGATTCAGAGCGGTCGGCGACGTCCCGAGATACGATTTCCCCCCAGTGGGGCGACTCGATATCCTCTCGACACTTGACCCGAGGGGCGACGGTGCGCCCGCCGGGAGGCCCTGTGGCCTGCCTGAACCGGATTTCCGGACTTCGGCGGCCCGTGTTGGAGTGCGATGCGATGCAGTTCCCCCAGATGCTGCGAGTGCGGCAGAAGTTCAACAATCCCCGCGTGAACGACATTCCCGGCGAGGTTGAGACTCAGTTGCGGTCTCTGTCCCTCGGGCAGAAGGTGCGACCCGGGCAGACGGTGGCGATTACCGTGGGCAGCCGGGGAATCGCCAACATCGAACAGATTACGAAGGCCATCGTCCTGCACTTTCGATCGCTGGGGGCGGTTCCGTTCATTGTGCCCGCGATGGGAAGTCACGGCGGGGGGACAGCCGAGGGGCAACGGGCGATTGTCGAAGGTTATGGTATCACCGAGGCGACCATGGGGTGCGAGATCCGCGCGTCGATGGAGACGGTGATTGTCGACCAGACACCCCATGGTGTGCCGGTGCACTTCGACAAGCACGCATTCGGGGCCGACCATGTCGTCGTGGCGGGGCGGGTCAAGCCCCATACGAATTTCGTGGGGGAGATCGAAAGCGGCCTCCACAAAATGATGCTGATTGGCTTGGGGAAGCACAACGGAGCGAAGATCTACCACCGTGCGATCACCGACTACAACTGGTACGACATCGTCACCTCGGTCGGAGAACGGGTGCTGAAAAAGTGCAAGGTGATTTGCGGGGTGGGGATTGTCGAAAACGCCTTCGATGAGACCGCTCTTGTTGCCGCCGTCCCTCCCGAGACCTTCCTGCAGCGCGAGAAGGAACTGCTGGTGCTGGCCAAGCAGTGGATGCCCCGCCTGCCGTTTGATGACGTGCACCCGCTGATCATCGACGAGATCGGCAAGAACATCAGCGGTACCGGAATGGATACCAACGTCATCGGCCGAAAGTACAACGACCACAAGGCGACCGAGCGCGATCAGACCCGGGTGCGGACCATCTTCGTCCGCAGCCTGACGAAGGCGACCAAGGGGAACGCCACCGGGATCGGTATGGCCGAGTTCACCAACCGGCGTACCGCCGAGGCGGTTGACCGCAAGATCACCGCCATCAACGCCATTACGGGAGGTCACGCCCCCGCCGCCGCCATTCCCATCTGGTATGACACCGACCGGGAAGTGCTCGAAAACGCGTTCCCGACGATTGGTCTGCCCGAACCCCCCGAGGCCCGCGTCATCCAGATCTCCAACACGCTGCATCTGGCCGAGGTGTTGGTCAGCACCGCGTATCGTCCGGAATTGGAACGGCGGTCCGATCTGGAGGTTATGGGCCCGCCCGCCGAACTGGCTTTCGACGCGGCTGGCAATCTCTTCCCCGTGGCGGCCCACTGAGAGTTCCTCTTCGCTGTCTTTCCCATCTCCCAAAAATCCCGCGCTCGCGGCGGCAGGAGTTTCTGATGTTCTTTTCCGGTTTGTGGCAGACGCGTCTGACGTGGGTGGGGCTGTGCAGCGTAGCCCTGCTGCTGATTCCCGCACTGCGGCTGGGGGCCGAAGACAAGTCGGCCGCCAAGTGGCGGCCCCTGTTCAATGGCAAGGATCTCGACGGGTGGATTCCCAAGATCCGGGGCGAGAAGCTGGGCGACAACTACGGCAACACATTCCGGGTTGAGAATGGCGTGCTGAAGGTTGCCTATGACCGGGAAAAGTACCCCGAATTCAAAGAGAAGTTCGGGCACTTGTTTTATCGTGAACCATTTTCGAACTATCGGCTGCGGGTCGAATACCGCTTCACCGGCGACCAGTGTGCCGGGGGGCCGGGGTGGGCCTTTCGCAACAGCGGCGTGATGGTGCATGGGGAAGACCCGGCCGGCATGGCGCTCGACCAGGACTTTCCCGCGTCAATCGAGGTGCAGCTGCTGGGAGGCCCCGGACAGGGGGACCGCCCCACTGCCAACCTCTGCACACCGGGAACGAATGTGGTGATGGGGCCGGAACTGGTCACCCGGCACTGCACCAATTCCAAATCGAAGACCTATCACGGCGATCAGTGGGTGACGGTCGAGCTCGAAGTGCGCGGCGATCAGGTGATCCGGCACCTCATCGACGGGCAGGTGGTTCTCGAGTACCAGCAGCCGCAACTCGACCCTCGCGACGCGCACGCCAAAGAGCTGGCTGCGAAGCAAGGGGGACAGTTGCTGCTGAAGGGGGGCACGATCTCGCTGCAGTCTGAGAGTCATCCTGTCGAGTTTCGACGGGTTGACATCCAGATTCTGGAATAGCAGGAAAACACGCCGGTCTCCCGCTCGGCCGTACATCGATTGGCGGCAAGCCAATGGAACGCAGCAGCATCCGGCCGCGGGACAAGTCCGGCGGCCGGTGCGGAAGGGCACTACATCGTGCGGGCCAGTTCGACGAGGGTGCGGACCATGACCCCGGTGCCGCCCCCTTCACGGTGCGGCTTGTCGGCGGCGGCGAAGGCGGGGCCGGCGATGTCGAGGTGGACCCAGGGTTTGTCTCCCACGAACCGCTCCAGAAACTTGGCCGCAGTGATGGCTCCCCCCCATCGTCCGCCGACGTTGCGAATGTCGGCGACATCGCTCTTGATGAGATCGGCGTAGTGATCGAACATCGGCAGTTGCCAGGTGTCTTCTCCGACGGCTTGCGCGGCCGCCAGCACGCGGTCGCACCACGCCTGGTTGTTCGACATTGCCCCGACCACGTCCTCGCCCAACGCCACCACGCAGGCTCCGGTCAGCGTGGCGAGGTCGACGATGTAATCGACTCCCCGTGAAAGGGCCAGGTCAAGCACATCAGCGAGAACGAGCCGTCCCTCGGCATCGGTGTTCTGGACTTCAATGGTCACACCCCGGCGGGAGCGCAGCACGTCTCCCAGTTTCATCGCCCGCCCGCCGGTCATGTTTTCGACCAGGCCCACCATGCCGATGACATTGACGGGAAGTCTCAGCCGGCTGATCGCGACCACAGCGGCGAGAACAGAAGCGGCCCCCGCCATGTCACATTTCATGGTCAGCATGCCGTCGGTCGGCTTCAGCGACAGTCCGCCGCTGTCGAAGGTGACCCCTTTCCCAACCAGCCCCAAAACCTTATGACCCGCGCCCGGGGCTCCGCGGTATTCGAGAATCACCACGCGGGGAGGGCGGCCGCTGCCGCGGGCCACTGCGAGCAGCGAGCCCATTTTCTCGGCTTCGAGCGCCTGTTGATCAAGCACCTCGCAATGAATGCCCGCTCCGCTGGCGAGGGCGACCGCCTGGTTGGCAAAGCTCTCGGGGTAGATGTCTTCGGCGGGCAGGTTGACCAGCCGACGCGCCAGATTGACCGACTCTCCGAGGATCTGGCCGGTGGCGGCGGCGGCGTTGAGTTCGGCGGAATTCGCATCGGCCGGGACCAGAAGGACCAGTTCCTCCAGCGGGTGCCGTTTCTTTTCGGCCCGGAACAGGTCTTGTCCCTCGCAGCCGAGTTCAAACGCGGTGACCGCCAGTTGGACCAGGGCCGCAGGGGCGAGGTTGGCCGACTGGACAGCTCGCAGGCTGAGGGCCACCAGGCGGGTGGGCTTCCCAGTGTTGGTCCGGGCGGCGGTCTGGAGGGTGCGGTTGAGGCTGCGGACGCTGAGAGCCTCGACTGGTCCGAGGCCTGCCAGCAGCAGACGTTGGGGAGCGATCCCCGCGGGGGCGGGAACCTGGCAGAGTTCACCCAGTTTGCCCTGGAAATCCTGCTGGGTGCGAAGGCGCTCCAGCAGTCCACCCAGGGCTTGATTGATCTGGGCCAGTTCTCCTTCGAGCGGAAATCCTTCTGGCAAGAGCAGAACGAGCCAATCGGCAGCGATTTCGCTGGGGGGGTGGGGGCTACAGGAAAGTTTCATCGATTGGTGACCAGGAACCACGCGGGGAGAAGAAAATCGGTCTTGAAGCGGCCGAGGCAATCACTGGTCGCCGGTCGACCGTCTCACAGGAGAATCTGCAGAGAACGGAACGCGCAGGTGATCAGATGTGGAGGTCGTCGGACTGTCGAGGTGACGTATTGGAACCGGTTGAAATTATAGCGAATTCCGGACCAAAGTCACATCGGCCTGTGGACTTCGCAAGGGGGCAGGGGGATGACGGGATGCCGACGAGGGGCGGGAAACGTGGATGCGGGCGGCAGTGGATTGCCGGGGGCCCCGGCCAGCAGGCGCTCAGCAGCAGCGACATCGGATGGATCGGGGAAGTTTCCGCACGACCGGCGACGAGTTGGACCCGTGGACTTGCAAGCTGATGGGAAGCCAATATAATCGCGACCATCTCGTGTGCGGGTGTAACTCAGTGGTAGAGTACCACGTTGCCAACGTGGTTGTCGTGGGTTCGATCCCCATCACCCGCTCTCGTGGCAAATCGGCTCACGGCAGATTCGCCGGGATGGTCCAAAGCGGCCCGTGGGAGACAGTCTCCCTCGGGCCGTTGGCCCTTTTCGGCCAGTGGCGTTTCAGACGTGGCGGGATTTCAGTGGGGGTCCAGCGGCTTGCAGCCTTGGTGCCCGGTTGGAATCCGGATTGCTGGAGCGTTGGGAATCTGGCCTTTTTCGGCCAATCGTCAACCGATTTTCGATCTGGTTTTGTCCATTCCGCCAGCGGACAAGACGGTGCCGTCTGTGATTGAGGTGTGGCGGAGTGGAGTCCAGAGCTCGGACGGGGGGGTGTCCGCCGGTCCGGGCCCGCGTCAAATCTGGGGTGAGACGACGGTTGGCCCCTTGGGTTGCCCGGAAAGGCGACTTCGGTGGAGACAACGGAACCGGGCTTTCTCCTGTTTGGCCAGATGCCGGGTTGATCCCGGCTGTGGTGCGTTTCGCCTTGGATTTTGGGTTGCAGTCACCAATCTGGTGAACGAGTTGAAGGAATCATGACAGACACAGCTACAGACGTCGCCGGACAGTCGATGAGTGCGGTTCCCGAGCAGCGGCGGCTCGACTTGAAGGTCAAGATCGAGTCGACCGGGCCCTGTCGGAAGAAGGTGTTTGTCACCGTTCCACGGGCCGAGATCGATTCGACACTCTCGAAGTCGCTGCGGGAACTGATCGTTTCCGCGGATGTGCCCGGCTTCCGCAAGGGGCGGGTACCCCGCTCGTTGGTCGAGAAGCGATTCCGCCGCGAGGTGAGTGGTCAGGTGCTGCAGCGGGTGCTGATGGAGAGCCTCGAGCAGCTGGCTGAAGAGCACAATCTGGATGCGATCAACGAGCCCGATCTCGACGTGACGACGCTTGAAATTCCCGAGGCGGGCGATTTCGAGTTTGATTTTGAGGTTGAAGTCCGTCCCGAATTCGATCTGCCGGACTACAGCGGTCTGAAGATTCGCCGCCCGGTTCGGGAAGTCACCGATGAGGAGATCACGGCTTCGATCGACGCCTACCGTGAACAGTTCGCGACGATGTCCGAGCCGCTGGACAATCCGGCGGAGGCGGGTGACCTGGTGATTGGTGACGTCCGCGTCGTGTTCAACGGCGAAGAACTGGGTCGACGGTCGGGGGTGCAATTGCGGGTTTCTCCCCGCATCCGGTTCCTCGATGCCGAAGCCGAAGCCGCCGACAAACTGCTGCTGGGGGCGACTCCCGGGGCGCATCTGTCTATGCCGGCCAAGATTTCGATGGAGGCCTCCCGAGCCGAACTTCGCGGCGAGACGGTGACCGTCGAAGTTGAAGTGCAGGATGTGCGCCGCAAGTCCCTCTTCGAAACGGAAAAGCTGGCGAATGTCTTCGGACATGAGACCGTGGACGAACTGCGGAAGTGGTTCCACAACGTGCAGGACCGGCAGTTGAAGTTCCGCCAGCGGCAGGCGGTTCGCGAGCAGGTGCTCGAGCAGATTTCGGCGTCGGCCCAGTGGGACCTCCCCGAGAACCTGGTCCTGCGGCAGGTTGAAAACGCCCTCCGTCGCGAAGTTCTGGAAATGCGCGAAGCGGGTTACACCGATCAGCAGATCGCTGCCCGGCAGGCTGAGATGCGGCAGAATCAACTGTCGGAAACCCGTCAGGCGCTCAAGCAGCACTTCATTCTCGACAAGCTGGCCACCGAGCAGAACATCGAAGTCTCGCCCGTCGAGAAAGAGATGGAGATTCTGAACATGGCCCAGCAGTCGGGTGAGAGCCCCCGCAAGGTTCGGGCGCAACTCGAACGCCGGGGGATGATGGAGAACCTCGAAGCCCAGATCCGCGAACGCAAGGCGGTCGACTTCATCCTCGAAAAGGCCAGCTTCGAAGACGTTCCCGATCAGTGGACCCCTCCCGAGAACTCGCATGCCGTCGATCTCGCCCTGTGCGAACTCGGCGCGGTCTCGGAACCGGTTGTTGAGGAAGAAGCCGCGGGCTGATCCCGCCTTCCGGTTTTTGCCGGGTCGCGTGAGAGACACTATTCTCCCACTCGACATTTCTCCTAGAATTGCCTCACCACACCCGATCCATCCGCTGGGTCGGGTGTCTTGGTGCGCAGACTCCACTCTTTCCTCTTGGGGAAGTTCATGTTTGATTCGTACGCCGGTCCCATCACCCCGTTTCTGCAACGGCCCCGCGACTACGCCCGGCAGCGGCAGATGACGCTGGCCGACCTGCTGCTGGAAAACCGCATCATTTTCCTGCAAGGGCCGATCTATGACGAAAGCGCCAACCAGATCGTCATGGCGATGCTGTTCCTGCAGTCCGAAAACCGGCACCAGGACATCAATTTCTACATCAATTCCCCCGGGGGCTCGGTTTCGGCCACCCTCGCCATCTACGACACCATGCAGTACCTCGACTGCCAGGTTCAGACCCTCTGCGTCGGCATGGCGGCCAGCGGCGGGGCGGTTCTGCTCGCGGGCGGTGCCAAGGGGAAGCGGTTCATCCTGCCGCACGCCAAAGTGATGATTCATCAGCCCCATGGCTCGGTGGGGGGACAGGTCTCGGATATCGAGATCCAGGCGAAGGAGATCCTCGAAACCCGCGAGGTGCTCAACGACATTCTCGCCAAACACACAGGGCAGCCCAAATCGGTCATCGCCAAGGATACAGAGCGTGACCGCTACCTCTCGGCCTCCCAGGCCAAAGAGTACGGCCTCGTCGATGAAGTGCTGCTGAAGCTTCCCAAGGGGACCGAGAAGAAGTAGGCCTCGGTTATTCGGTGGGTCGGCCTTCCGTTCAGCAGGCTTCGGTCCCCGCCGGGTTCGTCTGGCCGACAGTGCCACAGGCATCCAGTGTGGGGTCCGTCCCCGCAACTCCCTCCGCATCCCATCCCGCGAAAGCGATTTGAACATGTCGATTCTCGTTCCCTACGTCATCGAGAAAAGCGGCCGCGAAGAGCGGGCGATGGACATCTACTCGCGCCTCCTGAAAGATCGCATCATCTTTCTGGGAACGCAGGTCAATGATGCCGTCGCCAACGCCATCGTGGCGCAGCTGCTCTACCTGCAGTTCGAAGATGAGAAGGCCGACGTGCACTTCTACATCAACTCTCCCGGCGGTTCGATCACCGCAGGGATGGCCATTTATGACACCATGCAGTTCATCAAGCCCGATGTCGCCACCTACTGCATCGGGCAGGCGGCCAGTATGGGGGCAATTCTGCTGGCGGCGGGGGCCCCTGGCAAACGGCACGCGCTGCCCCATGCCCGTATCATGATCCACCAGCCCCTCGCCGGGATGGAAGGGACCGCCACTGAACTCGAAATCCACGCCAAGGAAGTGATCCGCATCAAGCAGATGATGAACGAGATTCTGCTCAAGCACACCGGGCAACCTTTGTCCAAAATCGAGCAGGACACCGACCGCGACAACTTCCTCTCGGCGGAAGAGGCCCGCGAATACCGGCTGATCGACAGCGTGCTCGACCGCCTGCCCGGCGGCTCCAGCCACTAACCGACCGGTGTGGGACGGATTCGGCCCACCCGGCTTTCCTCAGCAAGAGATTGCTTTGTACGGGCGATCGACCCCAGTCGATCGCCCGTGTTCTTGCGCGGGCTGGTGAGGGCCGACGGTGGCGAGACTGCGCGGAACTCGCCTGTGACACTTGGCGGATACAAGGCTCGGCCGACGCAGCCACTTAATGCGGCATGTCCGCGGCTTGCTCAACCCCGAGGAGAACTTGGCACGCGGAAGCGTCAGCCCTTTTTCTGGGCCAGCAGTTTCTCGTTGTCAAAGATCCTCAGCATCCGCCGAAAATCGGGATCGTTGCGGACGGGGTCGAAATCGGTTTCTGTTTCGATGCTGTTCCGAAACGCGTCATCGAGTTGCAGAGCCTTTGCGAGACTGGTCAGGCACTTGGTTTTTTCACCGGCCAGCGCCCAGTAGCAAGACAGGTTGTACGCCACCAAAGCGTCTTCAGGATCGACCCGCTGCGCCACTTCGAGCATGGTGATGGCCCGGGGCAACTGGGACGTCCGCTTGTAGCACCACCCCATCGCCAGAAGCAAACCGAGGTGATCGGGATTGACGTTGAACGCGCCCTCAAAAGCGTCCAACGCTGCCGCGTACCGTTGCAGGTCGCGCAGGGCATACCCCTTCAACAAAAAGTAGGGGAACGGATCGACCAGTGGACGTGTCACCCCCCCCAATTCGTCGAGCGCATGCTCCGCCATGCCGAGCATGAGATAGCCCTCGGCGGCATTCAAATGGCGCAGATCGCGGGGAGAGGGGGCAACAATCATGGGAACGCAGGGAATCCAAGGATCAACCAACAGGCGAGATTATGGCCCTGTCGAATGCGGCTGACAACAGCCCGGCGCACCCCGGACACTCTGGGAACAAAAAACCATCACTCTGCTTCCCAGGGTCTTCGATCCAGGGGCCTTGGTCTCCCGGTCGGCTGGTTGCGAATTGGCTGTCAGTCACTGGCTCTGAGGGTCTCGCATCAAAAAGGGCCGATGTCTTAAGGGCCTCACCTCGCAGCTATCCCGTCGCCACCGCCGCGGAATAAACTCCCTGACCGGCATTTCTCCCCTTGGGCCGGGCGCCCGGTGGCTCCTGTCTGTTGGTGTCGGACAGGTCCTCCCCCCGGAACACATTGCACAACTGTGTCTGGGTGTTCACTGCCCGGTTCGATCTCCTCTTGGCGAAGTTGCTCCCTCGCGGTAATCTCCCGCTCCCTTCCCACGGGCTCGTTCCGTCCCTCCCCGGGAAACTCCGGAACCGGCCGCCGCTCTCTCCTCCGCTTTCCTCCCTCTGCCAGGCCCCCCGCCATGGTCGGACAGGTTCCCTCCCCGTCGCTCTTGTGGTCGTTCCTGCGATCGACCTCCCGGTTCGCGCTGCTGGTCTGGCTGCTGTTGGCCAGTGGCTGCATGCATCGCCGGATGACCATCCGCAGCGATCCCCCCGGGGCACTCGTGCTGGTGGATGGAGAGGAAATCGGCACCACGCCGGTGGGGTACGACTACACCTACTACGGCACCCGCAACATCACCCTCATCAAAGATGGCTATCAGACACTGACCACACCGGTGACGCTGAGCCCTCCCTGGTACCAGATGCCGCCGCTCGATTTCTTCAGCGACAATTTCGCCCTGCGCAAGATCAACGACTGGCGCGAGCAGACCTTCACCCTGCAGCCGGAAATGCTCGTTCCCACCGAGCAGCTGCGCGACCGGGCGAATTCCTTCCGCTCCGACGCCACCCGGACCGACTACGTCACGCCTTACGGCGGGGTTCCGTAACCGCGACCCCGTCGTCGACGACGGAGGTCACTCTTCTTCGCGTCCCCATTCGCGGGCCAACGCCACCAGCACGTCGGCGGCCTGCTGCATTTCTTCCAGGCAGGTCCATTCCAGCGGCGAGTGCGGGTTGTGTTCGCCCGTGGAGAGATTCGGGGTGGGCAGACCCAGCTCGGTCAGCCGCGAACCGTCGGTGCCGCCGCGGATGATGGTCAATTTCGGCTCCAGCCCACACGCCCGCATAGCGGCCACCGCCTTGGGGACCGCCCGCGGCTCTTTTTCAAGGCCATCCCGCATGTTGCGGTATTGGGCCCGCGTCTTCACCTCGATTCGCGCCCGGGGATGACGGCTCCGCAGCCCCTGGGCGATCGATTCCAACAGTCGGGCGAGTTCGGCCAGCCGGGCGGTTTCGAAATCGCGCAACAAGATGCGCACGCTCGCCTCGGCCACTCCCCCTTCGAGTTGGTAGGGATGCAGAAAGCCGTCCCGATCGTCGGTTGTCTCCGGACTCATGCGGTCGCTGGGGAGCTGGGCGATGAACTCCGACAGGATGCGGATGGCGTTGACCATCTTCCCCTTGCCGATCGACGGATGGATGTTGATCCCCGTCACGGTGACCACGGCCAGGTCGGCCGAGAATGTCTCGGCATCAATCTGTCCCACTCCGTCGCCATCGAGTGTGTAGGCACAGCTCGCCCCCAGTTGCTGCAGATCGAGATGGTCGACGCCGCGCCCCACTTCTTCATCACAGGTAAAGCAGAGCCGGATGGGGCCGTGGGGAATCTCGGGGTGGGTCATCAGGTATTCGGCGGCTGCCATGATGGCGGCGACCCCGGCTTTGTCGTCGGCTCCCAACAGCGTGGTGCCATCGGTGGTGATGATGGTCTTCCCCAGCAGTTCACGCAGCCGGGGATTGTCGGCCACGCGGATCACCTGGCTGCTGTTCCCGGGGAGCACGAGGTCGCGACCGTCGTAGTTCTCGTGCACCTGGGGCCGCACATTCTTGCCGCTGGTCTCGGGAGACGTGTCGACATGAGCGACCCAGGCGATGGTGGGGGCCGAATGGGGAACCGTGGAGGGGACGGTCGCCATCACGACCCCGTGCGGTGAGAGGGTCACGTCGTCCAGTCCCAGTTCGCGGCACTCGGCGACCAGCATTCCGCACAACTCCAGTTGCCCGGGCGTTGTGGGCACGGTCTGGCTGGCCTCATTGGCCTGGGTATCGATCTGGCAGTAACGAATGAAGCGTTCAAGCAGCGACATGGGGATCGACGGGTGGGGGGGACATGGGAGGCGATCGCCAGACGGCGACGAGATTTGCGGATTGTAATCAATCGCCCTCTGGAGGCTATGGCCGGGGGAAATGGCGGGCGTCATGCCGTCGACGCTTGTTGGCCCTCCGCAATCCCACCATGAGTCAACGAGAAAACGATTCGGTTCGCGGTGAGACCCGGCTTTGACATCGTGCTGCTGGAGATGGCCTCGGTTTTTTGACTGACCGACCTAGAGGTCTGTCACCACGAGAACCTCGGTCCGGACCGAGTTGGCGAGGAAACATTCGTGGTGGGCGGCGGCGTGGAGGGCGCGTACAGTTATCAGGTCGGGCGCGACCCCGTCCCACTCGATCCGGGGACGCAGCGTGACGGTCCGCATCACCAACCGGCCCGCCTCGTTGGGCCCCATCTCGCCCATCGCCTCGTCGAGATACCGGTTGACCCGCAGGCCCTGTTTGGCAGCCAGCGACAGAAACCACAGCATGTGGCAGCTCGACAGCGCCGCCACAAACGCCTCTTCGGGATCAACGGCGGCGGGGTCGGACCAGGGCACCGGCACAATCTGGGGCGAAGCGGACGCCGCCACTTCCGCCCCCCCATCAAACCGCCATCGATGACCCCGGGAGTAGCGGTTGTCGGTGAACTGGGCGGTGCCGCGTTGCCAATCGACGGTCGCTGCGTGAGTCATGGGGTCATCTGCCGATCTGTGGACGAAGGGACGATTCCACTCCTCTGGACTGGTCACCACTCAAACTTCAAGTTCCCTCCCCACACCACCGCCGCCACATCGCGCGATACAACCCTTCCAGATTCCGTATGAATGCCGCGCCGTCGCAGAGGCGGGTGCGCATCCGGTCGCGGAGGGTGTGCCGGAGGTTGGCGAGGGCTTCGGGATGGGCCGCGAGGCGTTGGCAGGCGGTGACGAATTCGTCCGGGGTCGAGGCGCACAGTTCGGGTAGCTCCAGTTGCCGCAGCACGCTGGTGGAGAGCCGGGCGGTGGGGCGGTCGCCCCGCAGCGTCACCAGTGGCACCCCCATCCAGAGCGACTCACAGGTCATCGTATGGCTGTTGAACGGAAAGGTGTCGAGGATCACGTCGGTCTCGTCGAACAGCCGCAGGTAGCTCGCCTCGTCGCTGGTCGGGCACTGGATGTCGATCCTTTCCAGTGGGTATCCCAGTACGGCCAGCCGCTCGCGAAACTGCCGCGCGACCGGTTCCTGAAACTGATTGCGGAA